>JAUSBQ010000401.1 GCA_030651965.1 Pseudolabrys sp. | reverse complement strand
GCTCGGGCGCTGCAGACGGCTCGCAAAGGATTGGGAAAATCTCAATCGAAAGGCGCTCGCGTTTCTGCGTCTCGCCTCCATCAGGCTCATGTTGAGAAAGCTATGCAATCCCGTATGATCTCTTCGGACAGACTCTTAGAGAACTCGAATACGGGCTTTGTTCGATTGTTTCGGAGTTGCCCCAAAACGTATTCGACCTCGTCGTCCAAAGCCCCCTCTTGATATCTCTTGCTTGGGTCTTCATCCCGAAACGCAATCGCGAGATCAGGCGTTCGGATGTATTGAGTTTTCCTCCACTGAAGTCGTGCATGAGTTGCGAATTCAGAGAGCGTCCGTCCGGAGCATACTCGCAGGTGGCCTTTAGTGGTCAACGCGGCGGGCGGGCATATCATCGTATCGACGACGAGCGCGTCTGCAGCTCGCTTAAACTTTAATTCCAAAACAGATGGATCCATCCTTTCGACTCGATGATCGCCGCCCCCTTCTGGGTCGCGAAAGAACCGTCCGAGCTTGCCGGTCGCGCAGGTTGTTTGGAGCGCGGTGCGGTCAAGAAAGCTTGCTAAAGTAGCCAAACTGAGAGAGGTCTCGGCGCTTGAACCGGTTAGTTCAATGGTTGCCCAATCTGCGCTATAGGGACGGACTATTGATTCGGCGATTCGTAAATCGACAACAACAGAAGCGGCAGCGATGCTGTTTTTAACCTCTGTCGGCCACGAGCCGTGCTTGTTCTTCCACAGTGCTTTGGCAGCAAAAATTGCGTTTTCTAAAGGCGACTGCCAATTAACATGGTCGATAACGCCGTCGCCATCGCTCCGAAATCGTTCCCGATGTTTGGGGTCTAGGAATACATCGACGGCCACCGGTAAACTAAACTCGGTTTGCGTTTCCTGTTTCCCAGAATGCGCGCGTAAAATCAGCAAGGGAGAGAAGATAATTAAATGGAGTAACGCATTTTCAACAAGCGCCCACCGATCCAATCGGTGGGCCTCTCTAAAATGTGCCATCGCCGAAAAGTAATCATTTGTAGTAATTCTCTTACGCGTCAGGTGATCCATCAGCGTCGAAAGATCGATATAAAGCTGCCGTGATGCAGTCCATCTGCAATTTAGTTCGTGGTTTGCGACTCGTAACAATTGTGGGGCGGTCAATGTTCCGCGCAGGATGCGATCAGCGACCAGCATTGCGCCAGCAATAGGCGAGATTTCGCCGTCGTTCTGGAGTCTCGCCAAGGCGCGGTGCCAATAAGGGCGGTGCGGCAACCATACTTTCGCAAGCGCGGCATCAGGCAATGCGCACAATGATTTTAAGGTCACCGGGGCAAAGACTTCTAGACGACGCAGATACTTTTCTTCAATCGCGGGAGAAGCAGTGGCGTCTCTCGCGAATAGCTCAGTCGGGGCGCCAAGCCGAGTGAAGACCAACTGACGAAGTGGGCCATCCGGATCATCGGAAACGTGAAGGAGTTTCGTCCCAAACGCCACATGTTCATTGTCCAACCAATGTTGTGGCAATAGCGAAACGGGATGCGCGTCCTGCGCTGTATCAGTCATTGTTCATATCCAGGCTACCGGATATCTCTCTGGGCTTTCCAAATGTAAAACAATAAATTCCTCTGCGTCCGCAGATGCCAAATTTCTAACCTCAAAAAACCCAGCATGTCGCAGCGAAAGACGCAACGGATAGTTTCGCCCTTCCAAACTCAGCGTGATGTCTCTACCCACAGCGAGCATGTTGGGCGAAGTTACATAAACGCATTTTCCATCGTCCCAAATCTCAATGTTCCCTTGAGAGCACAGCAGAGACCCCAATAGTTTAGGACGCTTTGGTCTGGATGCATTGCCGGCCGACGCGAGAGTGCGACCGTCGTCGGCAGCCGCTCTCATTCTTAGCGAAGGTCTTTTGGTCAGCGAAGGTCCAATGAATTCGCTGACTCGGTTCGCTAGCTCATGAGGGTCGCCATAATCCTCGCGGACTTCGTCGAGGATTTCTTGGTCAGGCGTGTTGAGAACGTCGTCGACCATCGCTTCTATGAGCTTTTCGCTAACGTGGGGCTTGTCGTATTTCCGTAGCTTTTTCATATGTCGATTCCGCTACCGGTTCCAGATATGACGGAGTTTCTCCCGTCGTCGGCGTATCGCCGTCATGGCGCTGTTGTACTTTGTCTTGGGAAGGCCGCTCCATTCCAATAGGGCGTTGCCTTCAAGTCCAGACTTCATCCCAATGATTAGCCGTTGTGCAGATGGATTATCCTGAAAAATCAAAATTGTTTCGTCCCACTCCTCGTACGCGAGAAGAAGCTCCTCTGGATTGGCATGCTGGCTTCTATATTCAACTTCCTCGGAAACGTTTTCCCCGTCTACAGTTCTTATCCGTACGAGCGCAGGTTCATGCTCGCGTCTCCATTCTCTATTCTCTTGTGAAACGATACTGCGCATCGTTTCGCGCAGAGCCGGAACGATATTTAGAAAGCGTGGACATTTTCTTTTCCCGGATCTCATGCGCGAGATCGCTTCGTCCACAAGTTCTAAATAATCCTCTTCCGGGTACTTCCATGGTTGCTGCCCTACGTAGATCATGGCAATTTTCGCAAGCCGTGATTTCTCGGCAGGAGAGAGGGCTCCAATCGCGTCGGATACCTCCTGGATGGACAGCACATCTCTGTCTTCGAAGTCTGGCACGATGCTCCCTCCACTCCTGTCTTCTAATGCTCGCAGGGTCGACGAATTCGGACACGGAACGCTTAAATATTTTCGCAAGACCTTTTGGGGCTCGAAATAGCGGTCCTTGACGGAATATGGCTAGTTTTGTATAGTAATATCAGTAAGTTAGGGTAGCAGCCGGCTTCCTGTGATCTTGTTTATCGATCACCGAATTCTCGGTGATCGATATTGCGAGATCAAAGGAGAAGTTCTATGGCCCGAAATTGTGCGCCGCCCTTAGGCGGTGCGTCAATTGTCCCCGAACGACTTGTCGAGGCGATGGTCGACGACGTTCTCAACACGCCTGACCAAGAAATCCTCGACGAAGTCCGCGAGGATTATGGCGACCCTGATAAGCTAGCCAATGAGATGGCTGTATCTTTGCGGCCCGCTCATTAAAACACCTCGTCAACTAGAGGCTCCAATAAATGAATGCCCCTCCCGGGGCATTCTCTATTTCTGTATGCCAAATTAGCCGATCGTAATGGGAAGGTCGCAAACAGGGATATGAATAAGAAATAGGTGCTGAAAAAAGGCCGAGACCACCCTTTGGTAGACTCGGCCTTTAACCTTTGGGCATTTCTCTTTTATCTAAGTACAACTCCAGGGTAATGGAGGAAATGAGCTGGAGCATCGGCAGCCGCTGCGAAGATTCGGAAAAATCGGATCGTTTCCACGGCGTTTGATTGGACAACGACACATCGTGTTTGGCCCTCCTGAGAAGGCCCCCGCTTCCTAAGAAGCGGGGGCCAGTTGCGTTTAGTAATAGCGACGCGTGACGTGAGTTCCGATTCGCCGGCCGGTCCACACCGAGCGAGCGGGGCTGCGGTATTCAGTGTATGAAGTCCTGCGGCTCATTTCAGCACCTCTATCTCCGAGCGAGGGCGGTGGGCTCGGAATTTGTTTGGCCCTCATAACCTGATGCTTTTTCGGGAGGACAAATCGGACACTCCAGGTGAAATATTTTGGGCCTCTAACTTGCCGGTGTATTCTCGGTTGCACGGCGGCAGCGGCTATTGCCCCGTGGTTACTGAATGTGTTGCTTTGGCGGGACTGAGGAAAATCGACCGTAACAAACGTATGCGGACCTAGGCGGGCGCGGAAAATCAGTGCCTAGGAGGTGCCTAGTGTATTTTGGAAAACCTGCTAAGTATCTGGTCGCGCGGGCGTAGTTCAATGGTAGAACGGCAGCTTCCCAATCGGAAAATAAAAAATTGCAGCGCGACTCATAGCTGCATATGCTGACCGCCAAGTGCCTGTGACTGCATAGCTTTTCTGAATTTTTGGTTCCAAAACATAAACACGGCAACCCACACTTACGCGCCTCTACGCGCGTGATTTGGGAGCCAAATTGGAGCCAAAAATGCCAGTCGTCTATTTGACGGACATTGTCGTGTCACGGCTCAAAGAGCCCGGCACGTACTTCGACGAAACGACCCCCGCGTTCGGAATTCGCGTGGGGAAAAATCGCAAGACATGGATGGTGATCAGGGGCCGCGAGCGTGTTCGCACGCGCATCGGCCGCTATCCGGCCGTCTCGCTGGCCGCCGCGCGCAAACAGGCCCTCGTGCTTCTTGGTTCACCTGTCGAACCGAAGATCGAGGTTCCCAAGTTCGGCGACGCCATGCAGCAGTTCTACGCCATCCACGTTCCTACCATGAAGCCGAAGACGCAATACCAGATCAAACGTGTGATCAAACGCTACTTTGCCAAGCCACTACAGCACAAGCGTCTTGACGAAATCACCCATCACGACATCACGAAGGTCACCGACGAATTGGCAAAGCGCGTGCCGGGCGAGGCCTTTCATGTATTCAAGTATATTCGGATTTTTCTGCGGTGGTGCGTGCCGCGATACATCAAGCACTCGCCGATGGAAGGTCTAAAGTCGCCGACAAAATACATCCCCCGCAAGCGCGTTTTGTCGAAGGCCGAGATTGTCGAGGTATGGAAGGCGACCGAGGAGGTTGGATACCCCTTCGGCACTGCCATTCAGCTTTCGCTTCTATGGGGAACGCGGTGGGGAGAAATGATCTCTTGTCGCCGCGCCTTTATCGATACCGAGGAGCGGACCGTAACGCTGCCGGAAACCAAAAACGGCACCCAGCACTGCTTCCCGTATGGAAACCTCACAGCCGACATTCTCGAAGTCATCCCGCGCTTCAACAGCACGGATTTGTTGTTTCCCGGTCGGGATATGGTGAGCCCGTGGAACGGCTCGGGGAAAGCAAAATGGGAGTTGAAGGATATCTGCCCGGTTGCTCCTTGGCAGCTCTTGGACCTTCGCAGGACGTTTGCGACGAAGCTTGCCGAGCTGAAGGTGCCACCCCACATTGTCGAGCGCTTGCTGAACCACAAGCTCGGCACCTTGCAATCAGCTGGTGTGATTACGGCTGTCGCCGATGTGTACAACCGCGCGCTCTATATGGATGAAATGCGCGAAGCCATCGCAAAATTGGAAGATTATCTCGCGGCGCTACTTAAAAAATCGCAGGGCGACAAGCTTCCTAATGCCGCCTGAAAGCATCTATGTGCAGCTATGAGCACATTGTCCGGGTCGGTATTTGAGCCTATGCTCATCAGTGCCTGCTAGCTGGTTTTCGGTGGGTATCGCGATGCTCCCTTTTTAGGGAGTGTCCGATGACACAGAAACTAGTTACGAAGAAGGAACTGAGATCGCTATTCGGGGTCCCGTATAGCTTCGCGCACATCGCGCGCCTTGAAGCCGCCGGCCAATTCCCCAAGCGGGTACGGCTTGGAGCCTGCAGGGTGGCGTGGTTAGCGGAAGAGGTACAAAACTGGATAGACGAACGCGTCGCTACCCGCGACATGGCATCATCTCCTTCTTGAAGGGTAAGAGCCCCGGGGTCCAAGCTCACACTTAACCTTAATGAAACTTAAACACGGTAGAATTAGCTTTGACTGATCACGTCGGAGGATGCCGATGTTTCAAGTATTCACCTGCCTCACCACCGAACACGATTGGCGTCTCGTTGTTCTGGCGGGTTTGGTGTGTCTTATCGCAAGCGTTACCGGCTTAATCCTGTTCAAACGCGCGCAGGCAACGATCGGCCGCTCGCGATTGTTATGGGTTTTGGGGGCTGGCGCTTCGACGGGATGTGGGATCTGGGCGACCCATTTCATCGCGATGCTGGCCTACGAGCCCGGGGTTTCGATTGCCTTTAACATCGCACTCACGGCGCTATCCTTAGGAGCCGCCGTTGGTATGACAGGCCTTGGCTTTGGCATTGCCGTCTACGGGCCCGCTCGCTTGGGAGCGGCGATTGGCGGTGCAATCATCGGAGCAGGCGTGGCGAGCATGCATTACCTTGGCATGGCCGCCCTGGAAATGCCCGGATACATCACGTGGTCAATGACTTTAGTTGCTTCATCCATTGCGCTTGGAATGTTTTTCGGGATGGGCGCGATGATGATCGCCGAGCAGCGT
>JAUSBQ010000400.1 GCA_030651965.1 Pseudolabrys sp. | reverse complement strand
GCTCGGGCGCTGCAGACGGCTCGCAAAGGATTGGGAAAATCTCAATCGAAAGGCGCTCGCGTTTCTGCGTCTCGCCTCCATCAGGCTCATGTTGAGAAAGCTATGCAATCCCGTATGATCTCTTCGGACAGACTCTTAGAGGCCCTGAAGAATCTCTTAACCGGTTCGGTGATAGCCAATGCTGTTATGCCGGGAGATGGCTGTGCAAATTGTACTAGTGGACCCGAGCCGTACAGTACGCCGGATCGTTGGCGAGTTGATCCAACAGGGCGGCAACGAAATTTGTCCGCTGTCCAATGGCGATGAAGCGCTAACCTATATCAAGAACAATCCGGAAGTCCGCGCGCTGATTACTTGCGCGGAACTAGAAACAATGTCCGGCATAGAACTTTGCAGGCAAGCGCGAGCGTTGGTGGGCAGTCGGCGTCCGCTTTACATACTTCTTATGTCGTCGAGTGACGAACAAGATAGGCTGGTTCAAGCCCTCGATAACGGCGCAGACGATTTCATTTGCAAACCGCCGATTGCCGAGGAACTGCGCGCCAGGCTCAGAACAGCCGAGCGCGTCACAACTATGCAGAATGAACTATTTCGCTATGCGACAACCGACTTTCTCACTGGCTTACTCAACCGTCGGGTATTTTTCGACCGCGCCGGAGAAGCATGCGAACGAGCAAAGACAGGAAACGCGGTTACTGCCACTATTTTCGATCTCGACCATTTTAAGCAGATCAACGATACTCACGGCCATGGTGTCGGGGATGCGGTTCTGCGGAGTGTAGCGGCCGAGGCTGCGCTGTTGGAAGGGCTCGTGGGTCGGCTAGGCGGCGAAGAATTTGGAATTATCGTCGACGCTCCCGTTTCGGATGCATTCGAAATCGCCGAATCGTTTCGTCGCGCAATTGGAGAATTGAAAATTCATGCCGACAACAAGGTTGTCGAAGTGACATGCAGTCTGGGCTTAGCCGAATGGGAAGACGGCGATTCGGTTGACAGCCTGCTGAGGCGAGCCGACATGGCTCTTTACGAAGCCAAGCGCGCAGGCCGCGATCGTGTCATTGCCGCCGATACTTATTCTATATCGAAAGGCCACGAGAATTGGCAAGGTGTCTCGCGGCAATCGACACGTCGCGGCAAGCAATAGTCAAAGCCGGCGTTCGTAAAGTCGAAAGACCGGCAGGCTGATTTTGCCGATGCCGAATTGGCAATAGCCACATTGCAGACTGCTTGCGTGGCGCTCAGGTCGCGTAGACCCGAGTCCGCGCTCTGGTTCAAATATGCTTTGCCGTGCTAGGAAGCGCGCTGGCGACAGGCGGTTTCACACCATCGTCGATTGAAAGCAACCGGAGGTTCACTTGGGCAAGCAGTTTTCACTCACCACCACCGACAGCCACAAGCTCGGCGCCTATCGCGCCGATCCGGCAGGCAAGCCGAAGGGCGGCATCGTCGTGGTGCAGGAAATTTTCGGCGTCAATCATCACATCCGCGCGGTCTGCGACCGGCTCGCCGCGCTCGGCTATGTCGCGGTGGCGCCCGCGGTGTTCGACCGTTTCGTTCGCGACTTCGAGAGCGGCTATACGCCGGACGAGATCGCCCATGCGCGCAGCTATCTCGGCAATATCAACTGGGACCACATGGTGCACGACATGGCGGCGGCGCAGGCCGACATGAAAGGCGTCGGACCGATTGGCGTCATTGGATTTTGCCTCGGCGGCACCGCGGCGTTTCTCGCCGCCACCCGCCTGCCCGGCCTATCGGCGGCGGTTTGCTTCTACGGCGGCACCATCGTCAAGTTCGCCGACGAGAAGCCGAAATGTCCGGTGCAGATGCACTTCGGCGAAAAGGACGAAGGCATTCCGATGAACGTCGTCGACGAGGTCAAGGCCAAGCAGCCGCACGCCGAAGTCTATGTCTATCCCGACGCGCCGCATGGTTTTTACTGCGACGAGCGCGCCAGCTATCGCAAGGAATCAGGCGACCTGGCCTGGAGCCGGACGCAGGAATTTTTGACGAAGCATATGAAATAGGCGTCGCAGCGCGTCATATGTTGCTGTCATCGTCCGCGAAGACGGACGATCCAGTAATCACTGAGCTGTCGGTGTGTACTGGGTCCCCGCTTTCGCGGGGACGACTTCCGGAATCCTAAAACCACCGCTCCTTCACCACCACGGTATCGCCGGGGCGGAGCGGGAAGTTGAGCGGCACTTCGCCGTTGAACTGCTGGCCCGGCGCGTTGCGGGTGACATGCACCTTGCCCTTGGACGCGCGCGGCGCAAAGCCGCCGGCAATCGCGATCGCGGTTTCCGCCGTCATGTTGGCGACATACGGATACTGGCCGGGCGTCGTCACTTCGCCGAGGATGAAGAACGGCCGGTAGGCCTCGACTTCGACGCTGACCGAGGGATCGCGCACGAAGCCCTGCTTGAGCTTGCCGGCGATCACGCGCGACAAGGCCTGCGTGGTGGCGCCGCGCGCCGGCACCGAGCCGATCAGCGGCAGATTGATATTGCCGCCGGCGTCGACCGTGTAGCTGTTGGTGATGCCGTCCT
>JAUSBQ010000369.1 GCA_030651965.1 Pseudolabrys sp. | reverse complement strand
GCCGGTTGCGTCTTCGACGCAGCCGGCGCTTTTTTTTAACGACCCGGTTCAGGTTCGGCGGCTGGCGTTCGCGCAGCGCAGGCAGTAGCTTGCGCGCCAATTCGCGCCCCGCCGCAGGACATTCTTCAACTGTCGCTCTCGAACCAACAACTCGGCTACGCGCTCGGCTTTGTCGGCGTCCTGATGTTCGGCGCGACCCTGCCGGCGACCAAGCTCGCGGTCCCGGCGATGGACCCGCTGTTCGTCACGGCATCGCGCGCGGCCATCGCCGGCGTCGCCGGGCTCGCGCTGCTGCTCGTTCTGCGGCGGCCGCTGCCGCCGCGTGCGCTGTGGCCGACGCTGCTGCTCACCGGCCTCTGCACCATCATCGGCTTTCCGCTGTTCATGTCGCTCGCGGCGATGACGGTGCCTGCCGCGCATGGCGGCGTCGTGCTCGGCATCATGCCGATCGCCACCGTCGCCGCGGCGACCCTCGTCACCAACGAGCGCCCCAGCCTCGGCTTCTGGCTGGCCAGCGTGACGGGCGCGGCGATCGTGATCTATTTCATGCTCAGCAGCGGCGACGAACTGGGTTTCGTGGTGGGCGACCTGTTCCTGCTCGCCACCGTGACCGCCGGCGGATTCGCCTACGCCCTGTCCGGGCGCCTGAGCATGGTGATGCCGGGCTGGGAGGTGATCTCCTGGCAGGTGGTGGCGTTCCTGCCGCTGTCGGCGCTGGCCGTTCTGTTGACGTGGCCGCAAGGGCTCGCCGACGTGCCGTGGCCGGCCTGGGGCGGCCTCGCCTATATCGGGCTGGTCAGCCAGTACGTGGCGTTCTTCGTGTTCAACGCGGCGATGGCGCTCGGCGGCGTCGCGCGTATCGGGCAGATGATCATGCTGCAGCCGTTCGTGGTCGTGGCCCTGGCCGCGCCGGTGAACGGCGAGCAGGTCGGGCTGTCGACGGTGTTTTATGCCGCGCTGGTGGTCGCCACGGTCGTCGTCGGCCAGCGCATGCGCGTGTCACACCGTTAGCGCGTGTCGAACATCGTCGACGGCAGCCACAGCGCGATGCCGGGGAACGTCGCCACCAGAACCACCGCAACGACCATCAGCAGGAACAACGGCAGCGTATAGCCGCCGATGACGAAGATGTTGCGGCCGGTCATGCCCTGCAGGACATAGAGATTGAAGCCGACCGGCGGCGTGATCTGCGCCATCTCGACCACCAGCACGACATAGATGCCGAACCAGATCAGATCGAACCCGGCCTTCTGCACCAGCGGAATGATGATCGAGGTGGTCAACACCACCATCGAGATGCCGTCGAGAAAACAACCGAGCAATATGTAGAACATCGTCAGCGCCGACAGCAGCGCCCACGGCGGCAGATTGAACGCCGTGATCCACTCGGCCAGGGCCACCGGAATGCCGGTAAAGCCCATGGCGGCGGTCAGGAAGGCAGCGCCGGCCAGGATGAAGGCGATCATGCAGCTTGTGCGCGTCGCCGCCAGCAGCGCGTCGCGAAAGCTGGCGACGCTCAGCGTCCCCGACCACCACGACATGAACAACGACAGAAACACGCCGACCACGGCCGCTTCGGTCGCCGACGCCAGCCCGCCATAGATCGAGCCGATGACGCCGAGAATAAGCAACGAAATCGGGATCAGCCGCCGCGACGCCTTGAACCGCGCCATATACGGCACATGCGGGTCCGGCGCCGGCATGCGCTCCTTGTTCAACAGCGCCCAGACAATAATGAACCCCATGAACAACAGCGCCAGCATGATGCCCGGGATGACGCCGGCGATAAACAGGCGCGCGATCGACTGATCGGTCGCGGTCGCGTAGACGATCATGATGATCGAGGGCGGGATCAGCAGGCCGAGCGTGCCGGAGCCAGCCAAAGTGCCGATCGCCATTTTTTCGTCGTAGCCGCGCTTGAGCAGTTCCGGCAGCGCGATGCGGCCGATGGTGGCGCAGGTCGCTGCCGATGAGCCCGACACCGCGGCGAAGATGGCGCAACCGATCACATTCACATGCAGCAGCCGTCCCGGCAGCCGCTGCACCCAGGGCGCCAGGCCTTCGAACATGTCGTCGGATAATTTGGTGCGGTAGAGAATTTCACCCATCCAGATGAACATCGGCAGCGCGGTGAGGTCCCAGGAATCCGACCCCGCCCACATCGACGTCGCCATCACCTGGCCCGCCGGCGTCGCCACCTTGGTCATCACCGCGGCAAACCCGCAAACCGCGAGCGCCAGCGCGATCCAGACGCCGGAGCCGAGCACCGCGAACAACAAGATCATCAGAACGAGCGAAAGCTCGACGGCGGACATGGCGCTAGCCTTCCTTGCCGAGCGTGATCGCATCCTCGGCGGCGCGGAAGCTTGGACGGCCGCGCGTGATGACGACGACGAGTTCGTCGATCAGTGCGACGGTCAACAGCAGCGCGCCGAGCGCCATCGCGGCTTGCGGATAGGCCAGCGGCACCCGCACCACGCCGGACGAGATTTCGTTGAACTTGAAGGAGACCCAGGAGAAATGCGCCAGGTTCCAGGTGATGTAGGCGGCGGCCACGGCGGCAAACCCGAAAGCCCACATTTCAATGTAGCGGCGTCTGTGCTCGCCGACCGCGCCGAGCAGCATGGTGACGCGGATATGCGCGCCGGCCTTCAACGTTCCGGCGAGCGCCAGGAAGCTGGCGGCGGCGAGCAGATAGCCGCAGATTTCGTTCAGCGAGAGAATGACGAGATCGGGGCGCGGCAACCCGAGCAGCGACAGAAAGCCGTCGATCAGCCGCCCCGCCAATTGCCCGCCGACCATCAGCGCGATCGACGCCAGGCATAGCGCCGAAGCCCACAGCGAAATGCGGTAGATAGTGTCGAGGAAGCGGCGCACGCGTCGGCCTTTTTTCCGGCGGAAGCTATTGCCCTCTCACCGCAGGTGAGAGGGCAAAGGTGGCTTTTGGATCGATCCGGAAGACCGGCCTTACTTCTTGAACGCGGCCAGCATGGCCGCACCATCGGCACCGGCCGACTTCTCCCACTCGGAGGAGATGGTGGCGCCGACCTTGGCAAGGCCCGCTTTCAACTCAGCGCTCGGCGCGACGACCTTGATGCCGGCATCCTTCAGCGCCTTGGTCTTGATCGTCATTTCCTCGATCGACGCCTTCCAGCCGCGTTCCTCGGCCACCTTGGCGGCGTCGAGCACGGCCTTCTTCTCGGCCGCGGTCAGCTTGTCGAACGCCGCCTTGTTCACGAAGACGATGTTGCGCGGCTGCCAGGCTTGCGTGTCGATATAGTGCGACAGGTAATCCTGCGACTTGGTATCGACGCCGGTCGAGGCCGAAGTGATCATCACGTCGACGCGGCCGGTGGCGAACGCGGTCGGCAGGTCGGGGACTTCGATCTGGGTCGGGATCGCGCCGACGATCGCCGCGATACGGCCTATCATGGCGTTATAGGTGCGGAACTTTAGACCTTTCAGATCCTCGATCTTGGTGATCTCTTTCTTGGCGTAGAGGCCCTGCGGCGGCCACGGAACCGAAAATAGAAGGGTCAGACCTTCCGAGGCCAACTGCTTTTCGAGATAAGACTTCGACACGGCATAGAGCTTCTTGGCCGAGTCATAGCCGGTGGTCAGGAACGGCACCGAGTCGAGGCCGTAGACCGGCGCTTCATTGGAGGCGAGCGACTCGAGAATCTCGCCGATCGGCGCGGTGCCCTGCCGAACCGCACGCTTGATTTCCGCATGCTTGATCAAGGATCCGGCCGAATGAACCTGGATCTTGAGCGAGCCATTGGTTGCCTTGTCGACTTCGGCGGCGAAGGCGATGACATTCTTGGTGTGGAAGTTGCCGTCCGGATAAGGCGTCGGCATGTCCCACTTGGTCTGCGCCGAAGCGGCGGTGGCAATGCCGGCCGCCAGTACGATGCCCGTCAATAAACGCGGTACCATTTTCATCTTAACCCTCCATCGCGGATCAAACGCCATCCGCATCATTGTTTGAGTTCGACAGTAACAGTGCTCAGGTTCAGTTCAACGTCACTTCATTGGCAGTCGTGGCGAAACTTTTGGCAGTGTTCTTGGAGTTTTCCATTGATCCCGCCATTCACAAGCTCGCCGCCGCGCGCGCGGCCTGGTCGTAATGGCCGGACAGCGCCCGCATCAAAGCGGCGATCTCCGACAGCCGTTGCTCGTCGAGCCCGGCGCTTTTCACCGACTTGACCAGCAGCGCCTCGCGCACCTTGCGGTATCGTTGCACGACCTCGTCGCCTTTGGGAGTGAGGCTGACGGTTTTTTCGCTGCCGCGCCGGCCCGAGGTCAGCAGCTTGTGTGCGTCGAGCTTTTTGAGAGAATACGTGACAAGATGCGTGTCTTCGATATTGAGGACGAGGCAGATGTCGGCAACCCGTTTGGCGCGCGCGCGATGGGCGATGGTATGCAGGACCAGAACGTCGAGCGGCGAAAGGTCGGGGACGCCGGCCGCCGCCATGCAGCGCACCATCCAGCGCTCGAAGGCATGGTCGAGCAGGATCATGCCGAACTCGAGTTCGGACAAAGCCGGCATCGCGCCCGACGCCAGATGCGCCGACGACACGATCGGTCCGAGCGTAGCATCCGTCCTGTCCGAGCGCGGCTTTGCAGCCATGTCAGCCCCTCGCTGATCCCCGTTCCTGAAAGCGTATCCGCCGTTGATAAATTGTCAACGATTTATTGACGATTTTTTTTGGCTCTGATTTAGTGGCGCGGTCGATGGAGGATTGACGATGGCGGCGGCGAAGCACCGGTCCCGGCAACAAACTCGAGCGCGTTCTCAGGCGCGATCTTGGGATTTCTGGATCGACCGCGGCGGCACCTTCACCGACGTGGTCGGCCGCGCGCCGGACGGAAAGCTCACCGCGCACAAGCTTCTATCCGAGAACCCCGAAGCCTATGCCGATGCCGCCGTGCAGGGCATCCGCGATCTGCTCGGGCTCAAAGCCGGGCAAGCCATTCCGCCTTCTATGGTTGGTGCCGTGAAAATGGGCACCACGGTCGCCACCAATGCGCTGCTGGAGCGCAAGGGCGACCGCACGCTGCTGATGATCACCAAGGGTTTCCGCGACGCCCTCAAGATCGGCTATCAGGCGCGGCCGAAGATCTTCGCACGTCAGATCGTCAAGCCTGAACTGTTGTATGAGCGCGTCACTGAGGTTGACGAGCGCGTGCTCGCCGACGGCACGGTCGAGCGCGAGCCTGACCTCGCGCAGGCGCGCGCCGATCTCGAAGCCGCCAAGGCCGACGGCATCGACGCCGTCGCCATTGTCTTCATGCACGCCTATCGCTTTCCCGAACACGAGAAGCGCGTCGCCGCCTTGGCGCGCGAGATGGGCTTTGCGCAGGTCTCGGTCAGCCACGAAGTGTCGCCGCTGATCAAGCTGGTCGGGCGCGGCGATACCACGGTGGTGGATGCGTACCTGTCGCCGATCTTGAAGCGATATGTGGGGCGTGTGACCGGGGAGATGACGGCAGGCGCTCTTCCTTCACCTCTCCCGCTTGCGGGGGAGGTCGGCGCGCCATCAGGCACGCCGGGAGGGGGAGCTTCAGTGAACGCTGAGCAAGGTGCTTCCCCCTCCCTGACCCTCCCCCGCAAGCGGGGGTGGGAAAAGAAAGAGCAAGGGGCGGCTGAAGAAGAAGCCATCCGCCTGATGTTCATGATGTCGTCGGGCGGGCTCACCGCCGCCGACCTGTTCCAGGGCAAGGACGCCATTCTGTCCGGTCCCGCCGGCGGCGTCGTCGGCATGGCGGAGACTGGCAAGCAGGCCGGCTTCGATCGTCTGATCGGTTTCGACATGGGCGGCACCTCGACCGACGTTTCTCACTTTGATGGTGAATACGAACGCGCCTTCGAAACCGAAGTCGCCGGCGTGCGCATGCGGGCGCCGATGATGCTCATTCATACGGTCGCTGCCGGCGGCGGCTCGATCCTGCATTACGACGGCGCGCGCTTCCGCGTCGGCCCCGATTCAGCCGGCGCCAATCCGGGTCCGAAGTGCTACCGCCGCGGCGGGCCGCTGGCGGTGACCGACGCCAATGTCATGGCCGGCAAGCTGATGCCGGATTTCTTCCCGAAGATTTTCGGCCCCGCGCAAAGCGAGCCGCTCGACGCCAACGCGGTGCGCCATGCCTTCAACAATCTGGCGCAGAAGGTCGGCGACAAATCGGCCGAGGAAATCGCCGACGGCTTCATCAAGATCGCGGTCGAGAACATGGCCAATGCGATCAAGAAGATTTCGGTGCAGCGCGGCTATGACGTGACGCGCTATGCGCTCAACTGTTTCGGCGGCGCCGGCGGCCAGCATGCGTGTCTGGTCGCCGACGCGCTCGGCATGACCAAGGTGCTGATCCATCCGTTCTCGTCGCTGCTGTCGGCCTATGGCATGGGACTCGCCGATATCCGCGCCACTCGCGAACAGGCAATCGAATTGCCATGGGGGACGAAGGCGCTTAGCGTTTTGAAGAAGACCGGGTCTTCGCTCGGCAAGGATGTGAAGAAGGAAGTCGCCGGCCAGGGCGTGGCGGCGGCCAGGATCAAGGTGATCCAGCGCGCGCATATCCGCTACGCCGGCACCGACACCGCGCTCGTCGTCAGTGCCGGTCCCCTGCCCGCGATGCAGCGCGCCTTCGAGAAGGCGCACAGAGCCCGCTTCGGCTTCATCGACCGCAACAAGCAACTGGTCGTCGAGGCCGTGTCGGTGGAGGCCATCGGCGGCGGCGCCAAGTTTTCCGAAAAGACTTTGCGCCGCGCCGGGGCCAAGCTGCCCTCGCCCGCCAAGCGCACGCGCTTCTATTCCGACGGCGCCTGGCACAAGGCCAATGTCTATACCCGCGACCAGTTGAAGATCGGCGCCAAGGTCAAAGGCGCCGCGATCATCATCGAGCCGCACCAGACCATCGTCGTCGAGCCCGGCTGGCAGGCCGAGCTGACGCCGAAGAACCATCTGGTGCTGTCGCGGCTGAAGAAACTCAAGCGCACTTATGCCATCGGCACCCACGCCGATCCGGTGATGCTGGAAGTGTTCAACAATCTGTTCATGTCGATCGCCGAGCAGATGGGCGTGTCGCTGCAGAACACCGCCTATTCCGTCAATATCAAGGAGCGGCTCGACTTCTCCTGCGCGGTGTTCGCGCATGACTCGACGCTGGTCGCCAACGCGCCGCACATGCCGGTGCATCTCGGTTCGATGGACCGTTCGGTCGAAACCATCATCCGCGATAACAAAGGCCGCATCGCGCCCGGCGACGTCTATGCGATCAACGCGCCCTATAACGGCGGCACGCATCTGCCGGACATTACCGTCTGCACGCCGGTGTTCGACGACAAGAAGAAGACCATTTTGTTCTGGGTCGCCTCGCGCGGTCACCATGCCGACGTTGGCGGCATCTCGCCCGGTTCGATGTCGCCCAATGCGACGACCATCGAGCAGGAAGGCGTCTATATGGACAACTTCAAGCTGGTCGATCGCGGCCGCTTCCGCGAGAAGGAACTGATGGACGTGCTGACGGGCGCGAAATATCCGGCGCGCAATCCGATCCAGAACGTCAACGACCTCAAGGCGCAGATCGCCGCCAACGAGAAGGGCGTCGCCGAACTGCGCAAGATGGTCAAGCAATTCACGCTGCCCGTCGTCAAAGCCTATATGGGCCATGTGCAGGACAATGCCGCCGAGAGCGTGCGCCGCGTCATCGACAGACTGCACGATTCGGAATTTTCCTACGAGATGGACCAGGGCACCGTGATCAAGGTCAGGATCACGGTCGACAAGCAGAAACGCGAGGCGACCGTCGACTTCACCGGCACCTCGCCGCAGCAGCCGACCAATTTCAACGCACCCGAGCCGGTGACGCGCGCCGCGGTGCTTTATGTCTTCCGCATGATGGTCGACGACGACATTCCGATGAATGCCGGCTGTCTGCGGCCGATCAATATCGTCGTGCCGCCGCATTCGATGCTGACGCCGGAATATCCGGCCGCCGTGGTCGCCGGCAATGTCGAGACCTCGCAGGCGGTGACCAACTGTCTGTTCGGCGCGCTCGGGGCCCTCTCCTGCGCGCAAGGCACCATGAACAACCTGAACTTCGGCAACGCCAAGTATCAATACTATGAGACCATCTGCTCCGGTTCGCCGGCCGGGCCCGGCTTCAACGGCACCGACGCCGTGCATACGCACATGACCAACACGCGGCTGACCGACCCCGAGGTGCTGGAATTCCGCTATCCGGTCGTGCTGGAGGACTTCCATATCCGCAAGGACTCCGGCGGCAAGGGAAAATGGCACGCCGGCGACGGCATCCGCCGCACCATCCGCTTCCGCGAGAAGATGGAATGCACGCTGCTGTCCGGCCATCGCCGCGTGCCGCCATTCGGGCTCGCCGGCGGCGAGCCGGGTCAGGTCGGCGAAAACTGGGCCCGCCGCAAGGACGGCCGGATGGAGAAGCTCGAGGGTTGCGACTCGACGGTGATCGACGCCGGCGAGGCGATCATCATCCAGACGCCGACCGCGGGCGGATATGGGAAGGCCTAGCTTTACTGCCGTGTGGATAAGCCTGTGGATATCCTGTGGACAGACAGTGGAGGAAGTTTTCCATCTGGCTGATTCATGAGGGATTTTAGCTACACCCTTGATTCAAATGCACTGCCCTGTGAAGTCCTGCCGTTAACGCTGGCAAGGAAGCCCGCTGGCGGCCACCGCCGCCGTGGTAGGATCAACGCCATGACCACACGCCGGATTGCCTTGATCGCTTTCACCTTGCTCGCGCTTGCCGCGCCCGCGGCCGCCGGCAATTACCCGATCGACGGCAAATGGGGCCTGAGCGCCAGCACCGAGAAGAAGCCGATCGATTGCAGCAAACTGCGCGTGATTGCCTTCAACGGCAGCCAGCGCACCGACAGCCAAGGCGGCGTGCCGGCCTATCGCAACCGGACAGTGGAAGCGTCGGGCGGCGGGCAGTATCGCGTCGTCGACGAGTTCACCACCGGCCAGATCGGCAACGCCAAGGCGAACTACACCTTGCGCGTGGTCGATGCTGATACGGTCGAGATGAAGCTGGAAAAAGGCGGCACGCTGCGCCTGCGCAAGTGCAAATAACTTACTGCAAATAGCCGGACCGATTAATTCCTTGCGATGATTTCGCGTTCGCCGCGATAGACCGACGCATCGGCTTTCAGTCTGCCGCCCTTGCGGCGCAGCGGCATCGACGGACGGCGGCGCTTGAGGCAGCTATGACGGCGGCGGCGCGGCCGCACCTTTTCGATGCGAACGCCGCCCATGCGCGCGAACGGTTCGCGCCAGCCGCCTTCATCGTCGGCGACAAGCTGCGGCACGCCGAGCACCTTGCTCCAGTTGTGCCATTCGGCGAAAGCCTCATCGGCCTCGGTCGAGTGGAACAAAGGCAGCGCCAGTCCGGGATCTTTGTGTTCGAGCACCACCGCGACGGTCGGCGGTTCGCCGCCCTCGCCCGCGTTCAAACGGATCGCCACGCCGGCAAAAGCCGACAGCGGCATGTTGAACGCCATGTGCATGCCGGCGATCGAACGCCGCATCACCAGCCGCTCACGGAAAAGCTCTATATGCCGCACCCGCCCGTCGGCGGCGGCGTCGATCGCCGCGAAAGCCAACGGTAGGGCGAACGGGTCGAGCCGCACATCACGGCTCGACCCGGCGGGACATCCGCCACTTCGCATTTGACGCCTCAAACTCTCCCTCGCCAGGCTTATGTGCCCAGTCGATACGGGAGATCATGAGGGAGACGGATCGAAAACCGCTTAAGGTTCGCGGTTAATCGGCGTTAGCAAAGGCTGCTTCGCGCACCATGATTGACGCGGCGTTGCCAACCATGATTGACGAGGTGTTGATAAGCTTGCGTAAAATGTCGCGATCGGCGGTTGCGCTGCCCCGGCCACGTCGCCATTTGCTAGGAATAGAGCGCTTCCCCGCCGGAATGCGCTGTGCCGATGACAATGAAAGTTTTTGAAAACCATGCTCGCACCTGTCGCCTCCCTGTTCGACCAGTCCGCCCTCACCGATCGCGCCGAACGGCTGGTTAAGGCGGCGCTCGCCGCCGGCGCAGATGCCGCCGACGCGGTCGCGGTGCGCGGCCTGTCGCAATCGATCGAGGTGCGCGACGGCGCGGTCGAGGAGAGCGAGAGTTCGGAGGGTGACGATCTCGGCCTGCGTGTGCTGGTCGGCCGCCGCCAGGCGGTGGTGTCGACCAACGACATGTCCGGCGACGGCACCAAGGTGCTGGCCGAACGCGCGGTGGCGATGGCGCGGGTCGCGTCGGAAGACAAATATGCCGGGCTCGCCGACGAGGCGCTGCTGGCGCGCGCGTTTCCCAAACTCGATCTGATCGACCGCGATCTGACGAGCGTGCAGCAATTGGAACAGATGGCGCGCGCGGCCGAGGAAGCCGGCCTCGCGGTGAAGGGCATCAGCAAATCGGGCGGCGCGTCGGCTTCCGTGGGCATCGGCGGCATGGTGCTGGTGACGAGCCACGGCTTTCGCGGCGCCTATCTCGGCTCCAGCCACGGCCTGTCGATGACGGCGATTGCCGGCGAAGGCACCGGCATGGAACGCGACTACGATTATTCTTCCGTTCGTCACGCTTCCGATCTGGAGTCGCCTGAGAAGATCGGCCGCACCGCCGGCGAACGCGCCATCGAACGGCTCAACCCGCGCAAGGTGACGACCCGCAAGGTGCCGGTGGTGTTCGATCCGCGCGTCGCCAGTTCGCTGGTCTCGCATCTCGCCAGCGCCGTCAACGGCGCCTCTGTCGCGCGCAAGACCAGCTTCCTGCGCGAGAAGATGGGCGCGAAGCTGTTCGCCGACGGCATCCGCATCGTCGACGATCCGCATCGTCAGCGCGGCCTGCGCTCGCATCCGTTCGACGGCGAAGGCGTCGCCGGCAGGAAGATGGCGCTGGTCGACGACGGCGTGCTGATGTCGTGGATACTGGATTGCGCCACCGCGCGCGAACTTGGCCTCACCACCACCGGCCATGCCTCGCGCGGCGTGTCGTCATCGCCGTCGCCGAGCGCGTCCAATCTGCATCTGGAAGCGGGCACGGTGACGCCGGCCGAGCTGATCGCCGACATCACGGATGGCTTTTATGTCACCGATCTGATCGGCAGCGGCGTCAACATGGTGACCGGCGACTACAGCCGCGGCGCCTCCGGCTTCTGGATCGAGAACGGAAAGCGCACCTTTGCGGTGAGCGAGGTCACCATCGCCGGGCATCTTTCCGATATTTTCCGCAGCATGACGCCGGCCAACGATCTCACCTTCAAACACGGCATCAATGCCCCGACCGTGCGGCTGGAGGGCCTCACCGTTGCCGGGCAGTGATCGTCATAAGCTCCGCGACGCGCTCGAGGCCGTCATGCGCGAGGCCGGCGAACTGGCGCGCCACACGTCGCGCGGCGAATTCAAACGCTGGACCAAAGGCGCCGACCATTCGCCGGTGAGCGAAGGCGACATCGCCGTCAACAATCTGCTGCAGGCGCGGCTCGGTGTTCTGGTGCCGCAGGCCGGCTGGCTGTCCGAGGAAACCGAGGACGATCTCGCCGGGCGCACTGTACAATGCGCCTGGGTCGTCGATCCGATCGACGGCACGCGCGCCTATATCGCCGGCTTTCCCGACTGGACCATTTCGGTGGCGCTGGTCGAGGACGGCCGTCCGCGCCTCGCCGCGCTCTATGCCCCGGTGACCGACGAGATGTTTCTGGCCGTCGCCGGTTCCGGCGCCACCCGCAACGGCGCCCCGATCACAGTCAGCGGCGGCGACAGCCTGGCCGGGGCCAGACTGGCTGGGCCGAAGCGCTATCTCGACCGCCTTGCCGGCCTGTCGCCCGGCACTTTGCCGCAACCCAAGGTCCACTCGCTGGCGCTGCGGCTTACCCGCGTTGCGCAAGGCACGCTCGACCTGGCCTTCGCCTCGCCCGGCAGCCACGACTGGGACCTTGCGGCAGCCGACCTTTTGGTGCACGAAGCCGGCGGTGCATTGACCGACCTGACCGGGCGGCCGTTGCGTTATAATCAACCCCTGACCGCGCATTCCGCGCTGCTTGCCGCGGGAGGTGCCCGCCATGGTACCCTCATCGATCTGATGCGCGACCGCCTGCCCGAGTTCGCCTAGACTCGTTCAACCTCCTCCTAAGTCCACCGCCGGGACTTCCGCGAAGGATCAAGCCATGTCCGACAAACCACCCGCCAAGCAACTGCTCCATCTCGTGATCGGCGGCGAACTGACCAACCTCACCGGCACCGAGTTCAAGGATCTCGACAAGGTCGACATGGTTGGAGTCTATCCAAACTACGCCAGCGCCCACGTCGCGTGGAAGGCGAAAGCGCAGCAGAGCGTCGACAACGCCCATATGCGGTACTTCATCGTCCATCTGCACCGCCTGCTCGACCCCGACCATCCGGACGCGCGCCAAGATTAGCGCATCTGTCGCCTGCTGCCTGCTGAATTCCGGACAAGATATAGGTTTGGAAAAATGCTAGGCCCTGTCACTCACGATGTCCGGCAATCGATCCGCACCGACGCGGTTCAAAAGCGGGGGGCAATGCCACTATTGAAGCGGATCGTCGCATCGCCCATTTTCCTGTCCGCCGCCGGTTCGGTGGCGGCCTGGTATCTGCGGCTGGTGTGGTATTCGAGCCGCCGCACGATCGAGCCGGCGACGATTTACGACACCGTGCAGATGCCGGCGATCATCGGCATGTGGCACGGCCAGCACTTTCTCGCGCCCTTCATCAAGAAGGCGGAAGCCAAGCATCGCGCCAAGGTGCTGATCTCGCGTCACCGCGACGGCGAACTCAATGCGCGCGCCGCCGAGAAGCTCGGCATCGGCACCATTCGCGGCTCGGGTTCGCATAGCGGCGAATTCCATCGCAAGGGCGGCGCCGCCGCTTTCGGCACCATGCTCGATGCGCTGGCGGAAGGCTACAACATGGCGCTGACCGCCGACGTGCCGAAAGTGTCGCGCGTCGCCGGCATGGGCATTGTCAAGCTGGCGCAGCATTCGGGCCGGCCGATCTATCCAGTCGCCATCGCCTCGAGTAACCGCATCGACCTCAAGAATTGGGACCGCACCGCGATCAACCTGCCCTTCGGACGTATCGCCATGGTTGTCAGCGAACCGATCTTTGTCGCGCGCGACGCCGACGACGCGACGCTGGAGGCGACGCGCCAGCACGTCGAGCAGGAACTCAACACGGTGACGGCGCGGGCTTACGCCATCGTCGACCGGAGTGGCACGCCGTGAGCCGCAAACTCACCGGAGTGTTGCGTGTCTACCGGCTGGTGTCGTCGGTGGCGGCGCCGTTCGCGCCGCTGCTGCTGGCGCGCCGGCTCAAGCGCGGCAAGGAAAACGGAGCGCGCCACGACGAGCGGCCTGGCGGCAGCGACAGCCTCCGCCCGGCCGGCGCGCTGGTCTGGCTGCATGCGGCCAGCGTCGGCGAACTGGCCAGCGCGCTTCCGCTGATCGAGCGCATCGCGCAACGCAATGTCAGCGTGCTGGTGACCACCGGCACCGTCACCTCGAGCGAACTGGCCGAGCAGCGACTGCCGCCGGGCGTCGTTCACCAATTCGTGCCGCTCGACGCGCCGCGCTTCATCCGCCGCTTCCTCGACCGCTGGCAGCCGGATCTGGCGCTGTTTGTCGAATCCGATCTATGGCCGAACATGATGATCGAAACGTCGCGGCGCGGCGTGCCGATGATCCTGATCAACGGACGGCTGTCGGACAATTCGTTCCAGCGCTGGCGGTATCTGCCCAAGACCATCGGCAATCTGCTGGCGCGATTCGATCTGTGCCTCGCCGGCACGCCGGCCGACGCCATGCGCTTCACTGAACTGGGCGCGCCACGCGTCCTCGTCAGCGGCAATCTCAAGCTCGACGTGCCGCCGCCGCCAGCGGATGCGGCGAAGCTGCGAGCCTTGGGCGACGCCATCGGCGGCCGGCCGGTCATCGCCGCGACTTCGACGCATGACGGCGAAGATGCGCTGATTATCGAAACGCACAATCGGCTGCGCGGCAATTTCCCCGGGCTGCTGACGCTGATCGCGCCGCGCCATCCCGAACGCGGCCCCGGCGTCGCCGAACTGGCGCGGACGGCGGGCCTTGACGCTTCATTGCGCTCGCGCGGCGACCTGCCGCGTCGAAGCACCGATATCTATGTCGCCGACACGATGGGCGAACTCGGCCTGATCTACCGGCTGGCGCCGGTGGTCTTTGTTGGCGGCTCGCTGGTGCGTCACGGCGGCCAGAATCCGATCGAGCCCGCCAAGTTAGGGGCCGCCATCCTGCATGGGCCGCATGTCTGGAACTTCGCCGAAATTTATGACGCGCTCGACCGCGAGCGCGGCGCCGAAGCCGTGCTCGACGAAGACCGGCTGACCGCCGCCTTCGGCGCCATGCTCAGCGATCCGAAAGCCTGCGCGCGCAGCGCCGCCGCCGCCCGCAAGACGGTCGACACGCTCGGCGGCGCGCTGGAGCGCACGCTGCAATCGCTCGATCCCTATCTGATGCATCTGCTGCTGCCCCGCCGAAGCGGAGCCGGTCATGCGTGAACCGGCCTTCTGGTGGCGTCCGGCAGGCCTGACCGCGGGCTTGCTGGCGCCGTTCGGAAAGGTCTATGGCGCCATCGCGGAAAAGCGCATGGCGCGGACCGGCCAGCCGGCGAGTCTGCCGGTTCTGTGCGTCGGCAATTTCACGCTCGGCGGCGCCGGCAAGACGCCGACCGCGATGCTGCTGGCGCGGATGCTGCGCGCAGCCGGCGAGACGCCCTACTTCCTGACGCGCGGCTATGGCGGCAAAGTCACGCGGCCGCGGCTGGTCGATGCCGGGAAGGACGCAGCCCATGACGTTGGCGACGAGGCGCTGCTGCTGGCGCGGATCGCGCCAACGGTGGTCGGACGCAACCGCGTCGTCGGTGCGGCGCTGGCGAAATCCAAAGGCGCCAGCGTCGTCGTCATGGATGACGGCTTGCAGAATACTTCACTGGCCAAGGACATTACGCTGGCGGTGATCGACGGGCGGCGCGGCATCGGCAATGCCCGTGTGTTTCCGGCGGGTCCCTTGCGCGCGCCGCTCAAAGCGCAGCTCAAGCGCTGCGATGCGCTGCTGGTGATCGGCGACGACGTGCGTGCGCGCGATGTCGTTGTACAAGCCGGGGCGTTGCCGGTTTTTCACGGCCGCCTGACGCCCGACCCTGCCGCGGTCACGGCATTGCGCACGCGCAAGGTGCTGGCCTTTGCCGGCATCGGCGATCCGGACAAGTTCTTTGCTACCGTCGAACAGGCGGGCATCCAGATCGGCGCGCGCCGGGCGTTTGGCGATCATCACCGTTATAGCGCCGAGGACGCCGCCGAACTGGTGATGGCGGCGGAACACGACACGCTGACTTTGCTCACCACCGAAAAGGATCATGCGCGCATGGCGGGCGAACCGGCGCTGGCCGCGCTGGCGGCACAGGCGCAGGTGCTGCCGGTGACGCTCGAGGTCGATGAGATGGACGCGCTGCGCGCGCTGGTGCTGGGCAAACTGCGGCGCTAACGCGCCAGTTGCTCCTTGTGCCGCTGCAACACAGCTTCCGGCGAGGCATAGGCTTCCTGGCGCTCGACGCTCCAGTATTTCAGCTCTTCGAGCGAAATCGGCACGCCGGTCACCGCGCAACGCACGAAGCTGCCGGGCCGCACCACCCGGAAATCACCGTCGAGATATCTTATTTCCGCCATGCCATTCGGCGGTAGCGAATGATCGAAGCGGTTGAGCAAGCGGGTCTCCGTGGCAGTCCGGCGCAGGTGATTTGACGAATGTAGTCGCTCGGCGGCGCCAGCGAAACCCTAGATGTGCCCCATCGATGCGAGGCGCTCGCGCCGCGGGCCGTGCAAATCCCGGCGGGCGGCCGATCGGGCCAATACCGGGCGGGCAGCTTTCCGCCGGCTTGACTCTCCCGGGCCTGTTCCGTAATTGTTATATTATAACATAACACGCTTCCAGCCGGAGGCGTGCTCCTTTGCTCCAGTGCCTGAGGTCCCCGATGTCGGCTCGTTTCCGTCGCAGCCTGCTGTTGTCTTTTTTCGTCCTCCCCGGCGGCCTGCCGGCGGCGCTGGCGCAAGTCACCCTGCCCGAGGTCGTCGTCTCTGCACCGAGCCCGATCCAGCGCGGCACGGCCCCGGCAACGACGGGTGATGGCGCATTCCTGCAAGGCACGCTGCCGATCGTCACCGGCCAGTTCGCCACCGTCACCGTGGTGCCGAATGAGGAAATCCGCCGCAGCGGCGCGGCCACGCTCGGCGATCTCCTGTTCGGCAAACCCGGCATCACCGGCTCGAGCTTCGCGCCCGGCGCGGCAAGCCGGCCCATCATCCGCGGCCTCGACGTCAACCGCGTCCGCATTCAGGAAAACGGTATCGGCGCCAATGGCGCGTCCGATCTCGGCGAGGACCATTTCGTACCGGTCGACCCGCTGACCACCGACCGTGTCGAGGTCATTCGCGGTCCGGCGACCTTGCGCTTCGGTTCGCTGGCGATCGGCGGCGTGGTCGAAGCGAGCAACAACCGCATTCCCACCGCGCTACCGCCGCGCGGCGCCGGCGCGGAATGGCGCGGCGCCTTCAACAGCGCCGACAACGGCCTGGACAGCGCGGTGCTGCTCGACGCCGGCGCGGGCAATTTCGCGCTGCATGCCGACGCCTTCGGCCGCAGCACCCGGGACTATCGTGTCCCGCACTATCCGTACCTCACGGCGCCAGACCCGGCCGATCTGGTCAACGCGACGCAGCCCGGCACCTTCAACGGCCGGCAACCGAATTCGCGCACGCGCAGCGACGGCCAGTCGGCCGGCGGTTCGTATATTTTCAACGACGGCTTTGCCGGCTTCTCGATCACGCAGCACAACGCGCTCTATTCGATCCCCGGCGCCGAAGGCGAGAATGAGAACGCGCGCATCGACGCCAAGCAGACCAAGCTCAATGCCAAGGGCGAATGGCGGGCGCCCAATGCCGTCATCGACGCGATCCGCTATTGGGGCGGCTTGACCGACTACAAGCACAACGAACTCGGGCTCGAGGACCCGGCCGATCCCGCGTCCGATACGGTGCACCAGACGTTCACCAACAAGGAGCAGGAGGGCCGCATCGAAGCGCAACTGACGCCGTTCGATTTGCGCTTTGCCGCCCTGACGACGGCGGTCGGCGTGCAAGGCGGGCACCAGAAGCTCACCGCCGGCAGCCCGGACGGCATCGGCCTTTGGGACCCGAATACCAACCGGCGCATCGCCGGCTACATCTTCAACGAATTCAAGTTCAGCGACACGACCAAGGCGCAACTGGCCGGCCGCATCGAACACGTCAGCCTGTCCGGCACCGGGCGCGAATTCGACGCCGTCGGCACGCTGACCTCCACGCCCGCCACGCTCGGCTTTACGCCGAAGAGCGCGAGCCTCGGGCTGATTCAGAACCTGCCGATGGATCTTGTCGCCAGCATCACCGCGCAATATGTCGAGCGGGCGCCGAAACCGGCCGAGCTTTTCTCGGGCGGCGCGCACCACGCCAGCGAGACCTTCGACAAAGGCAATACCGGTCTCGGCATCGAGACGGCGCAATCGCTGGAACTCGGGCTTCGCCGCGCGCAAGGTCCGTTCCGCTTCGAGGCGACGGTCTATTACACGAAGTTCAAGGGCTTCATCTACCGGCGGCTCACCGGCAATACCTGCAACGGCGACGGCGATTGCAGCGTGCCGGGCGAGGAACTGAACGAAGCGATCTATTCGCAGGCCGACGCCACCTTTCGCGGCGGTGAGTTTCAGAGTCAGTGGGATATCGCGCCGCTCGGCTCCGGCATGTTCGGCATCGAGAGCCAGGTTGACGTGGTGCGCGCCACCTTCAGCGACGGCAGCAATGTGCCGCGCATCCCGCCGGTGCGGCTCGGCGGCGGCGCCTATTGGCGCGACGCCAACTGGCTGGCGCGCGTGCGGCTGATTCATGCCTTTGCGCAGAACGACATTGCCACCGCCGGCGAGACGACGACGCCGGGATACGACGATCTGCGCGCGGAGCTGAGTTACAGTTGGAAAGCGGTCAAGCCGCGCGTCGATCAACTGAGCGAAGTGACGGTCGGCATCAGCGGATCGAACCTGCTCAACCGCGATATCCGCAGCAGCGTGTCCTATTCGAAGGATCAGGTGTCGATGCCGGGCGCCAGCGTGCGCGTGTTCGCGAGCGTGAGATATTAGCCGAACAGACTGCCCTGCCCACTTGTGCCCTCGCCGCCGCCTTTGGCGCGCGGCTTGGGACGGGCGGGCGCGGCGGACATTTCCACCGCGCGCGGCTGCGGGGCACTTTCGCGCGGCGCACCTTCACGCGGGGAGCCTTCGCCATCCGCGGTCGCGGCGATGCGGCCATCGGCAAACTCGATATCCAGCCGCACGCCGGCAGCGACGTTCGCCGCTGCGCGCAACGGATGGCCATCGCCGTCGCGTACCAGCGCGAAGCCGCGCTTGAGCACTTCGCGATAGGAGAATGCCGACAGCAGCCGCTCGGCGCGTTCGACCCGGGCCTGGTGCTGCTTGAGCAACGCCACAGTCGCGCGTTGCGACCGTTCGCCGAAGGCCACCACGCGCTCCCTCGCCCGCTCGATGCGCGCGCGGTGCGCCTGCGCATTGGCGATCAGGCTCGCCTGCAAACGCTGGTTCAGGCTGTTGTAGCGTTCGCGCCGCCGCTCGACCGTGTTCGACAGCAGTTGCGGCGCCAGCCGCGAAGCGATGCGCGAATATTGCGTGTGGTGAACCTGCGCATTGGCGCGCAATGCGCGCGGCAGACGCTCGGCCAGGCTATCGAGACACTGGCGCGGCTCGGCCAGGATATCCTTCGGCAGCGCGCGCGACAGCATCGTGAGTTCGCGGCGATGGCGTTCCAGCCCGCGTTGCCAGCAGGCATACTTGCGATTGCCCAGCGCATTGAGCGTCGACAGCAATTCGCTACGCACCGGCACCGCCATTTCGGCGGCCGCTGTCGGCGTCGGCGCGCGGCGGTCGGAGGCAAAATCGATCAAGGTGATGTCGGTCTCGTGGCCGACCGCGGATATCAGCGGGATCATGCTTGCCGCGGCGGCGCGCACGACGATTTCTTCGTTGAACGACCACAGGTCCTCGAGCGAGCCGCCGCCGCGGGCGACGATGATCAGATCGGGGCGCGGAATGGGTCCGCCCTCTAGCAGCGCATTGAAGCCTTCGATCGCGTTGGCGACTTCGCCGGCAGAGGCTTCGCCCTGCACCCGCACCGGCCACACCAGCACATGACGCGGAAAGCGGTCGGCCAGCCGATGCAGGATGTCGCGGATGACCGCGCCGGTCGGCGACGTGACGACGCCGATCACCTCGGGGAGAAACGGAATGAGTTGCTTGCGCGCCTCGTCGAACAGGCCCTCGGCGGCGAGCTTCTTCTTGCGCTCTTCCAAGAGCTTCATCAGCGCGCCGACGCCGGCGGGCTCCAGGCTGTCGATGACGATCTGGTATTTCGACGAGCCGGGGAACGTCGTCAGCTTGCCGGTGACGATGACGTCGAGGCCCTCTTCCGGCTTGACCCGCATGCGGGCGTAGTTGCCCTTCCAGATCACGCCTTCCAGCACGGCCTTGTCGTCCTTGAGGCGGAAATAGCAGTGGCCGGACGGCGAAGCGCCCTTGAAGCCGGAAATCTCGCCGCGCACCCGCACGAAACCGTAGGCGTCCTCAACCGTGCGCTTGAGCGCCGAGGACAGCTCCGAAACGGTCCATTCCATCACGTTACTGGGGGCAGCTTCCGGCATTGGTTCCGAATCTCTTGCAGGGTGCGGGGGGCATGTTACACCACACGCCGATCATCCCATAAAGACCGGCTTTTCCATGAACATCCTCATTCTCGGTTCCGGCGGACGCGAGCACGCGCTGGCCTGGAAAATCGCCGGCAGCCCGCTGACCACCAAGCTCTATTGCGCGCCCGGCAATCCGGGCATCGCGCAGGAGGCCGAATGCGTCGCGGTCGACATTACCGACCATGCCGCGGTGATCGCCTTCTGCCAGGCGAAGAAGATCGACTTCGTCGTCGTCGGCCCGGAAGGCCCGCTCTGCGCCGGCATCGTCGACGATCTGGAAGCGGCCGGCATCAGGACCTTCGGCCCGACCAAATGGGCGGCGCGGCTGGAAGGCTCCAAGGGTTTCACCAAGGACCTGTGCAAGGCCAACAATATTCCGACCGCGGCTTACGAGCGTTTCAAGCGCGCTGAGCCGGCGAAGGACTATGTGCGCCGCAAAGGCGCGCCGATCGTCGTCAAGACCGACGGTCTGGCCGCCGGCAAGGGCGTCGTCGTTGCCTCAACCGTCGAGGAAGCCGAAGCCGCCATCGACATGATGTTCGGCGGCGGGCAAGACAGCCCACTTGGCGAGAAGGCCTGGGAAATCGTCATCGAGGACTGCATGGTCGGCGAGGAAGCTTCCTTCTTCGCGCTGTGCGACGGCGAGACCGCGATCGAACTCGCCTCCGCGCAGGACCACAAACGCGTCGGCGACGGCGACACCGGACCGAACACCGGCGGCATGGGCGCCTATACGCCGGCGGCGATCATGACTCCCGCGATGAACAAGCGGGTGATGGACGAGATCATCTTCCCGACTGTCAATGCGCTGAAGAAAGCCGGCGCGCCGTTCAAGGGCGTGTTGTTCGCCGGCCTGATGATCACCAAGGATGGCCCGCAGCTGATCGAATACAATGTCCGCTTCGGCGATCCGGAAACGCAGGTCATCATGCTGCGGCTAATGTCGGACCTGTTGCCGGCGCTGATGGCGGCGCGCGACGGGCAACTGAAGAGTTTCAACCTGCGTCTGTATCCCGATGCGGCGCTGACCGTGGTGATGGCGGCGAAAGGCTATCCCGGCAGTTATGCCAAGGGGTCCGTGATCGAAGGTCTCGCCGACGCGGCGCAGACTGAAGGCGTCGAGATTTTTCATGCCGGCACGAAGAAGAACGGCGACCACATCGTCGCGAACGGTGGCCGGGTATTGAATGTGTGCGCGCGCGGCAGCAGCGTTGCCCAGGCGCAACAGCGCGCTTACGCCGCGGTCGACAAGATCAAGTGGCCGGAAGGATTCTGCCGACGCGACATCGGCTGGCAGGCAATCGCGCGCGAATAGTCGATCCGCCGGTTGTGACAAAGTCCGCGGTTTTGGCTACGCTTTGCGCCTTGCGAAATCTCACGTAACGCGGAGCGATACGATGGCCGATCTCGCCGACCTGTTTCCCGGCTTCTCAACGCATCGGATCGACGCGCCGATCGGCAAGATATTCGCGCGCACCGGCGGCAACGGGCCGCCACTGCTGCTGTTGCACGGTTACCCGCAAACGCATGTGATGTGGCATCGCATCGCGCCTGCGCTGGCGCAACGCTTCACGCTGGTCATCCCGGATTTGCCCGGCTATGGCGGCTCCGCCTCGCCGCCAGGCGACGCCAACCATGCGCCTTACGACAAGCGCTCGATGGCCACGGTGATGGTCGCGGTCATGCAGGCGCTCGGTCACGAGAGCTTCCTTCTCGCCGGTCACGACCGCGGCGGCCGCGTTGCCTATCGCCTGGCGCTCGATCATCCGTCGCGCGTCACGCGCCTGGCGACGCTCGACATCGTGCCCACCGCCAATATGTGGCACGCCTGGGATCGGGCCATGGCCATGAAGGCGTATCACTGGACCTTCCTGGCGCAGCCGGCGCCGCTGCCGGAAATGTTGATCGAGAAGGCGCCGGTCGCCTATCTGGAACGGAAGCTAGCGAGCTGGACCAAGGCGAAGAACCTCTCGGCCTTCGATCCGGCGGCGCTCGATCATTACCGCGCCGCCTTCTCCGATCCGGTGCATATTCATGCCCATTGCGAAGACTATCGCGCCGGGATCGGCGCCGATTTGGCCAATGACGAGGCCGATCTGGCCGCCGGGAGAACCATCGCCTGCCCGCTGCTGGCCTTGTGGGGCTCCGGCGGATTCCCCAGCGAAACGTCCGGTCCGCTCGATATATGGCGCCAATGGGCACCGCTTTGCGAAGGCAAGCCGGTTGACTCCGGCCACTTCCTGCCCGAGGAAAACCCCGACGCCACCGCCGCGGCGCTGCTGGAGTTTTTCAGCCGCGCCTAATTCGCATTCCGGGAAACACCGGAAGACCGATAACGATCAGGAGACGCCTTTCATGCACCCCGTGCTTCGGCTTTACGAAGATGTCCTGTCCAGCGCCGAGAATGTCGAATTCCAGCTGGCGGCATTGCCGCGCTTCATTTTCGTGGTGCATGGCTCCGCCACCATCGACGGCAAGGCACTGAACGAAGGCGATGCCTGGCAGGGCAGTAACGCCACCACGGTGAAGCCGGGCGCCGAAGGCGTGACCTGCTGGCGCTGGGAACTGGCGCGCGGCGATCAGGGCTCAACCGTCGCCTGCGCACCGGGCATGATCACGCATGAGAAGCTCTCGTCCTATCTGGAGACCTTGCCCAAAGGCGACCTCTTGATGCGCGGCGATAGCGTCGCCTTTCCGCCCGGCGGCTGCGCCTATCTGCACAGCCATCAAGGCCCGGGCATCCGCTGCCTGATCGAAGGCGGCATCCGCATCGACACGCATGGCCGCTCGACCTCCTATGGCGTCGGCGGCGCCTGGTACGAAAGCGGGCCCGACGCGGTGTTCGCGCAAGCGGCGAGCGACAAGCAGAGCCGCTTCATCCGCGTGATGATCCTGCCGCGCGAACTCACCGGCAAAAGCTCGATCCAGTACGTCAACGAGGACGACAAGGCCAAGCCGAAATCGCAGAGCTACAAGATCTACGCCGACGCGCCGATCGAGTTTTCCGGCAAGCGGTGAGCGCGCAACTAATCCGATGACCGCCATCGACCGCCAGCAAGCATTCTCCGGCACCAAGGAAGCGGCGCCCGCGCTGCGGCTGGATACCGCGCGGCTGGAGGCCTATCTCGGCGACCATGTGCGCGGCTTTGCCGGTCCGCTGACGGCGCAGCAATTCAAGGGCGGCCAGTCGAACCCGACATATCTGCTGGAGACGCCAGCGCGTAAATATGTACTGCGGCGCAAGCCGCCGGGCAAGTTGCTGCCGTCGGCGCATGCGGTCGATCGCGAATTTCGCGTCATCGGTGCCTTGCATCGACAAGGCTTTCCCGTCGCGGAGCCGCTCTGCTATTGCGCCGACGACAATGTCGCCGGCACCGCGTTCTACGTCATGGGCTTCGCCGATGGCCGCGTGTTCTGGGAGCCGCAAATGCCGGGCTCCGACAGAAGCGAGCGCGCCGCCGTCTACGATGCGATGAACGCGACGATCGCCAAACTACACAGCTTCGAACCGGCCAAGATCGGCCTCGGCGATTTCGGCAAAGGCGAGAATTATGTCGCGCGCCAGGTCGACCGCTGGTCGAAACAGTACCGCGCGTCGGAGACCGAAAAGATCGAGGCCATGGAGCGGCTGATCGAATGGCTGCCGCGCCACATTCCGCCGTCCGGCGCGCCGCGCCTGGTGCATGGCGATTACCGCATCGACAACCTCATCGTCGACAAGAGTGAGCCGAGGGTTCTCGCCGTCCTCGATTGGGAATTGTCGACGCTCGGCGATCCGCTGGCCGACTTCACCTATCATCTGATGGCCTGGCACATGCCGCCGACCGAAAGCACCGCCGGCACGGCGACGTTGATCGGCCACGACCTCATGGCGCTCGGCATTCCGGCGATGGCGGATTACGTCGATGCCTATGTTGCCCGCACCGGGCTCGATCCGCGTCCGCATCTGCCGGTCTATCTCGCCTACAATTTCTTCCGCATCGCCGCCATTCTGCAAGGCATCATCGGCCGCGTGCGCGACGGCACCGCGACATCGGATTTCGCGCCGCAAAAAGCCGAGATGATCCGGCCGCTCGCCGATAAGGCGTGGGAATTCGCCAAAGCCGCCGGGGCGGGCTGACCGATAAGGTCAACGCTTCCTTATCGAATTCGTGGCAACCTGAGCATCGCGCATCATTTTTCCTTGAGTCCACGCATGTACCTTCGGCGGTATCATGAGGCAGGTCTCACCATTACCGGCAGGTGGCGCAGGCATCCAGATTCCCTATGGGAAATCGGGAAGGCAGCGGCCGTTGAAAGATGACACCAGCGCACCCGCCGACAGCGACGATGCCGCGGAAGAAGAATCAGCACCACAGAGTGCGCCGCCTCCCGGCATGGGCACGCGCGTCAACCGCACGGTCTGAGCGCCGCTAGCGCCGCGCCTGGAAGAACTCCTTGAGCAGCGCAGCGCAGTCGCTTTCGCCGATGCCGCCATAGACCTCCGGCCGGTGGTGGCACGACGGGCTGTTGAAAAACCGCACGCCGTTTTCGACCGCCCCGCCCTTCGGATCGCCGGCGCCGAAATAAAGCCGCCGCACACGGGCAAAAGACAGCGCCGCCGCGCACATCGCGCAGGGCTCCAGGGTCACATAGAGATCGCAATCGGTCAGCCTCTCAGAGCCGAGCGCCTTGGCCGCGGCGCGGATGGCGACCAACTCGGCGTGGCCGGTCGGGTCCTTGTCGGCCAGCGTCCGGTTACCGGTGCGGGCGACAACCTCACCGTGGCGCACGATGACGCAGCCGACCGGCACCTCGCCGCGCGCCGCGGCGGCGCGGGCCTCGTCGAGGGCGAGTTGCATGAAGCTTTGTGTGGGCGGGACAGGCGGCATCAGGTCTGCTATCAGGCGACTATCATGCCCGACAAGTCCCAAAAAGAGATTCCCGGCGAACGCATCGCCAAGGTCATGGCCCGCGCCGGGCTCGCCTCGCGGCGCGAGGCCGAGGCCTGGATCGCCGACGGCCGCGTCTCGGTCAATGGCGCGGTCATTTCCTCGCCCGCGCTCAATGTCACCCCGTCCGACCGCATCGTCATCGACGGCACGCCGATGCCGACCGCCGAGCGCACGCGGCTGTTCCTCTATCACAAGCCGCGCGGGCTGGTGACGACGCATTCCGACCCGGAAGGCCGCCCGACCATCTTCGCGGCGCTGCCGAAATCCCTGCCGCGCGTCATCAGCGTCGGCCGGCTCGACATCAACACCGAAGGCCTGCTGCTGCTGACCAATGACGGCGGGCTGGCGCGGACGCTGGAGCTGCCCGCGACCGCGTGGCTGCGGCGCTACCGCGTGCGCGCCAACGGCCGCATCGACCAGGCCACGCTCGACACCTTGCGCAAGGGCGTCACCGTCGACGGTGTCCACTACGGACCGATCGAGGCGACGCTGGAACGCGAACAAGGCGCCAATGCCTGGCTGATGTTCGCCATCCGCGAAGGCAAGAACCGCGAAATCAAGAAAGTACTGGAGTCGATCGGCCTGCGCGTCAATCGACTGATAAGGGTGGCCTTCGGCCCGTTCATGCTCGGCGATCTGCCGGAAGGCACCGCCAAGGAAGTCGAGACGGCGGCGTTGCGTGCCGAACTCGGCGAAAAGATCGTCGCCGAATCCGGCGCCAACTTTGACGCGCCGCTGATGAGCGACGACGACCGGGTCCGCAAGCCGAACGCCAAGCGAATGCGCGAAGGGCATACACCGAGGCGGGGCGAGCCACCACGCCGCGATGCCCGACCGTCGCTCGATTCCGGCGCACGCGCCGATGCGCGGCAACGCGATGGCAACGAAAAGATCGGCGGCGCACGCAACGCGCCTTCGAAGAAGATGAAGAAGAAGATTCGCCGCGACCGCACCGGCGGGCCACGGCCCAAGTATCCAAGAGGCAAAGATTGAGAGTCGTCGGCGGCAAACTCCGCTCGCGCCCCATCGCCGGACCGAAGGGCGACGGACTGCGCCCCACCGCCGACCGCCTGCGCGAGTCGCTGTTCAACATTCTCGCGCATGGCTATGGCGATCCGGTCACCGGCGCGCGCGTGCTCGATTTGTTTGCCGGCACCGGCGCTCTCGGCATCGAGGCTTTGTCGCGCGGCGCGGCTTACGTGCTGTTTGTCGATGAAGGCGTCGAGGCGCGCTCGCTGTTGCGCAACAACACCGAAGCGCTGGGCCTTGGCGGCACCAGCCGCATTTTCCGCCGCGATGCGACAAAACTGGGACCGGCGCATCCTTTGGAGCCGTTCACGCTCGCCTTTCTCGATCCGCCCTATCGCAAGGGCCTCGCCGAGAAAGCACTTGTTTCCGCGCGCGACGGCAACTGGCTGGTGAAAGACGCACTGGTCGTCGTCGAGGAAGCCACCGACGCCGGCTTCGTCACGCCGGAGGGCTATGAGGAACTGGAGCGGCGCGACTACGACGACAGCGAGTTGGTGTTTTTGCGCGCGCAATAGCGTTTATTTGCGCCCGAACAACTTCTCGACATCCGACAGCTTCAACTCGACATAAGTCGGCCGGCCGTGATTGCACTGGCCGGAGTTCGGCACGTCTTCCATCTCGCGCAGCAGCGCGTTCATCTCTTCCGGCTTGAGCCTGCGCCCGGCGCGCACCGAGCCGTGGCAGGCCATCGTCGCCGAGACATGCAGCAGGCGCCGCTCCAGCGGCAGTTCGTCATCCCATTCCGCCATGTGTTCGGCGAGGTCGGTGACCAGTCCGCGCACGTCGATATCGCCCAGCATCGACGGCGTCTCGCGCACCGCGACCGCGCCCGGCCCGAACGGCTCGATGACCAGGCCGAATTGCGCCAGGTCGCCGGCGCGCGCGGCGAGCCGCGCCGCGTCGGCCTCGTCGAGTTCGACGATTTCCGGGATCAGCAAGATCTGCCGCGCCACGCCGGCTCTATCGACCGCCGCCTTCATCCGCTCATAGACGATGCGCTCATGCGCGGCGTGCTGGTCGACAATGATCAGCCCGTCGCGGGTCTGCGACACGATATAGGTCTCATGGATTTGCGCGCGCGCCGCCCCTAACGGACGCTCGACCAGTTCGGCGGCCGGCTCGAAACTCTGCACCCGCGCATCGGCCGATGGCGCGCCGACGTCAAACGCCGCCTGCTCGGGCTCGGAGAAGCCGAGCGCGACATTGCCATGCGTGGGCGACCACGGCATCGGCCGCGCCGGCGAATTGCGCCAGTCGTAAGCGCCGCGCCTTGGCATCGTCACCGGGCGGAACGCGGCGATGGTCGCGCCGCCGCCGGTCGAGGCCGCGCGCTGGCCTTCGCGCGCCAGCGAGTCTTTCAGCGCGCGCACGATCAGCCCGCGCACCAGTCCGCCGTCACGGAAGCGCACTTCGGTCTTGGCCGGATGCACGTTGACGTCGACCTCGCGCGCTTCAAGCGTGACGAACAGAGCCAGCAGCGGATGACGGTCGCGCGGCAGATAATCGGCGTAGGCGCCGCGCACCGCGCCGACCAAGAGCTTGTCGCGCACCGGCCGGCCGTTGACGAACAGATATTGCCCGAGCGTGTTGGCGCGCGACAAAGTCGGCAGCCCGGCGAAACCATGCACGCGCACGCCCTCGCGTTCGGCGTCGATGGCAATGGCGTTGGCGCGAAACTCCGGCCCGAGCACATCGCCGAGCCGCGCCAGCGGGTCGCCCTCAGCCGCGGCGGCCCAGGTCACCGGCGCGCGCTCCTCGCCGGCCAACGTGAAGGCGACATCGGGCCGGCTCATGGCGAGACGCCGCACCACTTCGCGCACCGCCTCGGCTTCGCTGCGGTCGGTCTTCAAGAATTTCAGCCGCGCCGGCGTGGCGTAGAACAGATCGCGCACCTCGATGCTGGTGCCCTGCGACAAAGCCGCGGGTTTGATCTCCGATTTTTCGCCGCCATCGACCGTCAAGGTCCAGGCATGCGGCTCGCTGGCGTGCCGCGTGGTGATGATCAGCCGCGCCACCGCGCCGATCGACGGCAAGGCCTCACCGCGAAAGCCGAGCGTGTCGATGGCCAGCAGATCGTCGCCGTCGAGCTTGGAGGTGGCGTGGCGCTCGACGCACAGCTCCAGGTCGGCGCGCGTCATCCCTGAGCCGTCATCGGTGACGCGGATCAGCCGGCGGCCGCCGCCGTCGGTCAGAACGTCGATGCGCCTGCTACCTGCGTCGAGCGCGTTCTCGACCAGTTCCTTGACCACGCTCGCCGGCCGCTCGACCACCTCGCCGGCGGAGATGCGGTTGACGGTCGATTCGGACAATTGGCGGACGGGCATACTGTTTCCTTCACCTCTCCCCGCTTGCGGGGAGAGGTC
>JAUSBQ010000361.1 GCA_030651965.1 Pseudolabrys sp. | reverse complement strand
GAAACTGGCAAAGCTGATCCCGGTGCCGGACCTGAAACCAGCCTGACAACAGATCCGGTAGCAAAGGCGGGTGCCGTCAATCTCGCGGCGCGATCTACTTCGATTTACAGCCCGACTTTTTCAACAAAATCGGCACTTAGCGGACATTGGCACTCAATCTGCCTCGTCAGCGACGCCCACAGCAAGCGCGACGACGACCATGTCGTGATCGCGATACTTGATCATTTCACGCCAAAAGACGTTCATTCGCGCTTCGCGCTTCGCGCTCGTCGGTCGGAGTGCCCGCGAGAAAGAAAGCGCTCGCCGTGTGAAGGCCGTTCGCGCTGGTGACAGCAATCGCGCTGGCCTCACCACGCTCGGGCAAGCACGTCGTCGGTCGCCGCCCGGCGTGTGAGCGTGCGATGTACTTTGAGATGCTCCACGAATCTCTCCTACGGTGTCGCGGGCTTCGATGGAATATTTATGGCGGGCCCGACGGGCCACGTCCGTTCCACCGGGTATCCGGCCGTTCTGGCCCGGGGATGATCCTGGAGAGTGTCGGCGCCGCTCAGGGGGCTGGGATCATATGGCCCGGTCGCAGAAGCGCCTCCAGGATCATCCCGCGCCCTCCCGGCGCGTATCCTCATAGAGGGCACTGAAAAGCGCTGCCGGAGCCTATTGTCTGAAGGGAACCGGTATCAGCGCAGGATATGAAGCGCGAGATTTCTGCAGCTCCATCGCGGGCAATTGTCATTTCCCGCCAGCTGCCCTATGAGTCACTTTCTTGGCGTTGGCACGTCCACATCGGCGCACGTTCTCCATCGCAATAGTCGGCCCGCCGGCGGAGCCATCGTGCAAGACCACTCCTCGCGCCGCGCGATCTTTGCAATCTCACTCAGCATGGCCGCTTACGTTGTGGGCGACGTGGTGCTGAAGCTGCTAGGCCGCGGTTTCCCGCCCAGTGAGCTGATCTTCTGGCGCAGCGCTGTCATTCACAGTTTCCCTCGGCGCCGTCCTCGCCTGGACGCGGCCACGGCTGCTCTCCACGGATATGTTTTCCAGAGCGGTGCTAGCGCGTTGCGTGTTCGACTGCATAAATATTATATCCTTCACCACTGCCGTCATGCACATGCAGCCTCGCGGAGCTTTATGCGATCCTTCAGATATCGCCGTTTCTGATGACCATCATCGCCGTGGTCGCTTTCAAAGAGCAGGTCGGCTGGCGGCGCTGGAGTGTGATCGTGATCGGCTTTGGCGGCGTGCTGCTCATCATCAAGCCCGATGCTGGCGGTCTGAACCCCTGGGCGCTTCTGGGTGTCTTGGCGGCGTTCGGCGCTGCCTGCCGGGAGACAGTTACAAGAAAGATCGATCCCGGCGTGTCCACGCTTAAGGTCGCCCTTTTGTCAGCTCTGGTGACGGCGATCGGAACGTTCGTAGTCGGCATTGGGGAACCGTGGCCGGCGATGAGTTATCAGGAAATCATGTTGCTGCTCATCCAGGCGGTTTCATGGTTGATCGGCACTTTTCTTTTGGTTCATGCCTGTCGCACGGCGCCGTTGTCGCTGGTCGCTTCCTTTCGTTACTCGTTGTTGGTATGGGGCGCCATCGCCGGCTATCTGGTTTTCGACGAATTGCCGGATCTTCTCGCCGCCTGCGGCGCGATTATCATCGTATTGTGCGGCATGTATATCTTCTACCGCGAAGCCGTGCGGAATCGTAAGATCGCCTCCGACGTGACAACGGGGACCTGAAGCGGGACGCGGGCGCAGTTCAGGCTGATGCCGAGATTAAATAACCATTCCGCCTTGCGTGCCGCCAATGCGGGCCGTCGTCGAAGCGGTGCGTAAAGGCATTTCACCGGCGCGTCGTAACTTGAACGATTAATTCTGATCGGGGTGCGGGGCGGGCTTCCTCGCACAGCGGGCGGCGCACGCTGATCACGCGGCTGGCCGAGCGCGGCGTCGATCTCAAGGCCATCGCGCAGATCGCCGGCCACACGAGCATCCGCACAACGGCGATGTACGTCGAATCCAACCCGACGCGGCTCGCCCGCATCCTGCAGGACGTGACTTTTTGAACTCAAAATTTGGGTGACTAACAGCGAAAAACATAAGGAGCGACGGAATGGACGGCGACAACAGAAACGGGCGCACGCCGATGTACATCATGGCAAGCTTGCTCGCTCTTGGTGCTTCGGGCCACTGCGGTCAGAGAATACTCCGTCGGCTCAAGCGCCTGTGCGGGTGGGCGTTCATTCTTTGTCTCCTCGCGCTTCCGCTGAGCATATATGGCACGCACGTATACGAGACCACATTCGGCAGGAAATTGAGTACACAGGCGGGTCAAGCCGTTCTGATGCTTCTCGCGCTATCGTTCGGTGTCAGCCTACTGTCAGGGGTCCTGTGGTGCTATCTCGCCGTAGCGAAGTGGCTCACGGATGGTGAGATAAGCTCTGGTGAGAGCGGACATATAAAAAACTTCAAAAGTTCCCGGACTAGCGCATTAAGCGACGATGCCAAAAGGTTTCATTGGAACTTTTCGATCTCGTAGTCTCTATTGAGCACCACCGTCAGCATATCGTTGAAATCGTCGGTGTATTTCGTATCAATCGATTGACCTCCGCACTTCTATCATCACACTCCCCGAATGGTGCGTTAGCGCGGGGTGGGGCATGCTACGGAATTGGAGTCGGGTCGCGTTGGTTGGGGCGACTGCAGCGTTTATATGCGCCGATGTGAGCGATGCCTTGGCGGCAGACAATTACAAAGCGCCAATCCTCCGACAGGCGTCTACGCCTGACAACAAATTTTTTGTAATTTACAATCAAGAGTTTCGATACACCACGTGGGATGGTGACAACGGCTACCCGGTGACGGGGTTGGCTGGCTCAGGCAGCGGCAGCCAGTTCTATTCACCGTTTGCTCTCCGAGTCATTGCGCGTCCGACGGGGGACTGGAGATTCGAATCGCTGGCCCGTGGCGGCTACGTTGACTCCGTGCAGCGCAGCGCAGGACAGAGCGGGCAATACTCCGGCTACATAGATACGCTGGTTTCGCAGTCGGTCACGTACACCGGCAATCCGAATTTTATTCCGTTCCTGTCGCTCGCGGCCAATCTGCCGACCGGCAAATCCGTGCTCTCCGGCAATCAAGTCTTTGCCCGCATGGATCCGGACGTTGTTGACGTCGCGACATTTGGCGAAGGATTCAATTTCGGACCGACGGCCGGTGTCACTATTCCTCTTGGTGCGGCACGCAGTGTGAGCTTTGCCCTCGGATACACGAATCGCGGGAGCTATACGCGCGACGATGCAGCCGGACTGGCAACAATGGAAGTGTCGCCTTCGGATCAAGTCACGGCGACCTTGGGATACCGTCACAAGATCGGCGCCCTTGAGTATTGGGCAGACATTACCCATGCGCGGGAAGGTTCGACCAAACTGACACGGCCGGCCTTCACATTCTCGGTCGATGCAGGCGACCGAACATCCTTGGGCATGGGCGCACGTTATGCATGGACGCCGCGATGGCAAACGACAGCCCAGTTTTCGTACACGCATATTGGTGAAAATGTCGGAGTCGTGTCGACCACCGGGCCTGTCGGTATTCCCGGAGTCAATGCAAACCCGGAAACGTATTTCGGCAGCCTTGAGCATCGCTACGGATTTGGCGCCTTGGGCGTAGGCCTGCGCGGTAGCTATTTCAAAAGAACCGAAAATGAGTTCTCGCCGACTTTGTTCAATTTTGTGCCGGCAAAGGAAAAATGGCAATTGACTGCCTTTGCCGCTACGCCGGTCTCTTCGAAGGTCTTTCTTGATGCGCGAATTTCCCGCATGTGGATCCATGAGAACGCCGACCCAGGCTTGCCTTCGCCAGAGGGTCGGATCGATGCGTGGGCGTTTTCGTTTGGAGTCAACTATGTATTCAATTGAGAAGAGAACGGCACTGAAAGTTCATCCGCGCAACTCCTTTCCTGGGCTTGTCATGCCTGTCTTGCTGGTCGCGTTGGTGCTGAGCGCCTGTAGCATTACGCCTGCTACCATCGAAGCGGTAGCGGGTATGAACTACAGAGAAATGAATGACCAACAACGCGCTGCTGTCGATGGATTACGCCAGGAATTTCCCGACGCTTCGATCTATCCAAATTCGCAAATGGAAATCTGGGCGAAGAGCCTGCGCCCAGATCTTTGGCCAAACACTTCGCTTTCACCTGCCGATAACCAACGCGTCCTGGGTGAACTCGCGCTTGCACGGGAGCAAAATACTCAGGCAAGCATGGTCGCAAGCTCTCAGTCAAAAATTTCCAGTCAAACGACGCTCAATGCGCCCTCACAGGACGCCGGCGCCAATCCAACGGTGTTCGACTCCCGCCGTTCCGAAGCTGCAAATGGTCATCCAGCTTATTGAGCAAGATTAGCCGGGCCTATCCAAGTCCTGTTGCGAGAGCGGGCATGCAGGTTCTCCATGCCTCTCCTGCGATGTGGCGGGCTTTAACGGATTTGTGAGGCGTCAGGCCTCGACAGGTCATGTCCCCTGGCCGCCGGATGATCGTGGGGAGTCCCGGATCGGTAAGGGGCTGGGTGACACGGCCCGGTGGCGGAAGTGCTCCCCGGGATCATCTGGTGGCCTCCAGGCGAGGTCGAAGGCTCGGCGCTTCAGGATCTCGTCTAGCGAGGTAAGCAAAGCAGCGTGTCAAATAATCTTGACCCAACACCCGAGTGTGGCGGCAAACAAAAAGACGCCGCCATTTCGGGCGGCGTCCTCTTCCAGCGTCGACGCCGACTATTTGAGCTGTGTGGAGATGCTGGTGAATTTCGTGTTCAGCGAAGTGCCGAGACCGTTGACGACCGCGATGATGGCAACCGAGATGCCCGCGGCGATGAGGCCGTATTCGATCGCGGTGGCGCCGGATTCGTTTTTAAGAAATGCGACAATCTTGGACATGTGTGCTCCAGGGTGAAAGGTTTAGAACAGTCATATCCGGGCGGTCTGAATCAATACTTTCCTGATCGGTGTTTGATCTGTTACTTTCGACTAAGCTTAATGAGTAGTACCGGCGTGAAGGACGACGAAGCGCGTGTGAGTTAAGCGGTGAGATCGAGCGCACCGTCGGCTTTGCTCGCCGGATGATCGTGGGGAGTCTGGGCCGGTCGGGGTGGCTTGGCGACACTGCCCGGCGGCAGAACTGCTCCCCAAGATCATCCGTAGGCTTTGGAAGCCTGAAATCAGCCCCTCCGAACGAGAAGTGCCGAACAACACGTAGATCGGCGCGCCGATGCCCCGCACCGTGAAGGCGTCAAGCCTTTGCGGCCACCGTTTCCATTTCAACCACCCATTTCGGGTTAGCCAGCTTACTGACCACGACCCACGTCGAGGCCGGCGTGTGACCCGGCTTAAGATACTTCACACGATGAGCCTTGAGATATTTCAAGCCGTCCGGGTCGGTCGAATAGACGTTGAGCCGGACGATGTTCTCGGGACCCATGCCCGCATCTGCTAGTATCGCCAGCGTGTTTTGCCATATCTGGTCATGCTGCGCCTCGAAACCTTCAGCCACCGATCCGTCGAGTCGCATGCCAACTTGACCGGCAGTAAATAGCCAGCGCGCATTCGGAGGAACCTCAACGCTGTGACTATACATCCCTGCTGGTGGCGCGACGGTTGAGGGATTTCTGGTCTTCAACATGGTGGCTGCTCCTTTTTCCGAAAGTACGTGCCTAGATGGGACAAATTATAGCATCCCGCTTATGATAGCATGGCCGCGTTGGAGGCTTGATGGACTTATTTACCGAGAAGATTTTCATTAGGTTGCCCGCATTGCGGGAGTACATTTCGCGAGAAGGCCGGGAGAATCAGAGCCGATGCGGCGCTGCCTTGCCCCTCCTGCAAACAGCACATTGTTCTTCAACTCCACCTCGGAACATGATGCAGTGCGTAAAAGGAACGTTGATCCCTTGTAGCAACGTCAATGTTTTTTCCTCGCAGAATAAGGCAGAGGGCCTGGGTGCGCTTGCGGCTTGTGACCAGACCACCCTCTTGGGCGACAAAGCGTGTAACCCTCGGCCGAGTGAATTCGCCTCCCGCGTAAAATATGCCGGCGGGATCTAAGCCCCAAAGATGGGATAAAATCGGGTTTTCATGTTATTTCTGACCCTCCTTTTTCCGTATTTTCTCAGCAATTTCTATCGGCCGTTTCTTGCGGTGATGGCGCCCGAATTGTCGCGCGACCTAGGTCTTGATGCCGCCGGTCTTGCAAACCTTCAAGCTGCTTTCCTCCTCGCTTTCGCGGCGGCACAGCTCCCCGTGGCTCTGTCGCTAGACCGCATTGGGCCGCGAAGAATTATGATTTTGGGTCTGTCAGCGGCGGTGACAGGTGGAGTTTTGTTTAGCGCTTCGGACCAAGCGTGGCATGCCCTCGTGGCGATGGCCCTTCTTGGCGCGGGCTTTTCGCCAGTGATGATGGCCGGTTTCTATACGATCGGACGGTTCTATCCCGTTGAGAAGTTTGCGGGCCTTTCTGCGTTACTATTCGGTCTTGGCACGCTGGGCGACCCACTGAGCGGCGCGCCGCTTTCGCTCGCCGTTGCGATGTTTGGATGGCGACAGACAATGTTCGCTATGGCGGCTGCGACCGCCTTAAGTCTCCTAATAATTATCGTCATCCTGAAAGACCCGCCGCGGATCGAGGCACCGGAAGGAAAAGTTTCGCCGCTTATGAGAACCAGACAAATCTTTGCTATCCGGGCTTTATGGCTAATCATGCCGCTCGCCTTCGTGAGTTACGCCGTCGTGGCGGCCGTCCGTGGATTGTGGATCGCACCGTATCTGATGCAGGTGCATCAGTTCGACGCTAATGCAGTTGGCCTCAGCGCGACCGCAATGGGTTTTGCGCTCGCTCTCGGTGGCATCTTCTACGCGCCGCTCCATCGGATGGTGGGCGACGCGAAGGTGACGGTGGCGACAGGGGTAGCCGTAACCGTTGCAGCGTGGTTGGCGCTCGGCTTGTTAGGCCACCTCTCGGGCCTGCTCTCACTCGTCCTCTTATTCATTGTGGCGTGTTTCGGTGCAAGCTTTCCGATAGTGCTTGCCCACTCGCGGGCCTTCTTACCAACGCATCTTTTTGGGCAAGGGGTAACGATGATTAACCTTCTGTTCTTCGGAGGAGCCGGTGTCGGCCAGTGGTTGTCGGGGCGATATGTCAAAGCATCCGAGACAGCTTCGGTGGCGCCTGACGTCATTTACGGGCGGCTGTTCATCGCATTCAGCCTGATATTAGCAGTAGCCCTATTTATCTACATGTTTGCGCCTAGCGAGCGCCGCTTGTCCGAGGTTTAAAGCGATGCCGTTCATCAGACGACACGGGATGTGGCGACAATCTGGCTTCCATGCTTCGCCACAAAGACGACCGCCTTTCGATCCATCCCGTAGTCCATTATAGCGTCGCGAAAAATCATCAGGATAAGGGCCGAGCCACGCCGGCTCGAGCGCGGTGCGGGTCTTAGCATCGGTCATGTCAAATTCTGCATAGTGTCAGCAATCGATATTTCAGTCGCGCATCTCCGCGAGAGCGCGGGGGAGCACTAAAACCTCGTCCGGCGAGAATCGGCGACGCCTGACGCTTTTCAACACGTACTCCGCAGCGAGTTCGATTCCATCATTGATCGGTCGCACGTCGAGTGTGCTTAGCTTACTACGATCATTAACGTAGAGGGCCTGATGCGTCCGAAAATGCTCATCGACCGGTATCGGAAGGCGAGAGCGCGGCGGAACCCGCAGGATCGCATGAAGATGCAAGCCGTCATTCAATGAAATTCGTGCAATCGGCTTGTCGGTCTTGCCAACGGAGAAATCAGGCGCGGCTATCATGACAGGCAAGTCGTCAACCGATCGAGGCGACAACGGCCTTCTAACTACGCGGGTCACAAAGGTCTGATAGACACGCGAGGCCTCGTCGAACATCTGCGGCAGGATCGGTTCAGGCATTCCATGAAGGCGATTGAACATCATCGTTACGATCAGCGGAGCCCAGCCTTGGGCTACCCGCTGCGAAGCAAACCGTGCATATCCTTTTATAGTGTCATCGATTGGTCTTGCATCATGAAGGTTGGCGATTGCCATCTAGCGATTTGATCCTTTCGTTTGGTGTCGTGTTGTGGCTGATGTTTTTTGCTGATTGCGTTGTTGTTGTTTCGTTTGGTATCAGGCAAAGGCAAGCAAATGATCCGGAACGCTGGTTCCGAAACTCAGGTCTTGCGAAGGCAGGGACGTGCGAGCGGCCATCCGCGACGCGAATCGGTCTGCCGATAGTATTTATCCGCATGATGTTCATGATGTTTCCGCGATGCCGCCGAAGGACTTGATTTAATCGCCTCTCGCGAGAATAGCGACTGGTGAGGCGTTCCAACGAAGCGGTTTATTTTTATGGAATTGCGACCGCGTCGAGATTTATGAGAATAATCTGGGCGACGCTTCACGGAAAGCCGGTCATATGAGGGGGCTGCTCGCCACCGCCGATATATAGGCCGGCGGTGGGAGCGTGATAAATTCTGCCTATACCGTTATGGGCTCTCAGCCTCGGCAAAGAACGCGCCGCTTTCCAGGTCCAGGTGGATGAGGCGCATCACCATCTTACCCGGGAAGCACTCCTTGATCGAACGAGATTGCGTGTCGCGGTCTTTCGCGATGAGGACGTTCGCGTTGAAGCGCCGATCGCAGCATTCCCACTCCCACTTCAGGTTGGAAAACAACTCCCGAACGCCGGGCCGGGTGTCTCCCGTGAGCGTGTCGTGGTAGATAAACCGGCCTTCGTGCCGCTCGAACCGGTCCTGCCACAGGTTAGCGACGACCGTTTTATCCTCGCGTGCGGACCAGCTCGATCTACGTTGGTGGGTTTGGTGCCGAAGTGCGCGAAACATTTGGTGAGGTCCATTTGGTGGTCATGACGAGTCTCCTGTTTGGTTGGTGATTGGTTAGCGGGATGATCGGTGCGCATATTCAATAGACACCGACATGCGAATTAAGTGGAGGTCGATTGGGCACGAAAAGTGGAAGCCGAACGGACCGGCGTTGCCCTGTCTTTTTCGGCCCGGTCAGCCGCACCTGCGCTTCCTGGCCGCAGGGTAGGCCGTGCACTTCTGTGCAACGAACGCCACAAACGGGCCTTCTTGCCAAAAGCTTTCGATATCCTGAGGCATAAAGCCCGCGCAGCAGAGTGCCTCGCTGAGGCGGGACCTGGGCCAGGGCGTCATCAGGCCGCGCAACCGGCGTTCCTTGTCCAGGACCTCTTCCGCCGAGAATGCCTTCACCTTGTGATCGTAGTAGATGAACGTAGACAACTCCTGGAGCGTCGAGCTGGGTGCCAGCGTCTTTTCCGCGATCAGGAGGGCTCCGCCCTCGACGAGGCCATCGTAGAACCTCGTAGAAACCGTTGCAGAGGTAGCGGAAGGTTTTCCAGCGCGTAGAATGCCAAGAGACGCAGCGGCTTCGAGGCAGTTAGCCAGCCGAACACTGACTACGCTTTACAACGAGCGCCCCCCCATGGCTGGTTGAAGCGCATCAGACATTAGATCGCGCAGTTGCGACGGCGTACGAGTGGCCGAGCGATATTTCAGGTGACGATGCGCTGGCCGAACTCTTTGCCTTGAACCAATTACGCAACGCCAGCTAAGTAGCTGACTCCTTCATAGGGTCAGGCGTTGGTATTTTTAGGCCTATTTATTTTAAATTAGCAGGGGGAAAATGTGATGAGTCCGTTCCAAGTCATGGGCCCATTTAATTTGACCGGTACAAAATACATGACGCGAAGTACCGGAAAGCTTGGTGGGTGGATATCGACGCCGACCATTTGAATGTTTCTTCTGCAAAGGGTGTATACTTAATCTCTCTCAAAAATAAGCAAAACTTCGTGCCGCAGTATGTTGGCATTACGAGGCTTCAAAACTTTAGAATGGAAGCGTTTCGCGCTGGAAATTTGAGAATGATATCGCACGAGCTGCGAAAGCTTAAAGGTTCTTGCCAGCTTCATTTGATCGTTAAACCTAAGCCGCATCACCACGGTTACTCTGTCAATATCAGCGGAAAAGCGCTAAAATGGCTGGAACAATCTATCCTATTCAATTGCTTGATGAAAATCCTGACATGTGCAATCGATCGCACACTCAATTTCTAAAATCGGTCGAAGTTGCTCGCGTTACAGGTGACTTCGTTAAAGGAAAACTACCTACACCCGTCCGAACGTTTTTGCATGCCATCGGGGCATAAACGAGAAAATAAAACTTGGGCGAGAATGTTGTAATCTCGATCGATCGACCGAATGCGCCGGATGATGAGGTGTGCCTAATGGCCAAAAATGTTTGCCCCGAATGTGGTTATGAATTTCAAGGTTCTGGCTTCGAGGGCATCGATAGCCATTGGCGAGCCAAGCACGAAAAAATTATGCCTTATGAGGAGGCTTGGCGCCTGATTAAAGAAGGCAAGTATCTAAAGCGCTCTGTGCCTAACTAGCTTGAGAGAAAAAGCTGAAACAAGTGTTTTAAATGCTAGGCCGGAAACGGGTCGCCGTTGCCCACGACCACAAATTGATAATTGTCGCATAGGCCGAACTCTTCGATTGCCCATTCTATTTCGTCCGTACTCACTCCGAGTGCAGATGCTGCTTCTTCGACACATACGCCCGCGCGGATTAGATTTCCGGCGGCGTCATATATGTCGTAGCCCACGATAATTTCTCCGGTGCGTTTGTGCTCGTCTAAGCTATATAGGCCCGCTCGAGCGCGGCGAGCGCATCCTGACCCCCTCGGACGGCCTGCGTGTAATGACCGAGCGTGACGTTCGCGTTCGCATGACCGGCCAATTTCGCGACTAAGCCGACCTCGACGCCCTGGGCC
>JAUSBQ010000170.1 GCA_030651965.1 Pseudolabrys sp. | reverse complement strand
GGTCGAGGCCGGGTTCCTTCAGGCCGACGGCATCGAGATAATCGACGCGCTCTTCCTTGGAGAGCACCGCGATCTCTGATTCGATCTTGGCGGAGATCACAACGGATACCGCGCCTTCTTCCTTGGCGCGCGCTTCGACCTTGCGCGAGAAATCATTGCCGGTGGCGGCGGACGCTTCCTCGACATTGCAGGCGTAGAGAACGGGGGCCGAGGTCAGGAGCCCGAGCGAGTGGAACAGCTTCTCCTCGTCGGGCTTGCGCTCGACCAGCCGCGCCGGCTTGCCTTCGCGCAACAGCACCAGCGAGCGCTTGACCAGATCGAGCATTTCCTTGGCGAGCTTGGCGTCCTCGCCGGAACCCTTGGCCTTCTTCTCGAGATTGTCGACGCGCTTCTCGAGCGAATCGAGATCGGCCAGCATCAGCTCGGTCTCGATGATCTCGATGTCGGCGATCGGATCGATCTTGCCTTCGACATGGGTGATGTCGGTGTCGACGAAGCAGCGCACCACATGCACGATGGCGTCGACTTCGCGGATGGTGGCGAGAAACTGGTTGCCGAGGCCCTCGCCTTTCGACGCGCCGCGCACCAGGCCGGCGATATCGACGAAGGTGATGCGGGTCGGGATGATCTGTTCGGACTTGGCGATGGCGCAGAGCTTCTCGAGGCGCGGGTCCGGCACCGCGATCTCGCCGACATTCGGCTCGATGGTGCAGAACGGATAATTGGCGGCCTGCGCCGCCGCCGTCTGCGTCAGCGCGTTGAACAGTGTCGACTTGCCGACATTCGGCAGGCCGACGATACCGCATTTGAAACCCATAGCGCCTGATCCTTAACTGTCGTCCGCCGTGTCGCCGCCGAAGCCTTTGGCGTCCATGGCGAGATGCACTTTGTTCTGAAACGTCGTATCCTTGCCATCGACCAGCAAGGCCGCATTGTCGGCCACCGTATCGCACAAGGCCTCGACCCAAGGCCATTCGTCCTTGGCGAAATTCTGCAGCACGTAGGACGCGCCCAGTCTCTTGTCGCCGGGATGGCCGATGCCGAGCCGCACGCGCCGGTAATCGTTGCCGACATGCGCCGAGATCGAGCGCAGGCCGTTGTGACCGGCATTGCCGCCGCCGAGCTTCATGCGCAGCTTGGCCGCCGGCAGATCGAGCTCGTCGTGAAACACCACGATGTCGCGCAGCGCGATCTTGTAGAACTGCGCGGCTTCCGCCACCGCGCGTCCGGACTCGTTCATATAGGTGCCCGGCAGCAGCAGCAGCACCTTGTCGCCGCCGAGCGCGCCTTCCACCGCCACGCCCTGGAATTTCCGCCGCCACGGCGCGATGCCGTGCTGCTTGGCGATCGCCTGGACCGCCATGAAACCGATATTGTGGCGGTTGCCGGCATATTGCTCGCCGGGATTACCGAGGCCGACGAAAAGCAGCATGTGATGATCGTGCCCCGTTTTTGAAAAACCCGCCCCGGAAAAAATCCGGGACGGGCATTTTCAACGTTGCCGCACGCCTTTGACGATAACGAAACGCCGGATGGCGGAACGTTACTTCTTGGCCGGCGCGGCACCCGCGGCAGGAGCCGCGGCAGCCGGCGGCGGGTTGGCGCCGGGTGCGCCGGTCGGAGCGGCAGGCGCGGCAGCGGCGGCGGCAGCGGCGGCAGCGGCCGCGGCGGTCGCAGCAGCGGCGGCCTTGAGTTCTTCCGCGTAGCCGGACGGCGGCACGACGGTCACGAGCGTGATGTCGCCATGGGCGATCACGCGCACGCCCGCCGGCAGCTTGACGTCGCTGAGGTGCTTGGAGTGGTTGATGTCGACGTCCGAGATATCGACGTCGATCGATTCCGGAATCGATTCAGCCGGACATTCGACGCTGACGGTGTGGGTCACGATGTTGACCGCGCCGCCACGCTTGACGCCCGGCGACTGGTCGGCGCCCTGCACATGCACCGCGACCTTGACGCGGATGGTGGCGCCTTCCGCGACGCGGAGGAAGTCCACGTGCAGCGGCAGGTCCTTGATGGCGTCGAGCTGGAAGTCGCGCGGAATGACGCGATGCTTGGCGCCGTCGACATCGACATGGAAAAGCGTGGTGAGGAAGCGCCCGGCGTAAATACGCTTGCGCAGTTCGGCATGGTCGAGCGTGACCATCAGAGGGGGTTTGTTGTCGCCGTAGATCACTCCCGGTACGCGACCGGAAGTTCGTGCTGCCCGGGAGGCCCCCTTGCCACCTTTCGGGCGCACCGTCGCCTTCAGCTCTTGGACGGTAGCCATATCGATATCCTTGTCTAACCCAATGGAAAAAGGCGGCTTTTCGGGCCGCCTGCGAACGCAGCAAGCCTCCAGGGGTGCCGGGGGCTGCGTTTCGCGCTGGCTTATAGCTTTAGGGGTGCAAAAGGGCAACCCGACGGCCGGGGCGCAGCGGCCGCATCCTTCGAGGCTCCCCGGCTTCCGGGTCGCACCTCAGGACGACGGCGATAGCCTAAGCGCCCTGCTCGTCGGAGGCGTCCTTGGCCTTCTTCGAGCCTTTCGCCGCCACCTTTGCCTCCAGCGCCTCGATCCGGGCCTTCAGCGCCTCGTTTTCCTCGCGCGCGAGGGCGGCCATGTCCTTGACCGCCTCGAATTCCTCGCGCTTGACCACGTCGAGGTCGCGCAGGATGCGTTCGGCCTGGGTGCGGAACAAAGCATCGGCCTCGCGCCGCACGCCCTGGGCCACGCCGGCGGCGTCGTTCATCAGGCGCGCCATTTCGTCGAAAATCCGGTTGCTGGTCTGGGTCATGGGTCGTCTCCGGGGATCATTAAGGTAACAATGGCGGCACGGTCATGCCGCCGCAAGGCCTGCCGTGCTAACTGTTTCATTCGGGCGGCTCCTTACCAGACGGATTCCTAATGCCTTTGTTCGTGATCCCGTTTCCTTATATCGACCCGGTCCTGGTCCAGATCGGCCCCTTCGCCATCCGCTGGTACGCGCTGGCTTACATCTGCGGCATTCTCGGCGGCTGGGCCTATTCGCGCGCCTTGATCCGCAATGAGCGGCTGTGGGGCGGCCCTGCTCCTCTGAAGGTCGTCGACTTCGACGACTTCGTCCTGTGGGTGACGCTCGGCATCATCCTCGGCGGCCGCGCCGGCTACGTGCTGTTCTACAACCTGCCGCATTTCATCGAGCATCCGCTGGAAATCTTCCAACTGTGGAACGGCGGCATGTCGTTCCACGGCGGCTTCACCGGCTGCGTCGTCGCCGTCGTGCTGTTTGCCCGCGCGCGCAAGATTCCGATCATGTCACTCGGCGATCTCACCTGCGCCGCGGGTCCCATCGGCATCTTCCTTGGGCGGCTGGCCAACTTCATCAATGGCGAGTTGTGGGGCCGCCCGGCCGACGTGCCTTGGGCCATGGTGTTTCCGCATGCCGGCGAGCTCCCGCGCCATCCGAGCCAACTCTACGAAGCGGCGCTCGAAGGCCTTGTGCTGTTTGTCGTTCTCGCGCTGCTGATCCGCGCCGGCGCGTTGAAACGTCCGGGCTTCATCATCGGCGCCTTCGCCTGCGTCTACGCGGTGGCGCGTTCGTTCGCCGAATTCTTCCGCGAACCGGATGCGCAGCTCGGCTTCCTGTGGGGCGGCGCCACCATGGGGCAGTTGCTGTCGATCCCGCTGTTCCTCGCCGGCGTCGGTTTCATCTGGTACGCGGTGAGGCATCCGCTGCGACGGGCTGTGTAGTGGAGCAGCACACGCCGCTGGAATTGGAAATCCGCCGGCGCATCGCCGCCGCCGGGCCGATGCCGGTCGACGAATATATGGGCCTCTGCCTCGCCCACCCGGAGCACGGCTACTACGTCACGCGCGATCCGTTAGGCGCGCGCGGCGATTTCATCACCGCGCCCGAGATCAGCCAGATGTTCGGCGAGTTGATCGGGCTATGGATGACGGCGGTCTGGAAACAGATGGGCGCGCCGCCGCATGTCCGCGTCATCGAACTCGGCCCCGGCCGCGGCACCTTGATGAAGGATGCGCTGCGCGCGGCGCAAGTGGTGCCGGACTTCCGCGATGCCGTCGCGCTGCATCTGATCGAGATCAGCCCGGTGCTGGAAGCGCAGCAGGAGCGCACGCTCGAACCGCTCACGCTGCCGATGTTCTGGCATCCCGAACTCACCGATGTGCCCGGCGGGCCGGCCATCATCATCGCCAACGAATTTTTCGATGCGCTGCCGATCAAGCAAGCAATCAAGCAGGAGAGCGGCTGGCACGAGCGCCTGGTCGGCATCGACGGCAACGGCAATCTCGCTTTCATGACCGCCGCCGCGCCGATCCCGCATTTCGACCGGCTGCTGCCGGCATCGGTGCGCGCCGCACCGGCGCAGTCGATCTACGAATGGCGCGCCGACGCCGCCGCCTTCGATCTCGGCAAGAGGCTGGCGAAGGAAGGCGGCGCCGCGCTGGTGATCGACTACGGCCACGCCGAGAGCGGCGCCGGCGATACGCTGCAAGCCGTTGGCCGGCACGCTTTTGCCAATCCATTGATCGCGCCAGGCAGCGTCGACCTGACCGCGCATGTCGATTTTCAGGCTTTGACACGCGCGGCCGAAGCGATGGGCGCGAAAGGCTACGCCCCGATCAATCAGGGGCAATTCCTGCGCCGGCTCGGCATCGACACGCGCGCCCACACGCTCAAGGCCAAGGCGAGCCGCGCGGTCTCAGCCGAGATCGACGCGGCGGTGCTGCGCCTGACCGGCGCCGGCGCCGCCGGCATGGGCGACCTGTTCAAGGTCGCCGCTTTCACGCACCCTTCGCTCGGCGCGCCGCCGGGATTCGAATGATAACGCGGTCTGTGGTTTAATCGGTCTCGCTTCGCTCGCATGGAATTGGTCTCGCTCGCTTCGCTCGCGCATGGATGCTCATTTGATTCAATCCGCCTCGCTCGCTTTACTGCCGGACATCCGCCACGCCTTCTTCACCCGCACCGGCGGCGTGTCGCAGGGCGTCTATGCCTCGCTCAATGGCGGCGTCGGCTCGCAGGACTCGCCCGAACAGGTCGCGGAAAATCGCGTCCGCATGGCGCTCGCCCTCGGCGTCGCGCCGGAGCGCTTTCTGACGCCCTACCAGATTCATTCGCCCGACGTCGTCGTCGCAGATAGCCCGTGGACCACACACACGCGGCCGCGTGCGGACGCCATCGTGACGCGCGAGCCGGGATTGGCCGTCGGCGTCTCGACCGCCGATTGCGGCCCGCTGCTGTTTGCCGACGACAAGGCGCGCGTGGTCGGCGCGGCCCATGCCGGCTGGCGCGGCGCCTTTACCGGCGTCATCGACGCGACGCTCGCGGCGATGGAAAAGCTCGGCGCCGATCGCTCCAACATCACCGTCGCGCTCGGCCCCACCATCCGTCAGGCGAATTACGAAGTCGGCCCCGAATTCGTCGAACGCTTTCTCGCGGCGGATGCCGACAATGCCCGCTTTTTCTCAGACGCGGCGCGCGCCGGCCACGCGATGTTCGATCTCACCGGCTACATTGCCGCGCGCGTTCAACAGGCGGGGATCGTGAAATTCGACGATCTCGGCCTCTGCACCTATGCCGAGCCTGAGCTCTTCTACAGTTTCCGCCGTTCGACGCATTTGAACGAGCCGGATTATGGCCGCCATATCAACGCCATTGCGCTCGGCCGTTAAGTTTTCCCGCGACCTTGCGCCGTTAACCTAGACTTAACCATGTTCCTGCCGCTACGATTTCGCCGGGCCTGATGGGGACGACGACAAAACGGGGCCGCAGGGGTGTGTATGCAGTGGGGTCTCGGCCGTGGTGCGTTGCTGGCGGCACTCGCCGGCGTGTTGGCAGGTTGTACCCATGACGGCCGGTCGGGAGTCGCCGGAGTGCAGCCGCGCGGTGCGACGGTTGCGTTTGAATCCATCGACGGCCCGCCGCAGGGCCAGTTCAACACCCTCGTGCGCAATCTCAACGACGAAGCGCAGCAGCGCCGCCTCGCGGTGCTGTCCCGCGAGGCGCCCTCGGCCTATCGGGTGCGCGGCTATCTCGCCGCCAAGGTCGCCAAAGATCGGACCACGATCACCTGGGTCTGGGACGTGTTCGATCGCGACGAGCAGCGGACCCTGCGCATCAATGGCGAAGAATCGACAAAGAAGTCCGGCAAGGATACCGACGCCTGGAACGCTGCGGATGACGCCATGCTGCGGCGGATCGCCAGCACCAGCATGGAGCAACTCGCGGTATTCCTGACCTCAGCGGATGCGGTGCCGGTCGCCGCCGCCCCCGGCATCACGCCGGTCGCCTTTATCGGCGGTTCGGACACCTCGCCCGAGGCGGCGGGGATTTTCCGCATCTTCCGGGCCAATGCCGACCCGGCGCCGTCACAGCTTTCGGCCGATGCGCCGGACGTCCCGCTGCCGCCGCAGCGGCCGGACAGCCAGGCGAGGACCGTCCAGGCCAGTCTCTAGAGTGACCAGCCGTTCATCCTGCCTGGAAAAGGCGCGGGACAACGAATTCGTGCCATATTGCCGCGCCCCCCGCACCTTGTTATGACCCGGCTCCTGTTCATGAGGGCGTCGGGATGTCGGGCAAAAACGGTGCGATCAAGCTGGTCGCCGGCAATTCCAACCCAGCCCTGGCCCAGGAAATCGGCGACTACCTCAAGACCCCGCTGACCAAAGCGGTGGTGCGGCGCTTCGCCGACATGGAAATCTTCGTCGAGATTCAGGAAAACGTGCGCGGCGCGGATTGCTTCGTCATCCAGTCGACCTCGTTTCCCGCCAACGACCACCTGATGGAATTGCTAATCATCATCGACGCGCTGCGCCGCTCGTCGGCGCGCCGCATCACCGCGGTGATCCCCTATTTCGGCTATTCGCGGCAGGACCGTAAGCCCGGGCCCCGCACGCCGATCTCGGCAAAGCTGGTCGCAAACCTCATCACCCATGCCGGCGCCAACCGCGTCATGACGCTCGACCTGCACGCCGGCCAAATTCAGGGCTTCTTCGATATCCCGACCGACAACCTCTATGCCTCGCCGGTCATGGTGCGTGACATCAAGGAAAAGTTCGAGCTCAACAATGTGATGGTGGTGTCGCCCGACGTCGGCGGCGTGGTGCGCGCGCGCGGCCTGGCCAAGCGCATCAATGCGCCGCTCGCCATCATCGATAAAAGGCGCGAGCGCGCCGGCGACTCCGAAGTCATGAACGTCATCGGCGAGGTCGAAGGCTTCACCTGCATCCTGATCGATGACATCGTCGATTCAGGCGGGACGCTGGTGAACGCCGCCGATGCGCTGCTGAAGAACGGCGCCAAGGCGGTTTATGCCTATATCAGCCACGGCGTGCTGTCGGGCGGCGCGGTCGCGCGCATATCGAAGTCGCGGCTGAAGGAACTCGTCATTACCGATTCAATTCAGCCGACCGCCGAAGTGCGCGGCTCGGCCAATATCCGAATCCTGCCGATCGCGTCGCTGATCGGCGAGGCCGTCGCCCGCACCGCGCACGAAGAGTCGGTGTCGTCGCTGTTCGACTAGCTTAGAACACATTAACCTCACAAAATGCAGCCAGGCTTCCCTCCCCGGTGGCGCGCGTCGCGCCGTCCCACAGGATCGCAGCGTTTGTCATGGATTCACTGTCGCAAGCCGCGCTCGGCGCCGCCATCGGCGTGGCCGTCATGGGACGGCGCACCAGGCCCTGGAAGGCCGCGCTGATCGGCGCGCTGGCCGGAACCCTGCCCGATCTAGACTCCTTCTACGACTACGGCGACCCGATCAGCAACATGACCTACCACCGTGCCGCCAGCCACGCGCTGTTCTGGCAGACGCTGGCGTCGTTGCCGATCGCCGCGCTGGCCGCCGTGGCCTTGCGGGAGATGAGTGAGTTCTGGCGGTGGTGGCTGACGATCTGGCTGGCGCTTATCACCCATGCCCTGCTCGACTGGACGACGGTTTACGGCACACAGCTCGGCCTGCCCTTCACCGACACGCCGGTCGGGCTCGGCAGCATGTTCATCATCGACCCGCTCTACACGCTGCCACTGCTGATCGGCATCGTCGTCGCGCTTTGTCTGCGCAATGTGCGCGGCTGGCGCTGGAATGTCGCGGGCCTCGTTCTCAGCACCACCTATCTTTGCTGGAGCGCGCTGGCGCAGCAGCATGCGACAGAAGTCGCGCAAGAGAGCCTGCGCGCGCAGGGTCATCACGTCGAACGGCTGCTGGTGACGCCTGCGCCCTTCACCACAATTCTCTGGCGCGTGGTGGCGATCACGCCGCAGGGCTATCTTCAAGGCTTCACCTCGGTGTTCGACCGCGACCGCACGATCGCCTTCGATACCTTCGCGCGCGGTGAGTATCTCTACGCCCAACTGCGCCACAATCCCTTCGTCGAGCGGATCGCGCGCTTCAGCCACGGTTTTTTCAAGATGAGTGAAAAGGACGGCCGCGCCGTCATCACCGATCTGCGCATGGGTCAGGAACCGAATTACAGTTTCAACTTCGTGGTGGCGCAGCGCCAGAGTCCCACATTTGCCGCGATAGTTCCGCCAGTCAGGTTGCAAACGCGGCCCGATATCGAGAAGGGCCTGCCCTGGCTGTGGCGCCGCGCGCTCGGCGAGAAGCTGCCGCCGCCGCGCTAAGGCGCAACAAGAACAAACCGGAATCAAACGCGCGCCGCGGATTCCGCGAGTGACTTATCCACCACAGAGTCATCTTGACGCAGCATTGGCTGTGGAGAGTCTAACCGAGCCGGTTGCCTCGCACCCCCAAATCACTGCTCATTAGGGCTCGAGAATGCCTCTGGCGGGCTGAATCGAGAAGGTTATAGTCAGATAGCTCTGTGATTCGTGCTCGCCGTCAAGGCAACCGTATCCCCGCGTTACATTGTAGTCCGTGTTCAGTTCGGGTGACTTATCGCCCGATCGCGTGCTGTGCCGTGCGTTTCCCTAGAGGTTCTTTCGGCGAGCGGAGACGTCATGTCCCTTACGAGCTACACCGACGAGGCCCGTTTCAATCCGCTCGACGTGGTCGAGCGGCTGGCGGCCGGTAACGACTGGTCGTTTGAGCGCGCCAGCGAGGACGAGATCACCATTCTGGTGACCGGTCGGTGGGCTGAGTATCAGCTCTCCTACACCTGGATGGTCGACATCGAGGCGCTGCATCTGGCCTGCGCATTCGATCTCAAGGTTCCCGAGCGCCGCTGCGCCGAAGTCCACACTCTGATCGCGCTGATCAACGAACGGCTGTGGGTCGGGCATTTCGATCTGTGGCCGACCGAAGGCATCGTCATGTACCGCCACGCTTTGCAGTTGCCGGCCGGACAGGAGCCGTCGGGCAAGCAGTGCGAAGCGCTACTCGGCACCGCGCTCGATACCTGCGAGCGCTACTTTACCGCCTTCCAGTTCGTCGTCTGGGCCGGCAAGACCGCCAAGGAAGCGCTCGAGGCCGCCATGTTCGAGACCTCCGGCGAGGCGTGATATAATCGCGGCATGAAGAAACCCGCCAAGAAGCCGCTTAAGAAATCGACCGACGCAAAAGTCCTCGCCGCCTTTCCCGGCCGCCTCGTCCTGGTGGGCGCCGGCAAGATGGGCGGCGCCATGCTCGACGGCTGGACCGCGCGAGGGCTTAAAGCCAGGCAGGTCATCGTAATTGATCCGATGGCCGCCAAAGGGATCAAAGCCCTGGCCAAACGCGGGCTAGCACTCAATCCGAAGCCCGGCCCAAGCGCAAAAGCCGATGCCGCGGCGATCGTCATCGCGGTCAAGCCGCAGACGGCGCCGGAGGCGATCCCGCCGCTCGGTCTTTATGTCGGCAAGTCGACCTTGGTCATCTCGATCATGGCCGGCCGCACCATCGGCTTTCTGGAAAATATCCTGCCGCCCGGCACCGCCATCGTCCGCGCCATGCCGAACACGCCGGCCGCCATCGGCCGCGGCATTACCGTTGCCGTGCCGAACGCCAAAGTGTCGGCGCGCCAGCGCAGACTGGCGACCGAATTGCTTGCCGCCACCGGCTCGGTCGAATGGGTCAAGGATGAAAAGCTGATCGATGCCGTCACGGCGACGTCCGGCTCCGGACCCGCCTATGTATTCCTCCTCGTCGAGGCGATGACCAAGGCCGCCATCGCCGCAGGCCTGCCCACCGAACTCGCCGGCCGTCTCGCCCGCGAAACCGTCGCCGGTTCCGGCGAACTCCTGCACCGCTCGGATCTCGACGCCGCGACCTTGCGACAGAATGTGACCTCGCCCGGCGGCACCACCGCGGCTGCGCTGGCGGTGCTGATGGGGCCAGCGGGCCTGGACGACCTGATGACCCGAGCCATCGCCGCGGCGACGAACAGGTCGCGTGAACTGGCGGGCTAGTTGTCGCGGGCTGTTGCCCTAGAACGGTCGCCTTTGCGGACTTAAGATTAGGGCCAGCGCTACCTCACACAGGAGGCCAGCATGGCCCGCAAACCGGCCCGCAAATCCGCCGACAAGACCAAATCCGTGCGCAAAGCCGCCGCCGCGCCGCCGCCGCGCGGGACGTCCGACCGCGCCAAAGCGACCGATGCGCTGATGGCGGTACTCGCGGAACATTCCTTCGAGGAGATCGGCCTTGCCGAAGTCGCCGGCCGCGCCGGCATCAAATTGTCGGCACTCCGGGCTGAATTCGGCTCGACGCTGGCGATCTACGCCGCTCACATCAAGGACATCGACAACATCGTGCTCGACGGCGGCGACGCCGATATGGCCGAGGAGCCGCCGCGCGAGCGGCTGTTCGATGTCGAGATGCGCCGTCTCGAAGCGCTGGCGCCCTACAAAGAGGCGGTGCGTTCGGTGATGCGCTCGGCGCGGCGCAATCCCGGTCTGGCGCTGGCGCTCAACGTCATGGCGGTTCGCTCGCAAGGCTGGATGCTGGAAGCCGCCGGTATCGGCGCTTCCGGACCGCGCGGCACTCTGCGCGCGCAAGGCGCGGCGCTGATGTTCGCCCGCGTCGTGTCGGTGTGGCTTGACGATGACGAAGAAGGCCTCGACGCCACCATGGCGGAACTGGATCGCGGCCTGTCGAGCGCGGCGCGCTGGGACGGCTTCGTCGGCGACCTGTGCAGCATTCCCGCGCGGTTCATGCGCGGATCGCGTCGCAGGCGTCGTCCGGTTGATGAAGGCGCCGTCGAGGCGGATGCGGCTTAATTAACTTCCCGCGCCCGCGCGTCAAACTCCGTTCGTTCCCGCGAAAGCGGGAATCCAGTTCTTAAGAAAATACTGGGTCCCCGCTTTCGCGGGGACGAACGGAAGTGTGGATACCGGCCTCGCACCTCAGGGTGACGGCCTACACCGGCACCTTCACGCTCGCGCGCAGGCCGCCCATCGGCGAGTCGCCGAGCGTGATGTCGCCGCCATGCGAGCGCGCAATGTCGCGCGCGATCGCCAGCCCCAGGCCGGTGCCGCCCTCGTCCTGATTGCGCGCGTCGTCGAGCCGCAGAAACGGCTTGAACACATCCTCGCGCTGCGCCAGCGGAATGCCCGGTCCGTCGTCGTCCACGGTGATCGTCAGATAGCGATGATCGCGATGGCCGGTGATTTCAATCGACGACGCATAGCGCGCCGCGTTCGACACCAGATTGCCGACGCAGCGCTTGAACGCCGCCGGCCGCACCGTGACGATCGGCGTGCCGTGAAACTGCACCGTGGCCTTGTGGCCGTGCCGCTCGGCGTCGTCCCTGAGTTCGTCGATGAACGCCGCCATGTCGGTCGGCTCCGCGCTTTCGCCGAGATCGCCGCGCGCGAAGGCGAGATAGGCCTCCAGCATGCTCGCCATCTCGTCGACATCCTTCTTCATCGCCTCGATTTCCGGACTGTCGTCGAGCAACGCCAGTTCGAGCTTGAAGCGCGTCAGCACCGTGCGCAGGTCGTGCGACACGCCGGCCAGCATCGTCGTGCGCTGTTCGATGGCGCGCTCGACGCGCGTCTTCATCTCGATGAAAGCCTGCGACGCGCGCCGCACCTCGCGCGCGCCGCGCGGCCGGAAATTCGGCGCGTCGCGGCCCTTGCCGAAGGCCTCGGCGGCGTCGGCGAGTTTCAAAATCGGTTTGATCTGGTTGCGCAGGAAAATAATGGCGACGAACAAAAGCACCGCCGAAGTGCCGACCATCCACAACAGGAAGATTTCCGAATTCGACGCGTAAGCCGCGTTGCGCCGCGCGAAAATGCGCATCACGTTGCTGTCGAGCTGAATGCGGATTTCGACCAGCGCCGACTTGCCGACGGTGTCGATCCAGAAGGGCCGCGCGATCTGCTTGCGCAATTCCTGCGACAATGTCTGATCCAGCAGCGAGAAGAACGGCTTCGGCCCCGGTGGCGGCATCTCGCTGATCGGCAGGAAGTCCACCACCAGCCCGAGCCGCTGTTGCGCGATGGCGCGGATCCGCGCCTGATCCCGGTCCTGCGGATAGCCGCGATAGACGTCGATCAACGCGGCAATGTCCTGCACGACGCCGGCCGACAGGCGCTGGGTGACGACGTTCCAATGCCGCTCCATGAACACGAAAGCGATCACCGATTGCAGGATCACCATCGGCAGAATGATGATCAGCAGCGCGCGGGCATAAAGCCCCTTCGGCATCACGCTGTTGAGCCAGCGGCTCAGGCGCCGCCAGCCGTCGCCGATGCGGGCGAGTTGCGCATGAATGCGGCGGATCGGCGGAATCGCGTCGTACCATTCCCAGAACGCGCGCAGCCGCGCGATCGCGGTGCGCATGTTGTGGGCCATGTCGAGGCTAGTCATGTCGCGCTCACCAGCCGGTAGCCGATGCCGCGCACGGTCTGCACGAAGAGCGGATTGGCCGGGTTGGCTTCGATCTTGCGGCGCAGACGATTGACCTGCACATCGACGGCGCGCTCGCTTGTCTGCTCGCCATTGCCGGCCAGCGCCATGCGCGACACGGTCTCGCCCGGCGTCGCGGTGAGAATGCGCAGCATCTCGCGCTCGCGGTCGGTCAGGCGGATGATGTCCTCGCCCTTGCGCAGTTCGCCGCGCGCCAGATGGTAGACGAACGGCCCGAAGCGCACCGACTCGACCGGCGGCGCCAGCGTCGGCTGCGTGCGCTTGAGAATATTGGCGATGCGCAACGACAACTCGCGCGGCTCGAACGGCTTCGACAGATAGTCGTCGGCGCCGAGGGCCAGCCCTTCGATGCGGGCCTCAGTGCCGTCACGCGCGGTCAGCATCAGGATCGGCACCTGCGAGTTGCCGCGGATCGACTTCGCCAACTCGAAACCGGTCTCTCCCGGCATCATCACGTCCAGCACCAGCAGGTCGAAGCTCAGGCCGATCAGCTTGGCGCGCGCGTCCTTGGCATTGTCGGCGGTGGTAACGCGGTAACCCTCGCCGGCCAGAAAACGCGACAGCAGGTCGCGGATGCGGCGGTCGTCATCGACCACCAGCAGATGAGGCGCGTCGTCGGAGACCTTGACGGGCTGCGGCATGGGCGGCCTACCCTAGCTGCGCGTCTTGGCGCGATCGGCGCGCGCGATCAGCCGCAGCACGCCCTCACGATTGTCGGCGTCGATCATCGCGGTGAGAAAGCGCCGCGCCGCTTCGTGCGCGCCGGGGCCGAGTTCGCCGAAAGCCCGGTTGATGCGCTCGGTCTGTAACTGCGCCAGCCTATGCGACAGCGCCTCGCCCTTCGGCGTCGCGTACAAAAGGCGCTGACGGCGGTCCTGCTCGCCTTCTTTCTGCACGATGAAGCCCTGGTCGACCAGTTGCTTGAGCACCCGCCCGAGCGATTGCTTGGTGATGTTGAGGATGTCGAGCAGGTCGGCGACCTTCATGCCCGGATTGCGATTGACGAAATGCAGCACGCGGTGATGGGCGCGGCCGAAGGTGTATTTCAGCAGCACCTCGTCCGGATCGCCGACAAAATCCCGATAGGCGAAGAACAACAGTTCGATGATGTCCCAGGCGGCGTCCCCGCCGGTTTGCGTCATGCCGCCCCCTTCCGCGACGGTGGCGGCCGGCTTCTTGGCACTGGAATTTATGTCAGCCATGTTGACATATTTTGGTTTTATGTTACAAAAACTCGTCTGCGAACGTAACGATCGTTCCCGAAGGCCCAACAGGGCCGCACGGGAGCGACCCGTAGGGCCTCGACCTGCGGACTGCTGCACTCATACCGGGACTTGCCCGGCGACGCAAAGTGTTGGAATTGGCGCGCAAAATGCGCCATCACAGCGGCGGACAAGGCGCTGCCGCGTACAGAGAGTTCAAGGAGGAGACCATGGCTGCGCAATCCTACGACCGGCTTGAAGGTGTCATCTGGTACGACGGCAAGCTGGTTCCCTGGGCCGACGCCAATCTGCATGTGCTGAGCCATGGCCTGCATTATGCCAGCGCCGTATTCGAGGGCGAGCGCGCCTATGGCGGCCAGATCTTCAAGTCGACCGAGCATTCGGAACGCCTGAAGCGCTCGGCCAATATCCTCGACTTCGAAATCCCGTTTTCGGTCGCCGAGATCGACGCCGCCAAGAAGCTGGTGGTCGACAAGAACGGCCGCAAGGAAGCTTACGTCCGCCCAGTCGCCTGGCGCGGCTCGGAGATGATGGGCGTCTCGGCGCAGGCCAACACGATCCACCTCGCCATCGCCAGTTGGGAATGGCCGAGCTATTTCGACCCCGAGCAGCGCCTCAAGGGCATCCGGCTCGACCTGGCCGATTATCGCCGGCCCGATCCGCGCACCGCGCCGTGCCGCGCCAAGGCCGCCGGTCTCTATATGATCTGCACCATCTCCAAGCACGCGGCCGAGCGCAAAGGCTACGCCGACGCCATGATGCTGGATTGGGAAGGCCGCGTCGCCGAATGCACCGGCGCCAATATCTTCTTCGTCCAGGACGGCAAGATCCATACGCCGATGGCCGACTGCTTCCTCGACGGGCTGACCCGCCAGACCGTCATCGGCCTGGCCAAGAAGCGCGGCATCGAAGTGATCGAGCGCCGCATCCTGCCCGACGAACTCAACTCGCTCGGCGAATGCTTCATCACCGGTTCGGCCGCGGAAGTCACCGCGGTATCGGAAATCAAGGACTGGAAGTTCACACCCGGCGCCATCACCAGGCAATTGATGGAAGACTACACGGCGGAAGTGAAGCCGAAGGCCGTCGCGGCCTGAAAGGCCGCGAGCGATTGAATGAAAAGCGGCGCCCTCGCGGCGCCGTTTTGCTGTCAGGTCGCCGCTTCGACCGAAGCCACGACGAAGGTGTGCATCTCGCCATCCTCGTCGCGAACCGAGACAAATTCGCCGATGCGGAAAGCGTGGGCGCCGAAGCGATAGCCGCTTTCATCGTCATCCTCGGCGGTCTGGTCATAATCGAACACCCAGCGCGCGTGCTCGGGGCCGCCGGCCTTGTGAACCACGAAGCCGATCTGGTCCTCCTCGCCGGCCCAGAACCGCCGCACGCGGCAATGGGCGCGCTCGGCCTTCCAGAGATCGGCGTCGATGTGCTCCTTGGCATCGAGCGGCACGACAAATTCGTAGCCATGCCTAGCCGATCCGTTGGGGAATTCCTTGGACCGGGCCAGATTGAGCCTGATGCGTTTGAAACTGTGCGGTAGGGTCGCCATAGAGTGTCTCCCGAGCGAATGAAGCCAAGTTCATGAACAGTCTGACGTCATTCACAGGCGGCGACATTGATCTGGATCAGCCTATGCCGGGCTGCTTCCGGGAACCAATGGGACCATGGCCGTTGACAGCACCATGAGCGACACTTCGCAGCAGCCGGTGTTCGACTTCCTCGCCGACCCCGCCACGCACGGCGGCGCGGCGGTCAAGCGCATCGACACCCATGCGGCCAGCGTCTTTCTGACGCCCAAGCGCGTGCTCAAGATCAAGCGCGCGGTGCGCTTCCCGTTCCTCGACTATTCGACGCTGGACAAGCGCAAGGCCGCCTGCGAGGCCGAAATCGAGGTCAACCGCCTCTATGCACCGGACATTTATCGCGGCGTTGTGTCCATCACCCGCGACGCCGGAGGCGGGTTGGCGATCGGCGGCCAAAAAGACGGCAGCAATGCCACGCCGGTCGAATGGGCGGTCGACATGGCCCGCTTCGACGAAACGCAAGGTTTCGATCATCTCGCCGAAGCCGGCCGCATCGACGCGAGCCTTGCCGATGCGCTCGGCCGCGCCGTCGCCAAGGCGCATGCCGCTGTCCCCGTCGTCAAAGATGCCGGCTTTGCCGATACGCTCGCCGAGATCATCGAGCAGAACCACGGCGAGCTGCGCGCGGCGTCCGACCTTTTCGCTCCCGATGATGTCGATGCCCTCACCGCCGCGAGCCGCGCCGCGCTCGAGCGCCTGCGGCCGCTGCTCATGGCGCGCGAGCGCGACGACTGCGTGCGGCGTTGCCATGGCGACCTGCATCTCGGCAACATCGTGCTCATCGACGGCGCGCCGGTGCTGTTCGACGCCATCGAGTTCAATCCGAGGCTCGCCACCATCGACGTCTTCTATGACCTCGCCTTCCTGCTGATGGACCTGATCGAGCGCGATCTCACCGCCGCCGCCAACGCCGTGCTCAACCGTTATCTGGCCGAGACCAACCGCGACAGCGATCTCGACGCGCTCGCGGCGCTGCCGCTGCTGATGTCGTTGCGCGCCGCGATCCGCGCCAAGGTCACCGCCGCGCGGCCGAAGCGCGATGAGCAAATGGAGAAAAGCGCCCGCGATTATTTCGCGCTGGCGCAGCGCCTGCTCAGCTCCCCGCGCGCGACCTTGGTCGCGGTCGGCGGCCTGTCCGGCACCGGCAAGTCGGTACTCGCCCGTGCTCTCGCCGCCGAGATCATGCCGCTGCCCGGCGCCGTCCTTCTGCGCAGCGACGTGATGCGCAAGACTTTGTTCAATGTGCCGGAGTCTGAGCGCCTGCCGGCCTCGGCCTATACGCCGGAGGTCACGGCCCGCGTCTATGCAGCGCTCGCCGACAAGGCGCGGCGCGTGCTGGCCGCCGGTCACTCGGCGATTGTCGATGCCGTCTTTGCCAGAGCCGACGAGCGCAACGCGATCGCGAAGGCCGCGCGCGGCATGCCTTTTGAGGGCCTGTTTCTGACCGCCGCTCTCGCCGTCCGCGTCGCCCGTGTCGGCGGCCGCACCGGCGACGCATCCGACGCCGACGCGGCTATCGCCCGCGCGCAGGAACAATACGACCTCGGCGCCCTCGACTGGCATGACGTCGATGCTTCCGGCACGCCGGACGAAACGCTGCGGCGCGGCAAGGCGGCGCTCCGACTGTAGCAAGCCATGCGCCCAGCGGCCCGCAGCCCCACAGCCTTTCCCCTTGGCGCTTACGGCAAAATCAATGCATAGCTTGCGACAGGTCTTCCCCTTCGCCCGTCCGGGTTCCCGCCATGAGAGCTGCGCCACGCTTTGGACTGACGACGCGCCAGTGGGCGGTCGGGCTCGCCGGCTATTGCACCTTCATCAATCTCTATTCGCCGCAGGCGATCCTGCCGCTGCTGTCGACCGAGTTCGGCGCCGGCGCTGCCGAGATCGCCAATATCATGACGGCCAGCACGTTGGCGGTCGCGCTGACCGCGCCGTTCACCGGTACGGTCGCCGACGTGCTCGGCCGCAAGCGCGTCATCGTCACCGCCATGCTGCTGCTGGGCATCCCGACCGTGATGTGCGCGCTCGCCTCCAATCTGCATGAGCTGATCGTCTGGCGCTTCGTGCAAGGGCTGGTGATGCCGCCGGTCTTTGCCGTCACCATCGCCTATATCGGCGACGAATGGGAACCGCATGAGGCGACCGCGGCGGCCGGCGTCTATACGTCCGGCGCCAGCATCGGCGGCTTCAGCGGCCGCTTCATCACCGGCTTTCTAGCGGACCTGATCGGCTGGCGTTATGCGCTCGGCTGCATCGCGCTGATGACGCTCGCCGGCGGCATCGCCGTGCTGTTCCTGCTGCCGCGCGAACGCAAATTCATCCGCTCGGAAGGGCTGATCGCCTCCACCCGTCAGATGTTGCAGCACTTCCGCAATCCGCAATCGCTGGCGACCTATGCCGTCGGCTTCGGTGTGTTGTTCTGTTTCGTCTCGATCTTCACCTACATCAACTTTCGCCTGGCGGCGCCGCCCTACAATCTGTCGGCGACATGGCTGGGGGCGATCTTCATCGTCTATCTGGTCGGTTCGGGGCTGGCGCCGATGGCCGGCTGGGCGGTCGGCCGTTTCGGCCGCCGGCGATTCATGATCCCGGTGATCGGCACCTGGATCGCCGGCGTGCTGCTGACCCTGTCCGGGCCGCTTTGGCTGATCATTGTCGGGCTGACGTTGTCGTCCGCGGCCGGGCTGATCTGCCAAGCCATCTCCACCGGCTACGTCACCATCACCGCCAAAGCCGGCCGTTCGTCGGCGGTCGGGCTCTATGTGGCCAGCTTCTATATCGGCGGCAGTTTCGGCGCGGCGCTCGGCGGCATCGCCTGGATCTTCGGCGGCTGGCCGGCCTGCGTCGCCATGATCGTGACGGTCCAACTCGCCATGGGAGCGATCGTCTATTTCCTATGGGCGCGCCGCGTGCCGGGCGCGCCCGCCGTCACCCCGATCGAGCCGCCGTGATTTATGTGTGGCCGGCACTCGGATGCCATAGCGGCGGATAGCCTTTCTCAAGCACTCTCAGGATCGCGGGCGGCGTCAGCACGTCGACATCCACGCCCCGGGGCCGCGCCCGCTTGCCGTCATAGCCGGACGGCGTCCAGCGCAGCAGATAGCCGCCGCGCAGCGCCAACGCCTCATCGCCGCGCGCGATCATCGCGCCATCCGGCAGCGCATCGATGGCGCGCCGGTGCAGGCGCTTCGCCCTGCCGTCGAGGCGCTGCGCATGCAGCATCGCGTCCATCTCCGGCGCTGTATGCTTGCCTGGAAACAGCGCGGCGAAGGCCTGCGCATCCTTGCGCCGGCATTCGAAGCACGGCCGATGCCCGGCGGCCAAGGCCGTCACTTCGTCGAGAAAGAACAATTCGCTGTAGCTGCCGCCCCACACCGTGCGTTGGCGATTGTTGAAGTCGAGCTGGCAGCAGATCCATTGCTTCGACACCCAGCGCCGCGTCCCCAGCGTGCGTTGCGCATCGTGCAGCCGCCCGCCGCGATTGCCCATCAGCAATCCGCGCGCCGGCGCGATCGTCAAGTCACCAAAAGGCGTGACGCGATTCTGCAAAGACATGACATCGCTATACTACGGTCAAAGACCGATGACATCTGCGCATGCCATGACACAGCGATCCGCTCAGGACGCATCACGGACGGACGCACGGGCATCTCGATTCGGATAAGACAGCATCATTTCCAAACCGGCCATTTGATATGCCTCAAAGTGCGTGCAATTGCTCTCAGCTTATTTCCTTTTGGACATCTGCATTAGATGTACTCGACTGCGACGAATGCCCGCACTGCTTGCTATGGCTCGCGCGTCCGTCAGCACGTTACAGTACTTCATACACGAGCGATGGCGCATCGGAGCCGGGTGAAGAACGGAGGACGTCTTGCCGAGCGACCATATCGCGGTCTTCTATGAAATGGCGGTCATCCTGGCGCTCGCGACGGCTGCCGGCATCGTCGGCATGCTGCTGAAACAACCGCTGCTGATCGCATTCATCGTCGCCGGCATCCTTGCCGGGCCGGGCGCGCTGGACCTGATCCGATCGGCCGGCCACCTGAATGTGTTGGCCGATATTGGCGTCGCCGTTTTGCTGTTCCTGATCGGGCTCAAGCTCGACCTGCACATCATCCGCTCGCTCGGCAAGGTCGCCGCCGCTACCGGCCTCGGACAGGTCGCCTTCACGTCCCTGGTGGGATTCGTGATCTGTCTGGGCCTCGGGCTCGATATCCTGACGAGCGTCTATGTCGCCATCGCGCTCACGTTTTCCAGCACGATCATCGTCGTCAAACTGATGACCGACAAGCGCGAGGTCGATTCGCTGCACGGCCGCATCGCAATCGGCTTCCTCATCGTCCAAGACATTGTTGTCGTCGTCGCCATGGTCGCCCTTTCATCGTTCGGGCTCGGTAGCGGGGGCAACCCGGCCGGCTTCAGCACGCCGATGGTGCTGGGCAGCAGCGTGCTGCTGCTGATTGGGCTCGGACTGTTTATGCGATTTGCGGCTGAGCCGCTTATCGCGCGCATTGCGCGCTATCCGGAGTTGCTTGTCACGGCGACGTTGACCTGGGCCGTCCTGCTCGCGGCGCTGGCCGACTGGATAGGGCTGGGAAAGGAACTTGGCGGATTGCTGGCCGGCATTTCGCTGGCCTCCACATCGTATCGTGACGCCATCGCGTCGCGTCTCGCCAGTTTGCGCGACTTTTTGTTGCTGTTCTTCTTTCTCATGCTCGGATCGCGGCTGAACTTCGGAGTTCTGGGTGATCAGATGATTCCGGCGCTGGTGCTCTCGATCTTCGTGCTGATCGGAAACCCTGTGATCGTTCTGGCGATCATGGGTGCAATGGGTTACCGAAAGCGAACCGGTTTCCTCGCCGGGCTCACAGTCGCGCAGATCAGCGAGTTCTCGCTGATCTTTATCGCCATGGGGCTCACACTCGGCCATGTCAGCCAGGAGGCCGTCAGCCTGGTCACCCTTGTCGGCCTCGTCACGATCGCGCTTTCAACCTACATGATTATCTACTCACATGAGCTTTACCGCGTCCTCGAGCCTCTGCTCGGACCTTTCGAGCGAAAAATCGCCCATAGCGAACAGGACATCGGCGGGAAACCGAAGAACTACGATATGATCGTTTTCGGACTCGGCCGCTACGGCAATGCGCTGGCGCAGATCCTGCACGATCATGGCGTGCGCGTCTTTGGCGTGGACTTCGATCCCACTGCGCTCGCCGACTGGAAAGGCCGTGGGCTTCCCGGTATCTTCGGCGACGCGACGGATCCGGAATTTCCGGGTTCGCTTCCCCTGGAAGGCGTCAGTTGCGTCATTATCGCCACGCCCCCACTGATTCCCGGGACCCCGCAGGAAGACACCCAGGCTATTGTCAAAGAGTCGCTCAGACGCATCGGCTTCAAAGGGCGGATTGCCGTGCGGAGTCACGATCGCATGGATGGCCAACGTGTGGCCGACGCCGGCGACGACATTGTGCTGTCACCATTTTACGACGCCGCAACGCGGGCCGCGGAGCTGCTGGAACTCAAACCCAATCCTCTGACGGTCGCGAAGAAGGCCAAAGCGGCACCACCGGCCAGAGCCGACAAGACATCTTGATTTCCTGGAGAGGCAAACTCAATGAAAACGATCGTCGCCGCGACAGATTTTTCCACTCGCTCGCAGCGCGCTTTGCGGCGCGCCGGTCTTCTGGCCCGGCAGTTTGGCGCCGAAGTAACGCTCGTTCATGTTGTGGACGACGATCAACCGGAAGCGTTGGTCGAGGTCGAACGCCGCGAGGCAGATAGATATCTGAACGAACAGATGACCTCCCTTGCCGAGTTGCGCGATAGTCGTTGCCGCGCGGTGGTCACTACCGGAGAGGCGTTCGACAGCATTCTGCAGGCCGCCAGGAATGCTTCAGCCGACCTCATTGTCATGGGCATGCACCGCAAGCAGCTGCTACGCGACACGATTGTCGGGACGACCATCGAACGCGTCATCCGTACCGGGCCTTATCCCGTGCTGATGGTGAACAAGGACGCGGCGCATTCATATGGACATGTTCTCGCGGCCGTCGACATGTCCAAGGCCTCGGCGCACGCCATCCAAACGGCCGCCGCATTGGGGCTGCTCGGCGATGCCGCGGTTTCACTCATCCATGCTTTTCTCGCGCCCGGACGGGGAATGATGTTCGTCGCAAATGCACCAGAGGACCAGATAGAGAAGTATGTCGCCAGCGAACGCCTGCAAGCGCGCGAGGAGCTACTCGCCTTCCTGGCCGCTCATGAGATTGGCAGTCAAGGGTGGAGACATCGTATCGAAGAAGGTGGAGCGTTTGAAGTGATATCCAAAGCCGTGAAGGAGACGACGCCCGACCTTGTCGTCATCGGCACCCACGGCCGCTCCGGTATCGTTAAAATGTTGATTGGCAGCGTCGCCGAGGAGGTGCTGCGCAGCATTGATGTCGATATCCTCGCCGTGCCGCCCATCCGGTAATCCGCTTCGTCCAAGTCACGCGATCTGCAAAGGCATATCGCATTGCAGCGCGCCGGTCTCTCACATCCCCAGCGCGAAAGCCCCGGCCGCTACCGCCACGCCGGCGACCACCGCGGCGAAATCATTGCGCAGCACGATCATCACAGCCGCCGCCGCGCCGACCGCGAGCACGGCGCGCAAGCCGCCCTGCAGCATCGCCGGCGCCACCGTCGCCGCGATGATGGCGCCCGGCAGCGCATCGAACATCCGGCGCAGACGCGGGCCGATCGTGACGCGCCCGATCAGCCAGTAGCCGCCGGCGCGCATGAGGTAGACGACGATGGCCATCGCCGCGATCGCGGTCAGAAAGCCGAGCGGATCCTTCTCAATCATCGTTGAAAGCTCCCGCCAGGAAGCCGGCGACCACACCGAAGATCAGATACCAGAAGCCGCCGAGAAGCTGTTGCGCGGCGACCGCGGCGGCGGCACCGGCGATCCAGCCGAACGAACGGCGCGGTCCGCGCCACAACGGCACCAGCATGGCGGCAAAGAACGCCGGCACGACGAGATCGAGGCCGAAGCGTTGCGGATCGCCGACCGCGGCGCCGGCGAGATAGCCGGGAATGGCCGTCACCACCCACACGATCCATATCGCCACGCCGCCGCCGAGCAGATAGGCCGGGTCGCGGCCGCCATTGGCCTGGTAGCGCAGCGTCAGCAGCCAGTTCGGTTCGGACAAAAGAAACAGCGTCGGATAGACCTTGTGCGCCGGCTCTCCTGCGAAAAAGGACCGCATGGTCGCGCCGATCAAGAGATAGCGCAGATTGACCAGGGCCACGATCGCCACGAGCACGAGGATGCTCGCGGCGGTGAATTCGCGCGGCCAGTTCTCCAGAGCGATCATCTGCGCCAGCCCCGCATAGACCGTACCGGTCATCACCAGCGTGTCGGCAAGGCTGAAGCCCTGGCGCGCCGCCACCGTGCCATAGGCCATGGAGAACGCCGCGATCCCCGGCAGGAACGGCAGCACGCTCATGGCCCCCATGCGGAACGCCTCTAGCGTCCAGCGCGGGGCGGGTGGATTTTCATCGGGGGCGGCCATTGGGATCATGCGGTATCGCAGCCGGACGCGCGGGGGAAGCCACAAAAACAAACGCCCGCCATGCGGCGGGCGTTTTTGATCGTAGAAGGCGCTAACTCAGCCCTGCGGCTGCGGCGCGACGTCGCCGGTCGGCGCGTCGGGATTCTTGCGCTGCTTGCCGGCCGGCGGCACCGCCGACGAACGCGGCGTCACCGGCTCGATCGCCACTTCGCGATTCGGACGGATGCCGTTGATCAGATCCTTGATCTCGTCGCCGGTCAGCGTTTCGAACTCCAGGAGGCCGCGCGCGAGCACTTCGAGATCGCCGCGCTTCTCGGTGAGGATCGCACGGGCTTCTTCAAGCCCGGTTTCGACCAGCTTGCGCACTTCGCTATCGATCTTGCGGTTGGTCTCTTCGGAGACGCTCTGCTGGCGCGACACCTGATAGCCGAGGAACACCTCGTCGCCATTGTCGCCATAGGCCACCGGCCCGAGCGCATCCGACAAGCCCCAGCGCGTCACCATCATGCGGGCGAGCTTGGTGCCCTGCTCGATGTCCGACGCCGCACCGGAAGTCACCTTCTCCTTGCCGAACACGAGCTCTTCGGCGACGCGGCCGGCCATGATGATCGCGAGACGCGAGGTCATCTGCTCGAGCGACATCGACAGCTTGTCGCGCTCCGGCAACTGCATGACCATGCCCAGCGCACGGCCGCGCGGGATGATGGTCGCCTTGTGCACCGGATCGGTCGCCTTGACGTTCAGCGCGACCAGCGCATGGCCGCCTTCGTGATAGGCGGTCAGCATCTTTTCTTCGTCGGTCATGACCAGCGACTTGCGCTCGGCGCCCATCATGACCTTGTCCTTGGCGTCTTCGAACTCGGCCTGCATGACCATGCGCTTGTTGCGGCGCGCCGCCATCAGAGCCGCTTCGTTGACGAGGTTGGCCAGGTCAGCACCGGAGAAGCCGGGCGTGCCGCGCGCGATGGTCTTGAGATTCACGTCGGGCGCCAGCGGCACCTTCTTGACGTGGACCTTGAGAATGTTTTCGCGGCCGACGACATCCGGGTTCGGCACCACGACCTGACGGTCGAAGCGGCCCGGACGCAAGAGCGCCGGATCGAGCACGTCGGGACGGTTGGTGGCGGCGATCAGGATGATGCCTTCGTTCGCCTCGAACCCGTCCATCTCGACCAGCAACTGGTTGAGCGTCTGCTCGCGTTCGTCATTGCCGCCGCCCATGCCGGCGCCGCGATGACGGCCGACCGCGTCGATTTCATCGATGAAGATGATGCAAGGCGCGTTCTTCTTGGCCTGCTCGAACATGTCGCGCACGCGCGAGGCGCCGACGCCGACGAACATTTCGACGAAGTCCGAGCCGGAAATAGTGAAGAACGGCACGTTGGCTTCGCCGGCGACCGCGCGCGCGATCAAGGTCTTGCCG
>JAUSBQ010000343.1 GCA_030651965.1 Pseudolabrys sp. | reverse complement strand
GCTCGTTGCAAAGCAGTTGTTCGACCAGCCTGGGCGTCGTGCCTTCGTGGATCTCGAGCCGAAGCGAGACGTTCTCTGCCTTGAGACGGTTGAGCGACAGCGAAATCAAGGTCGGCGCGATGAAGGCGATGACGCCGAGCCGAAGGCTGCCTACCTGGCCGGCGGTGATGGCGTCGATCTCGTCGTGGGTGCGGCCGATGTCGTTGATCAGCGCGATCGCGCGCGCAATCAGCGCCTCGCCGACCAGATTGGGGATCATGCCGCCGCGGCCGCGCTCGAACATCACGGTGCCGAAGATTTCTTCGACTTCGCGGATGATCTTGCTGACCGCGGGTTGGCTGATGGCGAGTTCCTCGGCAGCACGGTGCGCGTTGCGATGGCGGCCGATGCTGATCAGCGTTTCCAGATGCTGGATTCTGAGCCTGTTGGTCAGCATGGGTGAAACCTCTTATTCCGGAGGACAATCGATAACCTATTAGGATCGATTGATCAAAAATCATTATCATTGAATTATCGAAACGCAAGCCTATAGTTTTCTGGCCGTGCACGATGACGACCGGTTTTTCGGTCCAGGAGTGTTTGAATTGGTCTCCTACTTCATCCGCTATGTCGGTCGGCCTGAAGACGCCGGCAAGTTTTTCGCCCACTACCGCGACAAGCACGCTGCGCTCTTGCGCGACTATCCCGGCATCCGCGGCTGCCGCCTGCATCATCCCATTCCCTGGCACGATCCGGTCGCCGTCAACAAAGACAACGTGCTCGTGCTGGCCGAACTGATCTTCGACAGCGCCGAAGCGCTCAATGCCTCGTTGCTGTCGGAAGCGCGCCAGCGTTCGCGCGCCGATTTTCTCAACTTCCCCAAACTAGTCGACGGCGAAATCCGTCACCTTGCCGTCGAAACCGAAATCTTGTTCTAACAACGGAGTCCTCCCATGCGCGCTGCGAAGATACTCACCGTCGCCCTGACCGGCTTGGCGCTTTCTAGTCCGCTCCACGCCGCCGAATATAACTGGCGCTTCTTCACCTACGTGTCGCCGACCGATTTTCACTCGAAGATGAACAAGGCCTTCGCCGAAGACATCAGCAAGGCGAGCGGTGGACGCCTGGAGATCACGCATTACGGCGCCGGCGAACTGCCTTACAAGGCCGGCGACATCATTAAGTCGGTCGCGACCAATCAGATCCAGATGGGCCAGGTCGGCGCCGGCCTTGCCGCCGGCGACGCGCCGGAGATCGACGTGTTCTCGGTGCCGTTCCTGTGCACCAGCTATGCCGGCTTTGCCGCCGCGACCAAGGCGATCGGCACGGTCCCGGACGAAGTGCTCACCAAGAAGTTCGGCGTGCGCGTCATCATGAACTGGCCGATTCCGGGCCAGAACATCTGGTCCAGCGCCAAGATCGAAAAAATCGCCGATCTGAAGGGCAAGAAAATCCGTACCTGGAACCCGCTTCAGGTCGAAATGCTGACGCTGCTCGGCGGCAGCCCGACCTCGCTCGATCCGGCCGAAGTGGTGCCGGCGCTGCAGCGCAAGGTCGTCGACGGCGCCATCACATCGGCGCTCTCGGCCAATGACTGGAAGGCCTACGATATCGTCAAGTTCGGCTTCATGCTCAACTTCACCATGGCGCATCAGATCACGCTGGTGAATGCCGAAGCGCTGGCCAAGCTGCCGCCCGACTTGCAGAAGCTGATCGCCGACAAGTCGGCCGAGTGGGCGCCGAAATACTTCGCCGCGTCGGAAGAAACCAACACCGCCGCGCTGAAGAACATGCAGGCCAACGGCGTCACCATCACCGAGCCGGCCGCCGCCGACGTCGCCAACGTCAAGGCGGTGCTCAAGCCGCTTTGGAACAAATGGACCGAGAAGAACGGCCCGGTCGCCGCCGATCTGCTCGCCCGCGTATCGGCAGCGTGCAAGTAGCAGCCAACCAGACAAGGCCCGGCGCGCTCGAGCGCTGGGCCGCCACGATCGGCGCGGCGTCGATGATCACGTCATCGGCGCTGCTGGTCGGCATGTTCGTGCTGATCAATGTGGAGATCGGCTTCCGCTACATTCTCGGATCGTCGACCCTGCTGGCCGACGAATATGCCGGCTACATGTTCGCCGCGCTGGTCTATCTCGCGCTCAATCACGCGATCCTGTCTGAAAAACTGATTGCCATCGATCTGCCGGGCAACTGGCGCCGCTTTACCGCACATCCCGCGACACGGCTGTTCATCGCCGCCTGCATCCTCGCGCTGAATGCCATTCTGCTCTACGGCTCGACATTGACCTTGCTCGGCAACATCCGCTTCCAGTCCCGGTCGATCAGCTACTCCAAAACGCTGCTCGCGCTGCCTCAATCCCTTGTGGTGCTGGGGCTGGCGCTGGCATGCATCGCGTCGATCGCGCTCCTGGTTCGTGCCGGGCGTTCGCGGGCCAGGTCTGAGTAGCGCCATGGCCTGGCAAGCGATGTTGCTTTTGTATGCGGCGATGCTCGCCGTCCTGATCGGGGTCGGCTGCCCGATCGCCGTGGCGCTGGGCCTGACCGCGCTCGCCGGCATCTTCATCACCCACGGCTTTGCGTTGCTGCCGACGGTCGGCGACATCGTCTGGAACACCGGCAATTCGTTCACGCTGGTGGCCGTGCCGATGTTCATCCTGATGGGTGAGATCATCTTGCAGACCGGGCTGTCGCGCCGTTTTTACCGCGGGCTCGCCACCTTGCTGGTGCGCGCGCCGGGCGGCCTCGCGCACGCCAACATCGTCGGCTGCGCCATGTTCTCCGCCATTTCCGGCTCGTCGGTCGCGACCGCGCTGACCATGGGGCAAGTCGCCGTTCCCGAATTACAGAAGCGCAATTATCACCCGGCGCTGACCACCGGGTCGCTGGCCGCGGGCGGCACGCTGGGCATTCTGATCCCGCCGAGCATTCCGATGATCATCTATGCGGTCACGGTGCAGGCATCGATCATCGACCTGTTCATGGCCGGTGTCGTGCCCGGCATCGTGCTGACCCTCATGTTCATGGTGTGGGTCTACATATACGTGCGGCGAAACCCCAGCCACGCACCGGCCGATCCGTCGGTCCCGGCGCTTGCTTTGCGCAGCGTGCTGGCCGCGCTCGCCGACTGCATTGCCCTGATCGGCCTGATCGGCGCCACCATCGGCAGTCTCTATTTCGGCCTGGTGACGCCGACCGAAGCCGGCGCCTTCGGCGCGCTGGTGGCGTTGTGCATCGGCATCTTCTACGGCGAATTGACCTGGGCCAAGCTCAACACCGCGCTCAATCGGACGGTGATGACCACCACGGTGGTCTTCTACATCATCGTCACCGGCGCGCTGTTGTCGTTCGCCATGGTCGACGCCGGCATTGCGCGCGGCGTCAGCAACGCGGTGGTCGACGCCGGGCTGTCGCCGCTGATGTTCTTCATCCTGATCAGCGTGCTTTATCTGGTGCTCGGCATGTTCATCGAAGGCGTGTCGATGATGCTGCTGACCATCCCGGTGCTGTTCCCTTCGATCATCGCGCTCGGCTTCGACCCGGTCTGGTTCGGCGTGGTCCTGGTCGTGTTCATCGAACTCGGCGCGTTGACGCCGCCGATGGGGCTGAACCTGATCGCCATCCATTCGGTGGCGGGCGATATCCCGCTGAAGACCATCATCCGCGGGTCGCTGCCCTTCGCGATTGTGATGGTGATCTTTCTGGCCATCCTTTACATGGTGCCGGACTTGGCGCTGTGGCTGCCACGGTCGCTGCGCTAGATGCCGCCCTTACCGCCTCTCAAGCATGGCCACCAGCACGGTGTGCAGCCGTTGTCCCGGCAGCGCGCCGAAGCCGCGCGCCGCCGCATTGGCATGACTGATGACGCCCTGATGCAAGGTCGAGCGGGCGTTGCCGATTTCGGCGCTGTCATGGCCGACCGTCACCGCCGCGATGCCGAGCGCATCGAGCGGCGCGAGCCGTCCGAGTCCCGCTTCGTCGATGCCGACACCGGCGTCGTTGAAAGCCGCGAAAGCGCAGGCGACATTCATCGCCTTGGCGGGATCGCCGCCGATCAGCCCGCCATGCGACCCGGTGACGACGATGCGGCCGGCGTCTTCGGCGCGGATCAGCGATGCGGAATCGATGCACACCACAGGAGCTGCCGAGGCCATCAGCACGTCCTCATGCCGCGTCTCCCGGATCTCGTCGGGCCTGGCCGTCACCGCCGGCGCGCGGCGCATCGCCTCGGTCGCATTTCCGCACGCCATGCCGGCGACAATGCCGAGGCGCTGCGCGATGGCGTTGGCCTGACTGATGATGCCGCGGCGCTGCATGTCGGCAACGTCGCCGATCCGCGCGCTCCGGTGCGACACGGTCGCGGCCGCCATGCCGTAGGCCTCGCACAAAGCCAGCGACGCAATGCCGGCGCCATTCAGGCCGACGCCGGCGTCATTGAGCACCACGCCGCGCACGCCTGCCGTCAGCGCCCGATAGCCGCAATAGAGCCCGCCATGTGAACCCGCAACCGCGATGGCGCCGCGATCAGCGCCGGTCACGTAATTGATCGAGTTTACCGCCCGCAGTGCTGGGACTTCAAACGACACGTCGCTTCGCTCCTTCACGCACTTCACTCCTCACTACTTTTGCCGAGTATCGCAGATGAAACAAGACAAGCCCATCAACGTCGCCAACGAAATTGCTCATACGTTAAAATCGTGCGGCGTCGAACAGTTTTTTATGCTGACCGGCGGCGACCAGCCGTTGTGGATCGCGTTGCGCGACGCGGGGATCAAAATGATCGTGGCGCGCAGCGAGCCCGGTGCGGTCTACATGGCCGATGGCTATGCCCGCGCGGGCAATCGCGTCGCCGTCACTTACGGTCAGGCGGGGCCGGGCGCCGCGAACGTCGCGGCGGCATTGGCGGATTCACTCTGGGCGCAGTCGCCGGTGATGGCGCTGACCGGCGCGACCGCGACAAACGCCGTCTATGCCAACGAGTATCAGGCGCTCGACCAGTTTGCGATGTTCGCGCCGGTGACGAAATGGAACGGCAGGGCCGAGGATGCCGGGCAGGTGGCGCGCCTGGTGCGTCATGCCGTGCAGACAGCGGTGACCGGAACGCCGGGACCGACGCATCTCGATGTGCCGAAGGATTTCTTCGGCAGGCCGGCCGCGCGGTCCAACGACACGCGCGCCACGGCGCTGCCGAAAACGCGGCTGACGCCACCGGTTGATGTTGCCGACATCGGCGACGCCATCGCCAGCCTGACCAGGGCCGAACGGCCGGTCATCCTGGTCGGCGAGGGCGCGCGCCTCGGTCAAGCCGGCGACGCCATCGCTGCGCTGTCGACGCGCGCCGGCATTCCGATCATGGCGACGATGGGCGGCAAGCCCGCTGTGCTCTCCAACCATCCGAACTTCTGCGGCATCGTCGGCCGCTATTCCTCGGTGACCGCCAACCGCCTGCTGGGCGAGGTCGACTGCGTACTGGCGATCGGCTCGCGGCTCGGCGGATTGGCGACCAACGGCTACAAGCTGCCGTCGATGAAGGCGCACGTCATCCAGGTCGATTCCGACCCGGCCGCCTTCGCCAATCCCTATTTCCCGGCGCAGTGCGTGCAGGCGGACGCGGCGGCATTCGTCGACGCGCTGGCCGGGGACGTTCCGGCCGCGACAAAGCCGTCGTCGTGGCTGGCGCAGTGCCGGCGCGAGGTGGCGGAGTGGAACGCGCGGTTCGAGGAGCGCGTCGCCAGCGATCGCGCGTCGCCGGTGCTGACGCCGTTCACGGTGCTGGCGTCGCTGAGCCGTTACGCCAGTGACGTGACCGTCGTTGCCGATACCGGGTACATGGCGGCGTGGACTGGTGTGCTGTTTCCGATCGAGCGCTATGACCGCTTCTTCCGCGCCGTCGGATCGCTGGGCTGGGCTCTGCCGGCATCGCTTGGCGTGCAACTGGCGCGTCCGGAAAAGGTCGTCTGCATCACCGGCGATGGCGGCGTCGGCTATCACCTGGCCGATATCGAAACTGCGGTGCGCTACAAGATCCCGGTCGTCGTGCTGGTGCTCAACAATGACGGGCTGGCATTCGAATATCATGAGCAGAAATATCGCTGGAACGGAAACGTCGTTGCGGAAGCCAACGATTTCGGCAAGGCTGATTACGCGGCGGTCGCCCGCGCGCTCGGCGCCGACGGCCATCGCGTCACCACGCGCGAGGAACTCGACGTGGCGCTCGCCGCCGCGATGAAATCGGATCGCCCTTGCGTGCTGGATATCGCGATCGACCGCGAGGCGTTTCCCCCGGTAACCAATTTCGAAGCGGTATTGGAGCGCAAACTATGAACGCCGGTGAGCCATCTCCCGCCGATCTCGTGAGGCAAGTCTACGGCATCGCGTTGCCGCCGGCGGTCGCCGAGCGTCTGAACGCGGCGGTGACGCGAACCGTCAATCGCGCAGCGCCGCTGCTGCGGCAGCAGCCATGCGAATTCGACGGCTTCGCGGGCAGGGGGCCGGATAACAATGTCGATCGATAATGTTCTTGATGGCTCGCTGGTCGCGGCGGTGGACGCCGTCGCTGCCTGCGGTCTGGCTGCCGCCGATCTGGTCGAAGCAGGCTTGGCGCGCATCGGCGCGGATGCCGCCGCCAAAGCCTGCTTCAATAGTCTTGAAGCCGAACGGGCCCGAAAATCCGCACGCAAGATCGACGCCCTGTCCACCGAAGCGAAGCTCGATCTGCCGCTCTGCGGCGCGCTGATCGCGCGCAAGGATTTATTTTCGCTCGCTGGCCGCAGCGCCACCTTCTCGACGCACCCGCAATTCCATCGCACCGGCACCGAGGACGCGCCGGTGCTTCGCCAATTGTACGAAGCCGGCGCTATCGATCTCGGCGCGATGCATATGTCCGAATTCGCCATGGGCCCCGCCGGCTGGAATCCGCACGCGGGTTTTCTCGAGAATCCGATCGACGCCGCCCGCGTGACCGGTGGTTCGTCGAGCGGCAGCGCCGCCGCCGTTGCGCGCAGACTGGTGTTCGGCGCGGTCGGCACGGACACCGGTGGCTCGATCCGCATCCCGTCGGCCTATTGCGGCGTGGTCGGCCTTAAGCCGACGCAAGGGGCGGTCTCCGGTCGCGGCGTATTTCCGGTGTCGCAAACACTGGACACGGCCGGCCCAATCGCGCGTTCGGTGGCCGACTGCGCATTGCTGTTCGACATGATGGCGGTGCCGACAGCGCCGCTGGCGCCGGGGTCGGGGCAAAAGTTGCGCTTCGCGGTGCTCAACCGCGAGTCATTGCCCGTGCCGCCGGACGACGATGTGTGGGACGCGTTCTGCGGCCTCATCGCCCAGTTGCGCGGGAAGGGGCATCACGTTGCGGAAGTCGGTTTGCCGATGATGGCCGATCTCAATGTAATGTCGGCCATCGTCTTTCTGTCCGAGGCGGCGGCCAATCATCTGCCGCATCTGACCGGACATTTGGACCTGATCGGGCCACAGGTCGCGGAGCGGCTGCTACAGGGTCTGGCTTTCCCCGCGCCTCTATATCTGCGCGCAATGCAATTGCGATCGCGCTATCTCGACCAGTTCACGGCGCTGGCTTTAGCCGACAGTGACGTGCTGTTGCTGCCGGCGACTGCCTGCGCGGCGCCGCTGCGCGCAACCTATGACACCTTGCCGGACACCGGCGCGGTGCTGGACTTCAACAGCCGTATCGGCGCCTACAGCGCGGCCTTCAATTATCTCGGTGTTCCGGCTTTGGCGTTGCCGGCCAAGACGGCCGCGGAGGCGAGCACCATTGGCGTCCAGATTGTCGGTTCGCCGTATAGCGACAGGGTAGTGCTGCAAGCCGCGGCGATCGTTGAGGCCTGCCGTGGCTGAGTGTGTGTAACCGACGGTAACTGAGATTGAGCTAAGAACCGAAATTTGACCGCGACCGCCTCAGTCATTGTCGGTCATGCGGGCGACGCGGAGTTGACGCCGTTCCGGCCAGTAAGCCACACTCCGCCGACTTCCCACCGGGTTCTGGAGGATACATGCTTGGCGTTCAGGAGTTGGCGCGAGCACGGGAGAAGCTTTATTCCGCGGTTTTCTCCGACGTGCTGGATAGCCTCGGCCACATGTCCCAGGCGATGGGGCCGACCATTCGGCCGTTGGACGATAATGTAGTTCTCATCGGTCGAGCCAGGACGGGCGCCTATATGGCGGTCTGCGATCCGGGTGCGGACAATGAGAACCCTTACGAACTCGAGATCCAGCTGATCGACGACATCAAGCCCGGAGAGATCCCGATTCTCGGATGCGCCGGCAATCTGCGCATCGCCCCTTGGGGCGAGCTTCTCACCACGGCGACTAAAATGCGCGGCGGGGTTGGATGCGTTACCGACGGGCTGTGCCGCGACGTTCGCATCATCCGTGAACTGAAGTTTCCCGTTTTCTGCGGCGGCATCGGACCGCTGGATTCCCGCGGCCGCGGGAAAATGCTTGAGATCGATCGGCCGATCGAATGCGGCGGCGTGCGCGTCCGTTCGGGAGATATCGTTTTCGGCGATGTCGATGGCGTAGTCGTCATTCCTCGCGAGATCGAGGAGGAAGTTTTTGAAGCGGCCTTCAAGAAGGTCGATGGCGAGAACCGCTCACGCGCCGAACTTCTCAATGGCCGCCTTCTGGCAGACGTTTACGCGACCTATAGAATCCTTTAACGGGCGAACGGAGCGTCAGGCCGAACGGGCAAACGCCCTACACGAACCAGATCAGCAATGCGAGCATTGCAGCGGCGCCCGCGAAGCCAATGAGAGCGCAGCGGCTGTCGACAAACCTGTCCGGGAAGAGCTGCAACACGAGCGGCGCCAGCAGGGCGACGGCGCCTCCGCCGATCACGGCCGCATACCACGGGATGCGCTGCCAGGCGGCAATCAGCCCGGCAGCGAGACAGACGGCGGCGATCGTCAGCGAACCGAACAGGATGAGCGTGCCTTCGAAGGAGCGTAGCGCCGGCGTGCGCCGCTCGTGCGGAAAGTGACCGGCGGCCGCGAGCCCGTGCAGCGAGAGCATCAGCACCAGCATCATGAACAGCAGAAGCGGCAACACCGCGCTGGCAGGCATCATCGGGGCTTTTCCTTGTGCACGACGCGTTAGGCCTTGACCGGTCAGAATCCATCTCCCTAACATACGAGACATATATCAGCGCCAGCCGCAATGGCATCCGGGGAGAGAAGCGACATGCAGGAATCGACGAAAGCCGCCAAGCCGTCCGCGCCCGCGGAGGGCAAGGCGCCCGGCAACGCGGCCGCAACCGCTCCGGCCAAGCGCGAGAAACGCACTATTTCGGAAATCCGGGAATCCAAGAAGACCGGAGAGAAAATGGTTTACATGTCGGTGCCGGATTACACGTCCGCCAAATGGGCGGAAATGGCGGGCGTCGACGTCGCCGTGGTCGGCGACAGCCTGGCGATGATCGCCCACGGCCATCCGAGCACCATTCCCGCCACCATGGACATGATGGTGATGCACGCCCAGGCGATCCGCCGCGGCGCGCCTGCCACCTTCGTGCTCGGCTGCATGCCGTACCAGAGCTACAATACCGTGGACCGCGCCTTGACCAACGCCACCCGCTTCATGCAGGAGGCCGGCAGCGACGCCGTCAAGCCGCAGGGCGGCAAGTCGCAGGCCCATATCCTCAAGGCGCTGGTCGATGCCGGTATTCCGACCGCCTCGCATATCGGGCTGACCCCGCACACCATCGCCATGTTCGGCGGCTTCAAGATCCAGGGCCGCACCGCGGACGCAGCGATGAAGATTCTCGAGGACGCGCTGGCGATCGAGGATGCGGGCTGCTTCATGCTGGAATTCGAGGCGGTGCCGGCGAAAATCGCTAAACTGATCTCCGAGCAGCTCACCATCCCGACCATCGGCATCGGCGCCGGGGTCGGCACCGACGGACAGATCCTGCTGTGCCACGACCTGCTTGGCGTATTCACCGACTTCAAGCCAAAATTCACCAAGCGCTTCGCCAAACTCACCGAGGTGGCGGTGACCGGAATCCAGCAGTACATCAAGGAAGTAAAAGAGGGGGCATTCCCCGACGACGATCATTCCTATAGCGTGAACGAAGCCGAGTACGAGAAGTTCGCGGCGATGGTTGCAAAACGGAGGCATATCTGACGTGGCGCGTGCCAAGACGATGCCGCTCAGCCGGGCGGGGACGAGCCGGAAGACGACGCGAGCACGCTCCGGTCAACCGGCCGAGACACTGACCGAGCAGGCCTATCGCGCCATCGAAGAGCAGATCGTCACGCTTCGCCTCAGGCCCGGTGACATCCTTTCCGAGCAGATGCTGTCGGCGACCTTCAAGGTCGGGCGCACGCCGGTGCGCGAGGCGCTGCAGCGGCTGGCCCGCGAAGGGCTGGTCACCATCCTGCCGCGCAAGGGCATTCTCGTCTCCGATATCAATCCGCGGAACCAGTTGCTGGTGCTTGAGGTTCGCCGCGAACTGGAGCGGCTCTTGAGCCGAATGAGCGCCGAGCGCGCCAGCGCCGAACAGCGCGCGCAGTTCGGCGAGATTGCGCGCGGCATGGACCGGGCGGCCAAGGCGAATGACGACATCTCCTTCATGCGACTCGACCGCGAGCTCAACCATCTGATTATAGAAGCGGCGCACAACGACTATGCCGCGCGCGCGATGAAGCTCTTACAGGGCCTGTCGCGGCGATTCTGGTACATGCACTATCGCGAAGCCGCGGATTTGCCGCTGTGCGCCCGGCTGCACGCCACGCAAGCGCGCGCGATTGCCAAAGGCGACGGCCGCCTTGCGGCGAAAAGCTGCGATGATCTGATCGATTACACCGAGAATTTCACTCGCGCGACCGTTTCTCTGTAATTGGAAAATCTCGACATTGCGCGCCCGGCCGAAGTCTGTATTATATCGCAGATATATCAGACGAATGTCTGGGGCGGGGGAAGCGTGAAGACCTACGAAGGGAAGCGCACGATCGATGGTCTGGTGGTGACGGTGGATGGCCGGCCGCTCGATGAGCGTTACGATATCAAGCAATTCAGCAAATACGGCTTCGAATGGACCTATGAAGGTTCTAACCCGCAGCAACTGGCGCTGGCGATTCTGGCCGATCACTTCGGCGATGGCGACCGGGCGCTGCGGCTGTCCGAGGCCTTCATGAAGGCCGTCATCGCCAATCTCGACAACGACTGGACGCTCGACAGCGCACAGATCGATGCCGCCCTCAAGGAGGTCGTGCAGGTTTAGCCGGGCGCGGACAAAACGCCGCGCACGGTACGGGCAGCAAATAAGAAACGAAAAAACAAGAAACGAAGAATCACCAAACGACAGGGAGAGACATCATGCGAAAGATGATCTGTGCCGGACTCTTGGGTCTGGCAGTAGGTGCGTTTGCGCCCGCCGCGTTGGCGGCCGAACATAATTGGAAGATGCAGACGGAGTGGGGCGGCGGACCGCTCATGGACCTCGGCGCCAAAGCCTTCGCCGAGAAAATCAAGTTCATGACCGATGGGCGCATTGAAGTGCAAGTGCTGCCCGCCGGCACCCTCGCCAAAGGCCTCGAGGCGCGCACCGCGGTCGCCAACGGCGTCGCCGAAGCCTGCCACACCTGGATGGGCTACGACTGGGGCAAGGACAAGACTGTCGTGCTGTTCGGCGGCTTCTCGGGCTCGATGGACAGCGAACGCATGCTGCACTGGATCTACGAAGGCGGCGGCCTGGAGCTGCAGCGGCAGTTCAACGATGAGAAGTTCAACGTCGTCTCGATGCCGCTGTTTGCCCGCACCGCGGAAGCCTTCCTGCATTCGCGCAAGCCGGTGCGCACGATGGAAGACCTCAAGGGTCTGAAGTTGCGCACCGCCGGCGCCTGGCTCGAAATCTCCAAGTCGATGGGGGCGGCGTCGGTCACCACGCCGGGCCCGGAGACCTATCCGATGCTCGAGCGCGGCGCCATCGATGCCACCGAGTGGGGAACGCTCTACGAGAACATCTCGATGGGTTTCCACAAGATCGCGAAATACGTGATCATCCCGGGCGTGCACCAGCCGTCGGCGCCGTTCGAGCTCTGCGTCAACAAGACCGCCTGGGGCAAGCTGTCGGATCGCGACAAGCGTCTGGTCGAAATGGCGGCCAAGCAAGTGACGATGGATAGCTGGATGCGCGTCGGCGCCGAGGACGCCAAGGCGCTCAAGTTCTTCCGCGAGCAGGGCAACGAGATCATCGAACTGTCGCCCGAAGTGCAGAAGGCCACCAAGGACATGTCGGTCAAGTGGGCCGAGGAGCAGGGCAACGCCAATCCGTGGTTCAAGAAGGTTTGGGAAAGCCAGCGGGCTTTTGAAAAGCTCTGGGAGAACGCCTCGAGCTACCGCAACGTTAATTACTAGAATCGCAACGGCCGGGGCGTTGACCGCCCCGGCCGGCCGCGCTTCGCCTCCCAAACAATTCGAGGTTGCCCATGCAGGCGCTGCTTCGCCTGATCCAAAGCATTTCGCGATTCAGCGGCGAGACCACGGCATGGCTGGTCGTGCCGCTGATCTTTGCGACGGTCTATGACGTCGTCGCCCGTTATGCCTTCAACGCGCCGACCCAATGGGCCTACGAGGTCGGCTATATGGTCATGGGCACGCATGCGCTGCTCGGCATGGCCTATACCTTGCGCAAGAGCGGCCACATTCGCATCGACGCATTCGCCCGGAAGTTCTCAGAGCGGAGCAAGGCGCTCATCGACATGGCGGGATACGCCATCGTCCTGCCGTGCTTGTGCTGGGTGACGTGGTCGCTCTGGATTTACTGGATCGGCGCATTTCGCTCCGACGAGCTTTCCGGTCAGTCGGCCTGGAACCCGGTGATTTGGCCGTTCCGGCTGATCTTCTTCGTCGCGTTCGTTCTGCTGATATTGCAGATCGTGGCCGAACTGATCAAGGCGGCGCTTTATCTGACCGGCCGCCGTGCCTTCTATCTTGACGACGCAGAGGCTCACTAATGCTTGGCGCAGCCTCGATGCTCATGTTCCCTGCGCTGTTGTTCGCGCTGTTCATCGGCTTTCCCGTCGCCTTCGCCATGATCGGGGTCGCGTTCGGCTTCGGCTATTGGGCGTTCGGCCCGTCGATCATCTTCCAGTTCGTCTCGAAAATCGACGCCATGGCGTCGAACTTCGTCCTCGCCGCGGTGCCGCTGTTCATCTTCATGGGCGCGATGCTGGAGCGCGCCGGCATCGCCGAGCGCCTGTTCGAAGCGATCCATCTGTGGACCCGCCGGCTGCCGGGCGGGCTTGCCGTCGGTACCGTGTTGATGTGCGTGGTGTTCGCGGCGTCTTCGGGTGTCATTGGTGCGACCGAGACCGTGGTCGGATTGCTGACGATCCCGGTCATGATGAAATACAAATACGACAAGGCGTTGATCTCGGGGGTGATCTGCGCCGGTGGCTCGCTCGGCACCATCATTCCGCCCTCGATCGTCGTCGTCCTGCTCGGGCCGGTCGCCAACGTCTCGATCGGCGACCTGATGTTCGGCATGCTGTTTCCGGGCCTGCTGATGGCCTTTCTCTACGTCGCCTACATCTTGATCCTTTGCTTGGTTTACCCGGAAAAGGGTCCGCGTATCCCGCCGGCGGCTGATGATCCGCCCTTCGCCCAAAAGGTGCGGATATCGATGGTCGCGCTGTGGCCGCCGATGCTGTTGATCGCGGCCGTGCTCGGCTCGATCATGTTCGGCATCGCTGCGCCAACCGAGGCCGCGGCGCTGGGGGCGTTCGGGGCGCTGTTTCTGTCGGTGGTCTACGGCGACTTCTCGATGGCGGAGCTGCGCGCATCGCTGCTCAAGACGTTGAAGATTACCGTGATGATCCTCACCATCCTGATGGCGGGCAACATGTTCGCCGGCGTGTTCATCGCCG
>JAUSBQ010000168.1 GCA_030651965.1 Pseudolabrys sp. | reverse complement strand
TACGACAAGGAAAAGCTGCAGGAACGTCTGGCCAAGCTCGCCGGCGGCGTCGCGGTGATCCGCGTCGGCGGCGCCACCGAAACCGAAGTGAAGGAGCGCAAGGATCGCGTCGACGACGCGATGCACGCGACCCGCGCCGCGGTTGAGGAAGGCATTCTGCCCGGCGGCGGCGTCGCTTTGCTGCGTGCCACCGAAGCGCTGAAGAAGATCAAGACCCAGAACGACGACCAGAAGGTCGGCGTCGAGATCGTCCGCAAGGCGATCCAGGCCCCGGCGCGTCAGATCGCCAGCAACGCCGGTGAAGACGGCTCCGTCATCGTCGGCAAGATCCTCGAGAAGGATCAGTACAGCTACGGCTTCGACGCCCAGGCCGGCGAATACGGTAATCTCGTCTCCAAGGGCATCATCGACCCGACCAAGGTCGTGCGTGCGGCGATCCAGGGCGCGGCGTCGGTCGCCGGTCTCTTGATCACCACCGAGGCCATGGTCGCCGAGATCCCGGCCAAGAAGGGTGCCGGCGGCGGCATGGGCGGCGGTATGCCCGGCGGCATGGGCGGCGGCATGGACTTCTAAGTCCAGTTCCACCGTTCAATACGAACAGAAAAGAAGGCCCGGGAGATATCCCGGGCCTTTCTCTTTGAGTAGCCTACATACCCCACCCCTTAGGCCCCAGAAGAAAAAACATGCACTGGCCCACTTCGCTCGATGACATCGGCATCGTGAGTATCATCGCTGCCGCCGCGGTGATTGCGAACATCATCGGCTACCTGATGAAGACGATGATCCCACTGCGGCTTGTGGCGATGATGACCAATTGTCTCTTCATCACCTGGTCGTCCTTGGCCGGCATCTATCCGACGCTGATCCTCAATTGCATCCTGCTGCCGATCAACGCGCTGCGATTCTTCCAGATGAAGCGTCTGATCAAGCAGGTGAACGAGGCGGCGAACGGCGACCTGTCGATGGAATGGCTCAAGCCATTCACCACCAAGAAGAATTTCGCCGCCGGTACCGTGCTGTTTCGCAAGGGCGATCCGGCCTCCGAACTGCACTTCCTGATTTCCGGCCGCTTCCGCGTGGTCGAACCCGATGTCGAACTGGCGGCCGGCAGCATCATCGGTGAGCTCGGCCTGCTCGAGCCCGGCAAGAGCCGCACCGCGACCGTCGAATGCATCGAGAGCGGCGAGACGTTGGCGATCTCCTACGACCACGTCATGCAGCTTTATTTCCAGAACCCGACGTTCGGATTTTACTTCTTGCAGTTGTCGACGGCGCGGCTGTTCCACACCATCAAGGGGCTCGAAGCGGAAAATGCCGAGCTGCGCACCGCCAATGCGCGATTGAGCGCGGGCACGTCCGTCTGAAATCGGGTGGCTTGAAAATGGAAACGACCACAAACGAGAAATGGCGCGGGTACATCCGCCGTCGCCAAAAATCTCATCGTTGCCGTCGGATGAGGGATCGTTAGACCGCCTCACCACTTGTATTTAACATAACCGGCAAGTGTGACCGTAACATGACGAAAAGCTTAACGAAAACTTACTGCGGCGTCGGCGGCTGGACCTACGCGCCGTGGCGCGGCGTGTTCTATCCGAAGGGCCTGACGCACGCGCGCGAGCTTGAATATGCCGGGCAAAAGCTGACCTCGATCGAGGTCAACGGCACGTTTTATTCGACGCAGTCGCCCAAGACGTTTCGCAAATGGGCGTCGGAGGTTCCGGACGATTTCGTGTTTTCGCTGAAAGGACCGCGCTATGCGGTCAATCGTCGCGTGCTGGCCGAAGCGGGCGATTCGATCAAACGCTTTCTTGAGTCCGGCATCACCGAGTTGGGACCTAAATTGGGTCCCCTGCTCTGGCAGTTCGGGCCGCACAAGAAGTTCGACGAGCCGGATTTCGCCGCCTTCCTCGATCTGCTGCCGGATAAATTCAACGGCCATGGCCTGCGCCACGTCGTCGAGGTGCGCAACGACACGTTCAAGACGCCGGCCTTCATCACGCTCGCCCGCCGGCGCAACATCGCCATCTGCTACGCCGAACATGACACCTACACCGAGATCGCCGACATCACCGCCGACTTCGTCTATGCCCGCCTGCAAAAGGGCAACGAAAAGCTCAAGGCCGGCTATCCGCCCAAGGCGCTCGACGCCTGGGCCAAGCGCGTGGCGACCTGGGCGAAAGGCGGCGAACCTGCCGACCTGCCGCGCGTCGACAATACTCACGCCAAGAAGACCCCGCGCGACGTCTTCATCTATTTCATCCACGAGGCCAAGCTGCGTGCGCCCGCGGCGGCCATGGCGCTGATCGAAAGGCTGAGATAGTGGCGAAGGCGGTGAAGAAGAAAAAGCCGGCAGCGAAGAGGGCCGCGCCGCTGTTCACCATCGGCTATGAGCAGGCCACCGTTCCTGCCGCGCTGCGCGAACTGGTCCGCGCCAAGGTCGACCTCCTGGTCGACACCCGCGCGGTCGCCGCCTCGCGCCGGCCCGGATTTTCCAAGCGCGTGCTGGCCGCGTCCCTCGACGAGCACGGCATCGCCTATCTGCACCTGCAAAAACTCGGCACCCCGGCGGAAGGCCGCGAAGCCGCCCGCGCCGGAAAGCTCGACACGCTCTGGCGCATCTACGCCAAGCACCTCAAGACCCCCGAGGCGCAAGGGGCGCTGGAGGAGTTGCTGGCGCTGATCAAGTCCGGCAAGCGCATCGCGCTTTTGTGCTATTGCCGCGACCCCCGCGCCTGCCACCGCGACCGCGTGGTAGCGGCGGTGCAGGAGCGCATGCGGGTCAAGGTCGAAGACCTGATCCCGACATTGCTGTGAGCCCCCGTTGATCTAGATCAAGGCCCTCGGTTGCGCGAGTAACCATTCTCCCCGGCAACAATATCCGCGCCGTTTTCGGGGAGAGAACATGCTCGACGTCACGCGCCAGCCGGACAGCGCGGTCAAGGATATCCGCAATTTCATCGCCGGCGATTTCGTCGCCGCGCAAAGCGGCCGCGTCTTCGACAAGCGCTCCCCGGTCACCGGCGCGCTGATCGCGCGTGTCGCGGAAGCAGGCGCCGCGGAAGTCGACGCCGCGGTGAAAGCCGCCCGCGCCGCCTTGCACGGGCCCTGGGGCTCCCTCACCCTCGCCGCCCGCGCCGACATGCTTTACGCGGTCGCCAATGAGATCAACCGCCGCTTCGACGAATTCCTCGACGCCGAAGTCGCCGACACCGGCAAGCCGATGTCGCTCGCACGTCATATCGACATTCCGCGCGGCGCCGCCAACTTCAAGGTCTTCGCCGACACCATCAAGAACGGAAGCACCGAATTCTTTGAAATGGCGACGCCGGATGGCGCGGGCGCCATCAATTACGCGCTGCGCCGTCCGATCGGCGTCGTCGGCGTCATCTGTCCGTGGAATCTGCCGCTGCTGCTGATGACATGGAAGGTCGCCCCGGCTTTGGCCTGCGGCAATACGGTCGTGGTCAAGCCATCGGAGGAAACGCCGCAGACCGCGACCTTGCTCGGCGAAGTGATGAACACGGTCGGCGTGCCGAAGGGCGTCTACAATGTCGTCCACGGCTTCGGCCCGAATTCGGCCGGCGAATTCCTAACGCGCCACCCCCAGGTCAACGCCATCACCTTCACCGGCGAAACCCGCACCGGCGCGGCGATCATGAAAGCCGCCGCCGACGGCGCACGGCCGGTGTCGCTGGAAATGGGCGGCAAGAATCCGGCGATCGTTTTTGCCGATTGCGATCTGGAGGCCGCGCTCGAAGGCACGATGCGCTCGTGCTTCGCCAATTGCGGCCAGGTCTGTCTCGGCACCGAGCGCGTCTTTGTCGAACGGCCTTTGTTCGACAAGTTCGTCGCCGCGCTGAAGGAACGCACGGAGAAGCTGAAGATCGGCGCGCCGGACGACGCCACAACGACCATGGGCCCGCTGATCAGCCAGGAACACCGCAGCAAGGTGCTGTCCTATTACGCCAAGGCGGTCACCGAGGGCGCCACTGTCGTCACCGGCGGCGGCGTGCCGGCGATGTCCGATAACCTGGCGCAAGGCGCCTGGGTGCAGCCGACGATCTGGACCGGCCTGCCCGATACGGCCGCGACCGTCACCGAGGAAATCTTCGGCCCCTGCTGTCACATCGCGCCGTTCGATACCGAGGACGAAGTCATCGCCCGCGCCAACGCGCTCGACTACGGCCTGGCGGCTTCGATCTGGACGACCAACCTTTCCCGCGCGCATCGCGTCGCCGGCCGCATCGAAGCCGGCATCGTCTGGGTCAATAGCTGGTTCCTGCGCGACCTGCGCACGCCGTTCGGCGGCACCAAGCAATCCGGCATCGGCCGCGAAGGCGGCGTCCACTCGCTCGCCTTCTACACCGAGCTCACAAACGTCTGCGTCAAATTGTAAGGAATACGATTATGGCAACCATCATCGGCGCGGTCGCGGCTTCGCATACCCCGACGATCGGTTTCGCCTACGATCGCCACAAGGAGAACGACCCGGTCTGGAAACCGATTTTCGACGATTTCAAGCCGGTGCAGAAATGGCTCGCCGACAAGAAACCGGACGTGCTGTTCGTCATCTACAACGACCACGTCACCTCGTTCTTCTTCGACCATTATTCCGCCTTCGCGCTGGGCGTCGGCGAAAGCTACAAGGTCGCCGATGAAGGTGGCGGCACGCGCGATCTGCCGCCGGTCAAGGGCCATGCCGCCCTGTCGCACCATATCGGCGCTGCCTTGATGGCGGACGAATTCGACATGTCGTTTTTCCAGGGCAAGCCGCTCGATCACGGCTGCTTCTCGCCTTTGTCGATGATGTGGCCGCACAGCCCGCAATGGCCGGGCGCCATCGTGCCCTTGCAGGTCGGCGTGCTGCAATTCCCGATCCCCTCGGCGATGCGTTGCTACAAGCTCGGTCGGTCGCTGCGCAAGGCGATCGAGAGTTACCCGGAAGACCTGCGGGTGGCGCTGGTCGCCACCGGCGGGCTTAGTCATCAAGTGCATGGCGAACGCGCCGGTTTCAACAACACCGCCTGGGACGAACAGTTTCTCGACCTGATCGAGAAGGACCCGGAGTCGCTCGCCCGCATGACGCAGGCCGACTATGCCCGCCTCGGCGGCATGGAAGGCGCCGAGGTCATCATGTGGCTGGTGATGCGCGGCGCGCTGTCGGCCAATATCAAGCGCGTTCATCGCAGCTATTACCTGCCGTCGATGACCGGCATCGCCACCGCGGTCTATGAGAACGAGGCGATCGCGCCCAAGGCCTTCGCCCCCATGGCCGACATCCAGAGCGACTATCGCCGCCATATCGGCCACCAGTTGGCCGGCGCCGAGGCGCTGACCGGCACCTATCCGTTCACTTTGGCGCGGAGCGTCAAGGGCTTCCGCATCAACACGTTCCTGCATGCGCTGACCGAGCCGGCCAAACGCGCCGTGTTCCTTGCCGATCAGGAAACCGCCTTCGCCGCCGCCGATTTGAGCGAAATCGAACGCGACATGATCCGCAAGCGCGACTGGCGCGCCATGATCCGTTACGGCGTCAGCTTCTTCATGCTGGAGAAACTGGGCGCCGTCACCGGCGTGTCGAACCTGCACATCTACGCCGCCATGCGGGGCGAGACGCTCGAGCAGTTCCAGAAGACACGCAACGCGCCGGGCGCGCTCTATTCCGTCGCCGGCACCGACGCGCCGAAGCTCGCTTGGGACAAGGCGCCCGACAAAGTCCCCGCCGGCTGATTACTCCGCCGGCTGGGCGGCGGCGTGGCGTGTCTCGATACCGGAGATCAGCGACACCAGGCCGAGCGTCGCCAGGAACATGCACAGCGCCACGATCGCATTGGCGCCGAGCACCAGGCCGAAGCCGCCGGTCTTGTGCAGCAGCGAGATCATCGCAATGGCAATGCCGGCGCTGATGAACAACGTGAAATAACGCACGGCATAGACCCGGCCGCGCCAGGCATCCGCCGTGTAGCGGGCGAGGATGATGTCGTTAACCGTCACCTGCCCGTAGATCGCCGCCACGGCAATGGCGAGGGCGACCATTTGCGGAATGCCGGTGGCATAGGTCGCCCACAGATTGCCAATAAAGCCGAAAGCGGTGACCGCGACGAACAGGTTCGCTGCCGAAACTTTTTCGACCACCCGGCCGACAGCCAACTGCGCAAGAGCGCCGCAGATCAGCACAGCCGTGGCGATGCTGCCGATCATGACCAGCGAGTAGTCCCTGGTCATGCCCTCATCGACCATCTTCGGCAGCGCGATGGTCAGGACGTTGAACACCAAGCCCGAGGTCAAGGCGATGAACAGGAACAGCGTGAACAGCATGGCCATGACTTTCGGCGTCAGCGGCACCGCCGGTTTCGACACGCGCTTGTTGGTGCGGTGGCGGTCGTCGGGCGTCATCCAGACATAGACCGCGCCGGAAGCGAGCAGCACCAAGGCCGGCACGTAGAACGCCGCGCGCCAGTCGATCCAGTAAGCGAGCGCGCCGGAAATGCCGGCGGCGAGCGAGACGCCGAGATTGCCGCAGACGCCGTTGAAGGCCAGCGTGCGGCCTTTCGCGCCGGAGGCTTCGATCAGCATCGCCATGCCGACCGGATGATAAATCGCCGCGAACACGCCGAGCATGAACATGGCGATCGACAGCATCAACAGATTGGGCGCCAGGGAGATGGCGATCAACGACGCGCCGCAGCCGAAATAGAACGCCGCCATCATGTTGCGGCGGCTCCAGCGGTCGGCCAGCCAGCCGGCCGGCAGCGCGAACACGCCAAACGCAATAAAGGCCGTGCTCGAAAGCGCGATCAGTTCGCTGTAGGGCCGGTTGTAGATCAGTTCCAGCCCGATCACGACGGTCGGGTAGATCAGCAGCACGAAGTGATCGAGCCCATGCGCCAGATTGAGAAATGAAATCTCGCGCAGCCGCGCGGTCTCGGCGGTTTGGGCGGCGGTGGGGCTGCTGGTCTGGGTCATGCGTCTGTTCGGTTGCGGCCGGAATCATGAAGTCTTCAAGAATATAGCGCTTGCCATTTGGCGATGTTCGGTCGATTTTCATCGCGAACGGGCCAAGCACCACCATGCCACACGCCACACCTGAATACCGCAAGAATATGGATGACTCGCCGCATCAGGTCGCGGCCATGGCCAAGACCTGGGTGCTGGGCGAGCACATCCCGCTGCACATGCACCGCCGCGGCCAGCTCCTGCACGCCGTCTCGGGCGTCATGCGGGTCGAGACCGCAGCATCCGCCTGGATCGTGCCGCCGGCCCGCGCGCTGTGGCTGCCGCCGGAGCTGCCGCACAGCGTCGCCATGCGCAGCCACCGCATCGAGATGCGCACCATCTATATCGATCCGTCGCAGTGCGCAGCCCTACCCGGCAAGCCGGTGCTGGTCGAAATCTCCGGCCTGCTGCGCGAACTCATCCTCGCGCTGCTGGAGGAGCCGGCCGACTATGACGAAACCGGCCGTGGCGGCACGGTGGCGCGCCTGATCCTCACCGAACTCGCCCGCCTCCAAGAGCGCCGCCTCGACGTGCCGATGCCGCGCGACCCGCGCGCCTTGCGGGTGGCGCGTGCGCTGCTCGACGATTCCAGCATCGACCGCGATCTCGACCAGTGGGCCCACCATGCCGGCGCCAGCCGCCGCACCTTGGCGCGCATCTTCCGCAACGAGACGGGCTTGAGCTTTGCCGAATGGCGCGCCCGCCTGCGCGCCATCGACGGCCTGGCGCGGCTGTCGGAAGGCGCCTCGGTCGCGGAGACCGCGACCTCCGTCGGCTATGCCAGCCCGAGCGCCTTTTCGGCGATGATCCACCGCACGCTTGGCAGCCCGCCGCGCCGCCTGACCAAAGCGGCAGCCCAATCCTAGACAACAACCGCGCAACACGCTTTAGTTGCATCGTATCCCGGCACCCGTAGTGCCGGATGGTTCTGAGGCTTGGGGGCCTCGATGCTCCGAAGGCGCGTTCGCGCGGCGATCTCCTTCGCCGCGGCCTTCCTTGTGTGCGGCGTTTGTTTGTCGAGCGTCCCCAGTCGGGCCGACGACGAAGAAGCGCGCCTGTTGCTGTTTTCCGGCCGCGACATCTGGCGCAACGGCGCCTTCTTGCATAGCGGCGTGCTATTCGCGCCCGGCGGGTTTGAGCAGGACGGCCTCATGTTCAAGCTGCTGCTCGGCGGCGGCGTCTATCGCTACGTCTCCGGTGCGCTTGGCGGTGAGAAAGTGATCGGCGCCGAGTGGACGGTGCAAGCCATGCCCGGATTTCGCATCAAGCGCGGCAATGCCGAGCTCAAGTTCTTCTTCGGCCTCGATTGGCAGCGCCACAAATTGTGGCCGAACGATCCGGACAATCGCCTGACCGGCCAGAACTTCGGCCTGCGCATGACCGGCGAACTCTGGTACGAGCCGACCCGCGACAGCCTGATCGCCGGCGATGTATCGGTATCGTCGATCGCAACAAGTCATTCGTCACGGTTGGCGTTCGGCTGGCGCGTCGCGCAGGAGCTGTTCACCGACGGCGTCTATGTCGGCCCGGAGGCTCAATATTTCGGCTCGGACGGCTACCGCCACCGCCGCCTCGGCCTGCACATCACCAGTATGAAGACCGAAGATACCGAATGGTCGGCGGCCGGCGGCCTTGCCCACGATTCCGATGGCCGCGCCAGCCTCTATGTGCGGCTCGGTCTGTCGTCGAAACTCACCGATTAATCGAGCGTGCGGCGGAAGCGCGTCACCGCGATGGTCATCGTGACCAACGTCAGCACCACCAGGGCTAACGCGTCGTATTGCAGTTCCGATATCGATGAACCTTTCAGCATGATCGCGCGCACGATGCGCAGATAGTGCGTGAGCGGCATCGCCTCGCCGATCCACTGCGCCCACACCGGCATGCCGGCAAAGGGAAACATGAAGCCGGACAAAAGGATGTTGGGCAGAAAATACATCAACGTCATCTGCATCGCCTGCAACTGGTTCTGCGCCACCGTCGAGAATGAATAGCCGGTCGCCAGATTGCTGGCGATGAACAACGTGCTGAGGAGAGCCAGCGACCATATGCTGCCGAGGATCGGCACGCCGAAGACGAACACGCCGAGCAGCACGATCATCGTTGCCTGTATAAATCCGACAAAAACGTAAGGGATGATTTTGCCGAGCATGATCTCGACCGGCGTGATCGGCATCGACAGCAGCGTTTCCATGGTGCCGCGCTCGATCTCGCGCGTCACCGACAGCGCGGTGAACACCAGCATGGTCATGGTGAGGATGGTGCCGACGAGGCCCGGCACGATGTTGAGCTCGGTCTTGCCGGCCGGGTTGTAGCGCGCATGCGTCCTGATCTCGAACGGCATCTGTACGCTGTCGGGCACCGCCCGCTCGTGCTTCAGCGCGGTCTGAACGGCCATGCCCAGCGCGCTGATCGCCGAGCCGGCAGCGACCGGGTCGGTGGCATCCGCCGCCACCAGCATCGCCGGCTTGTCGCCGCGCCGCACCGCGCGTTCGAAATTGGCCGGAATTTCGACGGCGAACAGAACCTTGCCCGAGGCCAGCAACCGGTCCATAGCGGCTTCGGTCTTCGGCAGTTCGGTGACCTTGAAATAACGGGTGTTCTGCAATGCCGCCAGAATGGCGCGCGTCAGATCGTTGTTTTCCTGCAGCAGCACGGCGGTCGGCAGATTGCGCGGCGTGGTGTTGATGGCGTAGCCGAACAGCAGCAATTGCAGCAGCGGGATCATGATGATCATCGCGAACGACACGCGGTCGCGCTTGAGCTGGATGAACTCCTTGATCAGCACGGCCCAGACCTTGCGCCAGAAACCGCGTCCTTCACGCCGGCGCGGCGCCTCATCGGGAATGAGTTTGGTCATTGGAAGTTGTCCTTCGCCTTGCTCATCAGATCGATGAACACGTCCTCGAGCGAAGCTTCGGATGGTTTCCAGTCCAGTTCCTTGCGGCCACGATAGAGCGCGACGGCGGCTTCAAGCGCATCCTTGTCGCGGCCGGACACATGCAGGCTGGCGCCGAACGGCGCCACCATGTCGATGCCGGGCGCACTGGATAGTTCGTCGGTCAATCTGGCGAGCACGCTGCTGTCGTTTGAACTCACCGTATAGGTGGTCAAATGCGAGGCCGCGATGACCTCCGCGACAGTCCCGCGCGCCAGCAATTCGCCGTAGGCGATGTAGGCGATCTCGTGACAGCGCTCGGCCTCGTCCATGTAATGCGTCGAGACCAGAACGGTCAGCCCATCGGCGGCAAGCGCATGAATCTCGTTCCAGAAATCGCGCCGCGCCTTCGGATCGACGCCGGCGGTCGGTTCGTCCAGCAACAGAAGCTGGGGGCTCGGCAGCGTGCAGGCCCCGAGCGCCAGACGCTGCTTCCAGCCGCCGGACAGTTCGCCGGCGAGTTGGTCTTCGCGTCCCGACAGGCCCAGCCGCTCGATCGCCGCGCGCGCCGCCGCCGCGGGCTTCTCGATGCCATAGATGCGGCCGACGAATTCCAGATTTTCGCGCACCGAGAGATCCTGATACAGGCTGAAGCGCTGCGTCATGTAACCGATCTGACTCTTGATCTTCTCGGTCTCGGTCAGGATGTCGTAGCCGAGGCAGGTGCCGGTGCCGCTGTCGGGCGTCAGCAGGCCGCACAGCATGCGGATGGTGGTGGTCTTGCCCGAGCCGTTCGGCCCGAGAAAGCCGTAGATGGTGCCGCGCTTCACCTGCATCGACAGGTCGCGCACGACGGCGCGGCCGTCGAATGTCTTGGTCAGATGGCGGACATCGATGGCGATGTCTTCGGCGCCGCTCTGGCTGACGGCGGGCGCGCTCATTTCGGCGAACCTTTGGCCAGCGTCACGCTCACCGGCTGGCCGACGCGAAAGCTCGCCGGATCGTCCGGCCGCGCCTCGATCAGGAAGACCATCTTGGCGCGCTCTTCCATGCTGTAGATCACCGGCGGCGTATATTCGGCGCTGCGCGCAATGAACGTGA
>JAUSBQ010000337.1 GCA_030651965.1 Pseudolabrys sp. | reverse complement strand
CATGGCGATGGTCGCGCTCGAACCTGTGCCGGAAGAGGAAGCGATCGCCGAGAAGGAATACGGCGTCGAACTCGAGACCAGCGGCATGGTCGACGTCATGGCCGATCTGTCGAACCACGATGCGGCGCGGCTGCACAGGCTGATTTCCGACCACGCGCGCTATACGGGGTCGGCGCGCGCGGCCGCCATCCTCGCGGACTGGAAGCGTTATCGTCCCCTGTTCAAGAAAGTGATGCCGGTCGAATACGCCCGCGCGCTCGCTGAGATGGCAAAGGAAAAGGCCGCAACGATGCAGGCGGCGGAGTAGCATGGGTAAGATCACCGGGTTTCTCGAATTCAACCGCCACGACCGCACCTACGCGCCCGTCGAGGAACGTATCAAGCATTGGCATGAGTTCGTCCTGCCGCTGCCGGAAAAGGAAGTGCGCGACCAGGCCGCGCGCTGCATGGATTGCGGCGTGCCCTATTGCCACGGCTCGCAGCTCCTCACCAACGTGGCGACCGGCTGCCCGGTCAACAACCAGATTCCGGACTGGAACGATCTCGTGTATCGCGGCAACTGGGAAGAAGCCGCGCGCAATCTGCATTCGACCAACAATTTCCCGGAGTTCACCGGTCGCGTCTGCCCGGCGCCGTGCGAGGCGTCCTGCACGCTCAACATCGACGACAACCCGGTCACCATCAAGACCATCGAATGCGAGATCGCCGACCGCGCCATCGCGCAAGGCCTGATTGCCGACGTTGCCGCCGTTAAAACCGGCAAAAAGGTCGCCGTCATCGGCTCGGGGCCGGCGGGCCTTGCCGCCGCACAGCAACTCGCGCGCGCCGGCCACGACGTTCATGTCTATGAGCGCTGGGCCAAGGCCGGCGGCCTGCTGCGCTATGGCATCCCCGACTTCAAGATGGAGAAGGTCCACGTCGACCGCCGCATCGCCCAGATGGAAGGCGAAGGCGTGACCTTCCATTACAACGCCGATGTCGGCGTCAATGTCGATATCGCCAAGCTGGTGGCCGAGCACGACGCCGTCGTGCTGTCCGGCGGCGCCGAGAAGCCGCGCGACCTGCCGATCCCCGGCCGCGATCTCAAGGGCATCCATTTCGCCATGGATTTCCTGCCGCAGCAGAACCGTCGCGTCGGCAACGAGCCGCTCGGCAACATCGAAAACATCGTCGCTACCGGCAAGAAAGTTGTCGTGATCGGCGGCGGCGATACCGGCTCGGACTGCATCGGCACCTCGATCCGCCAGGGCGCGGTGTCGGTCGCCAATTTCGAGATCATGCCGCAGCCGCCGGCGATGGAAAACAAGCTGCTGACCTGGCCGGATTGGCCGCTCAAGCTGCGCACCTCGTCAAGCCATCAGGAAGGCGTCGACCGCGATTTCGCGGTCGGCACGCAGAGCTTTTCCGGCGAGAACGGTCAGGTGAAGAAGCTGCACTGCGCGCGGCTCGACGACAAATTCAAGCCGATCCCCGGCACCGAATTCGACATCGAGGCCGATCTGGTGCTGCTGGCCATGGGCTTCGTGCATCCGCTGCACGAAGGCATGTTGAAGTCGCTCAACGTCGCGCTCGATCAGCGCGGCAATGTCTCGGCCGACACCAATTCATACCTGACGTCGGTGCCGAAGGTGTTTACCGCCGGCGACATGCGGCGCGGCCAGTCACTGGTCGTCTGGGCGATCCGCGAAGGCCGCCAATGCGCGCACGCGGTCGATAAATTCCTGATGGGCAAGACGACGCTGCCGCGTTAGCAAACACCGATCATTCGCGCGCAAGCGGGAATCCAGAGCTTCAATTTCAAAGTTCGATTGTTTGACTCTGGGTCCCAGCTTTCGCGGGGACGAACGGAGTCTATGATTTACCGCATCCAGCCGAACGGCCCGTTGGCGCCGAAGGGGCCGTCATTGCGCGGACGCACCGGTTGCGACGGGCGCGGCGCGTTGTCGGCCGCGCGGGGTCTGGCTTCGACAGGCCTCGGCTGCGGCGCGGGCCGTGCGGCGGTGGCAGGCGGCGCCGGCCTGGCTCTGGGTTCGGCGCCCGGCGCAGGCTTTACCAGTTCAGGCTTTACCAGTTCAGGCTTGGCGACAGCCGGCGCCGCGACGGAAGCCGATGCAGCGGCGGGCGGGACCGCTGCGACCGGCGGCGGCGCGGGTGGCGGCGCGACCGTACCGCGCGGCCAGAGAAAATCATCGGCGCGGCCGGAAGGCGCCGCGATCGCGTCGCCCTTGACCAGAACGCTGGCGGCGGTCGCGTCGGCGCGCGAGGCGGCAGCGCCGGAGCCGCCCAGCAGAACCTCGGAATTGCCACTGGTCAGCGTCAACGGCACCACGGGACCGGCGAGCGGCCGCGCGGTCGGCATGCCGTCGGCCGGCACCGGGCCCATCGGCCCCGACGGCAACGCCACCGGCCCGCGATTGCTCATGTAGCGGCGCACTTCGCGCTCGACATAATGCGCCAGCTTGCGCGCGCCGTATTTGGTGAAATAGACGCCGTCGCCCGAACGCAGGCGGCGCATCTGGCCTTCGTAATCGGGGCCGAAATTTGTGTACTTGCCGCCTTCGTCGACGAAGCCGTCCCAAACGTCGATATAGACCGCCCCGGCCTTCTCGGCGCGCGCGCGATACAGATCGTTGAGATAGACCGCGTCGGAGGTCGAACGAGCGCCGCGGATCGACGGCAGACCGACCCAGAACACCGGCACGCCCTTGCTCCTGAGCGCGGCGATGGTGTCATCGATGCGGCGCGTATAAATCTTTTCCCATTGGTCGCCGCGGAATTCGAGCGAACCGCCCCGCTTGCCGGACGGCTCTGGCGCGACGATGGACTGCTCGCTGTCTTCGGCTTCCTGGTTGGATTGATCGGCCGGGTTCGCTGCCTGATCTTTCGGATCCTTGGCGTCGGCCTTCTTGTCAGCTTCTTTGGCGATGTCCTGTGCGCGCATATTATGCCGGTCGCTGACGCCGAGCATCATGATCACGTAATTGGGTTTTTCCTGCGCGAGCAGGTCGCGCGCAGCGTGCCACCAGTCGAGATCGTTCTTGGCGTCGTAGCGCAGCAGGCCAGAATGCGCTTTGCTTTTGCGCACGACGCCGACTTCCGGCATGTCGCCGAAGGCATCTTCAAGGCCGTAAGCGAGCCAATCGGCCATGCCGTCGCCCATCACGACGATCGAGGTGGTCGGCTCGATTTGATCCTTGCTGTCCTTGCGGACGGCCGGTGCGCGCGAATGATCCGCCGGCGCCTGCAACTGATACCGATACTCGCGCTCTTCCTGACGGCGATTGGACGGTCCGAACAATTGCTGGAAGAAACCGTCGCCCCGCGGCTGACGCTGGCGGCTCAGGAACGGATAGTCCTGCGCCTGCGCAGCGCCGGTCAGCGCCAGACCGATAGCGGCGCATTCGGCCACGCCAACAACGGCGACGACCGCCAAGCGCTGCAAAAACCGGTATTTCCGCGTCATGCCAAAGGTCCGAGCCTCAAATCTGGCGGTCAGGAAGCATGGACCAATAGCCAGCCAAAAATGTCAACTCGAAGGTGAGGCCTGGTTAACGACTTCGCAGCCGCTCCAGCACGCCCGCCGAGGCAAAGCCGTCCGGAACATGACCGATCCGGGCCTGGAAATCGCGCAGCGCGTCGCGGGTTTTCAGGCCGAGGCGGCCGTCCGGCTCGCCGACGTCGAAGCCGTGGCGCTCGAGCAGGTGCTGAAGTTCCAGCCGCTCGGCCCGCGTCAGCACGCGCTCATAGCGCGGCCAGTGTTGCGCGAACGGCCCTGCCCCGCGCAGCCGGTCGGCCAGATGACCGATCGCCAGCGCATAGGCTTCGGCCGGGTTGTATTTCATAATCGCCTTGAAATTCGGCAGCATCAGAAAGCCAGGGCCCTGCACGCCCGCCGGCACCAGCAGGAAGGCGTGGTCGCCCGGTCGCGGAAACGGCTTGCCGTCGGGCCGGGTGATGCCGTGACGCTCCCATTCGGCAATCGTCATTTTACGATGATGATCGGCCAGCAGAAAATTGAAATTCGCCGGGATCACCACTTCGTAGCCCCAGGTCTGTCCGCTCGCCCAGCCGGCCTTCTTGAGATTGTTGGCGGTCGAGGCGATGAGATCGGGGGTCGAGTCGACTACGTTGCGGTGGCCGTCGCCGTCGAAATCGACGGCGTAGCGCTTGAACGCCGTCGGCATGAATTGCGTCGGCCCGAACGCGCCGGCCCAGGAGCCGATCAGCTTCTCCTGCTTCACATCGCCCCGATTGACGATATCGAGCGCGGCGACGAATTCGTCGCGGAAATAACGTTGCCGCCGGCCGACACAGGCCAAGGTCGCTGTCGACTGCAACACTGGCCGGTCGCCGCCGATGGCGCCGTAATTGGTTTCGACGCCCCAGATGGCGGCGATGATAGAGCGGTCGACGCCATAGGCCTTCTCGGCCGCGTCGAAGGTGCTGCGATATTTTTCCAGCATCGCGCGGCCATTGGCGACGCGCTTGTCGTTGACCAGGATGTCGAGATAGTCCCAGACCGCCTTGGTGAATTCCGGCTGGCTGTCCATCAGGTCCATGATGCGCAGGTCGGGCGACAGGTGCGCGGTCAGGCTCTGATACGCCATGCGCGACACGCCGTGGCGCGCGGCCATCGGGTACAGCCCATCGAGGCAGGGCTGGAAATTGGCCGCGGCCTGGCGGATCGCCGCCGCCGTCATCTGTGGATGGCCGGAGGCGCCGTCCTCGCCGCTCCATTCGCGCGCATCCGGCCGGGCGGTCGCCGACGCCGGGATGGTCCCGGTTCGGTCGCCGTTATTTTTTGCCGACGCAGTCGCGCAAACCGCGACAAGCAGCGTAATGGCCATCAATATGGGTCGTGTCGCTCGCATGAGATACCGCCTGCCCATTTTAATTCGTCCCCAAGCATATGGGTGCAGCGTTTTCGTTTCTGGGACGTTAATGGTCTTGGATTATCGAGGTCTCCAGCCGCAATCTGGTCCCATTCTGGACCTTTCCTGCGGCTCATGCTTGGTATTTGAACCCGCGTTTTCAGCCCCCGCAGAAAGCTATTCCGTCCCATGACCCGAATCCGCAAAGCCATCTTCCCTGTCGCCGGGCTGGGAACCCGCTTCCTGCCGGCCACCAAGGCGATGCCCAAGGAAATGCTGCCGGTCGTCGACCGGCCGCTGATCCAGCATGTGGTCGACGAGGCGCGCCAGGCGGGCATCGAGCATTGCATTTTCGTTACCGGGCGCAACAAGAGCGTGATTGAGGATCATTTCGACCGCCAGTTCGAACTCGAAGTGACCCTTATCGAGCGCGGCAAGAAGAACGAACTCAAGCTTCTGGAAACCGACCTGCCCGATGCCGGCGGCACCAGCTTCACCCGTCAGCAATCGCCACTCGGCCTCGGCCATGCCGTCTGGTGCGCGCGCGAACTTGTCGGCAACGAACCTTTTGCCGTTATCCTGCCGGACGTTCTGGTGAAGAATCCGCGCGGCTGTCTGGCGCAGATGATCGACGCCGCCAAGGACCTCGACGCCAACGCCAACATTGTCGCTGTGGAAGAAGTGCCGATGGACCGCATCCACATGTACGGCGTGGTCGGCGTCGGCAAAACCAAAGGCAAGGCCTTCGAGATCACGCAGATGGTCGAGAAGCCGAAGGCGGCCGATGCGCCGTCCGATCTCTCGATCACCGGACGCTATATCCTTCAACCGGAAATCTTCGAACTGCTCGGCAAGCAGGCGGCCGGCGCCGGCGGCGAAATCCAATTGACCGACGCCATGCTGGCGCTGGCGAAAACCCAGCCGTTCTATGGCCTCAAGTTCGAAGGCCGCAGCTATGACTGCGGCTCGAAGATCGGCTTCCTTACCGCCAACGTCGCCTATGCGCTCGATCGTCCCGACCTCGCGGCGGAATTTCGCAGCGAGTTGAAGCGCATTCTCGGCGAGTAGATTATCTACTGTTGAAACCGGAGGCCGAGCATGAAGATGCTGGCCGTGTAATCGTTGCCGCTGACGTTCGACCGCAACCAATCCTGGCGGAATTCGCCCTTGATCTGGGTCGAACGGTTGAGCTTGTAGGTCAGCCCGGCGCCGGCGGTGAAGCGCTTGTCCTCGCGCGACATCCCGACATAGTCGTCCAGCCCAAAGCCAAGCTTGACGCTGCCGATCAGCCAGCGCCTGAACGAGTGATCGATCTGCACTCCGGCGTCGCGGTAGAACGAGCCGGACACGCCCGGCACCGCCGACTCGCCAATGGCCGATGCCGCGGTAAACTTCACCGTGGTGAGCGCATTCGCGGTCCACACCAGCGACGCGCTGCCGATCAGGCCGCTGAGGTTTGCCAGCCGCGCATCGTCGTATTTGCGCCGCGTATAGCCGACCGCGACTTCGCCCGTCAGCAGGCGCGACAGTTCGAAGGTTGAGCCGACTTGCGCGGTGATGCCGTTGGAATTGCGCTGGTAGCCGGATGAATCCGTGGCGAGATCGTGCCGGCGCGTGTCGACACCGGCCTCGACGAAAGGCATGACGCCCGGCGTCAGCTCATAGCCGCCCCGCAGTTTGACGCCATACTGATTGTAGTTTCTGTCTGCATTGCTGGCGGTCGTTCCGTCCGTCAGCTTCGAACCCTGATAGGCGGTGCGTTCGGCATCGCCCTTGAGCGACAGATCGAAGCGGCTGAATTTCTGTCCCAGCCCGACGCTGCCGCCGAAAGTCGTATAGATCGGCAGTTTGGCGAGCCCGGCCTGCAAGTTCGGGCTGCCCGGATTGTCGGTCGCCACCAGCAAACGGCCGCCGAGATCGATACGGGTGTCGCGCAGAACATCGACACGGCCATCGACCTTGCCGTTGACGTTCGGCCGGCTCAGCGTCGGCTCGGTGTCCGGGCTGTAACCGGTATAGCTGCCGCGCAGTTCGCCGGTGAGTTCGTGCCGCGACCAGTTCGACTGCGCGCGCAGTTCGGGCGCGATGGAATAAAGCGAAGCGCCCTTGGCGCTCGGTGCGCGCGACGGATTGGTGTCGTAGCCGCCGATCACTTCGATCGCCGGAAACAACAGAAAGCTGCCGGCCTGCACGCCGAGCGGCGTGTAGGGATCGTCGGGCTCGCTGTGCGCCTTGCGCTTTGCTGGCTGCTTGCGGATCGGACCGATCTCGACCGGCGGGCTGCCGGGCGCAGCGGCATTGGCGGCCGGGGCGGAGGATGGAAACGGCTTCTGATAGGGCGAGACGGCCGGCGCCGGGTCTATCGCCGGCGCGGCGGCCAAGGCATCGGTGCTGCTCTTCTGCTTCGGCTTGGATCTGGCCTTTGCCGCGTTCTTGGCCTTCATGCTGTTGGTCGAGTCAAAGCCGGTGTTGCCGGCGGCCGACGGCTGCGTCGTGAAATTTGTCGGCGGCCCAAGCTGCGCCTGCGCCGGCTGGCTGAATTGCTGGAAGCGCGGCGGCTTGCGTGGATCGGTTTGCAGCTTCGGCGCCAGCGGATCGGGATAATCCGGCGGCACGATCTGCGCCGACGCCACGCCGACGCCGAGCGCCAACGTGCAAACGGCCGTCATCAGGCCTGCGCGGCGGCGCGGGACAAGCGTTGAGCGAGGAAGGCGCAGCACGTTCAGTCTTAGGCCTCCGTCCATGGCGCACGGCCCGCGGAACCGGCGGGAAGTGGTTAACGGACGCTAAAGGCCTATGGTTAACGAGGTGTTGATGGGCGGCGAAAGGCCGTCAGACCCAGGCTTTAGACCCAACCTTGCAACTCGCGGTCGACGACATTGCGGATGACCGCGATACCTTCCGGACTGGCGTTGAGGCAGGGAATCGCCGCGAAATTCGCGCCGCCGGCATGGCGGAAGATTTCGGCATTCTCCATGGCGATCTCCTCCAAAGTCTCCAGACAGTCGGAGGAAAAGCCGGGCGTAATGACGGCGAGATTCTTCACGCCGCTCTCGGCCAGCGCTTTCACCGTGGCGTCGGTATAGGGCTTGAGCCATTCGGCCGGGCCGAAGCGCGACTGGAAGGTCAGCATCAGTTGCTTGTAGTCGAGCTTGAGCCGCTCGCGCAGCAGCCGCGCCGTGGCGTGGCACTGGCAATAATACGGATCACCCTTGCGCAGATATTCTTCCGGCATGCCGTGAAAAGACGCGAGGATCACGTCCGGCTTGAAGTTCAACTTGGCAAGGCTCTGCTCCAGCGAGGTCGCCAGCGCGTCGATATAGACCGGGTTGTCGAAATAGGCCGGCGCGATACGCACCGCCGGCTGCCAGCGCATCTTGGCCAGCGCTTCGAAAGCCTTGTCGCAGACGGTGGCGGTGGTCGCCGCCGCGTATTGCGGATAGAGCGGCACGATCAGGATGCGGTCGCAACCGGCGGCCTGCATCGCATCGAGACGCGAACGGATCGACGGATTGCCGTAGCGCATTGCCCAGTCGACCAGGATACGCGGCTCGCCGGAGAGCGCGGCGCCGAGTCTGTCGGCCTGCGCGCGCGTGATGGTTTTGAGGAAAGACTCGTCGCGCTCTTTGTTCCAGATCTTGTCGTAGTCGCGGCCTTTGCGGGCGGGACGAAAGGTCAGGATGATCAGGTTGAGCACCAGCCACCACTTGACCGGGTTTTCCTCGATCACGCGGCGGTCCGACAGAAATTCCTTCAGGTAGCGCCGCATCGACCAATAGTCGGTCGCATCGGGCGTGCCGAGATTGACCAGCAGCACGCCGATGCGGCGCGGCGGCGGCGCCGGATGGTTGGGCGGGAGATTGGTCGTGTCGCGCGTGTTCATGGCGGCTATCAGGAGCAAACCGCAGGCGCGGTCAAGGGTGCCCTACCCGACCGGCCGCTCGTCGGCGATCACCTTGCCGTCATTGGGCAATGCGCCTGGCTTTACGAGCGTTACCGCGCCTTTGAGCTTGGTCACCGACTGCAAAGTGGCTGCCACCGCCGCTGCCACGGCCGGGTCGGATGAAGCGGTTTCGGCCAGCAAGGTCATGGTGTCCTGCTCGGCCTCACGGCCGACCACCAGGCGCAGCCGGGACAGTTCGGGATGGCGAATCCCGACCTCCGCCACCTGCTTCGGATGCACGAACATGCCTTTGATCTTGGCGGTCTGATCGGCACGGCCCAGCCAGCCTTTGATCCGCATATTGGTGCGGCCGCAGGGCGGGACGCCTGGCAGCAGCGCCGAGAGATCGCCGGTGGCAAGCCGGATCATCGGGTAATCTGGATTGAATGACGTGGCGACGATCTCGCCGACCTCGCCGACCGCGACAGGGTCGCCGGTGCCCGGCCGCACGATTTCGAGGATGACGTTCTCATTCACGATGAGACCCTCACCGGCCCCGCTTTCATAGGCGACGATGCCGAGCTCGGCTGTGGCGTAGCACTGCACCACGGCAACGCCGCGAGAGCGCAATTCGTCGCGCAGTGAACTTGGCAAGGCCGCGCCCGACACAAGGCCGCGTGTGAGCGAGGACGCGTCCTTGGCCGTCTTCTGCGCCGTATCGAGCAGGATCTTGAGAAAATCCGGCGTGCCGACATAGCCGGTCGGCTTGTAGTGAGCGATCGCCTCTAACTGCTGCTCGGTATTGCCGACGCCGCCCGGAATCACCGCGCAGCCGACCGCAAGCGCACCGGATTCCAGCATGAAGGCGCCCGGCGTGAGATGATACGAAAACGAGTTGTGCACGATGTCGCCGGCGCGGAATCCGGCGGCATAGCAGGCCCGCGCCGCCCCCCAGGTATCCGCGCCCACCCCTTCCGGTTCGAAGATCGGCCCCGGCGACATCAACAGGCGCTTCGCCTTACCCGGCGGCGTGACGTTGAGCCCGCCGAACGGCGGGTTTTCCGCCTGCAATGCCGCGATATCGGACTTGCGCAACACCGGCAGTTTCGCCAGCGCAGCGCGCGACGTGACGGCTTTAGCATCGACGCCGGCCAGATGTTTCGCCCAGCCCGGCGCGGTCATGGCACGAGCGACGACGCCCCGCAGCGCGGCGAACTCCTCGCTATTACGAAGCGAAGGGCTGCGGGTTTCGAGACTATCGTAATGCGTGTCGGCCATTGAGCCCACTATGCCAGCCAGCGCTTGCGGCGGCGATAATGCTTGCCTTCGCGGAACGACTTGCGGCGGCCGTCGGAAATGCCGAGGTAGAATTCCTTGACGTCCTCGTTTTCCGACAACGACTTGGCATCGCCGTCCATCACCACCCGGCCGTTCTCCAGAATATAGCCGTAGCGCGCGTAGCGCAGCGCCATGTTGGTGTTCTGCTCGGCCAGCAAAAACGAGA
>JAUSBQ010000165.1 GCA_030651965.1 Pseudolabrys sp. | reverse complement strand
AAGCCAATCCATTCCAGTCTTTCGTCGTGCCGACTGACGGATGCACGAAGGTGCCGCAGGGGCCGGGCCTCGGTTGTGATCCCGATCCCGAGATCGTGGAGCGTTACCGGATTGCCGAGACCACACGGACGACAGCAAGGGCGTCATCATGAAGGTCGTGCGCGTTGAAACCCGCTGCGTCACCGAAAGGCTCGCCAAGCCGATCGGGAGCGCGCTCGGTCAACTTCACAGCTTCGGGTGCATTCTTATTTTCGTTCATTGCGACAATGGCGTGGTCGGCGAAAATCTTGTCTTCGCGCTAAACGCACGGCGCACGCGCGTCTTGCAGGCGATGATCGAGGAACTGGGCGATCTCATCGTCGGCCGCGATGCCGGCCATATTGCCGGCTTCTGGGCGCGCGCCTGGAAGGACATCAATTTCCTGGGGCACAAGGGCGTGCCGGTCGTCGGTATTTCCGCGCTCGATGGCGCGTTATGGGACGCGCTCGGCAAAATGTCGAAATTGCCACTCTACCGGATTCTCGGCGGGGCGCAGGATCGCGTTCCGGCCTATCACAGCGGCGGTCTATGGCTATCGTCGAGCGACCGCGAACTTGCCGCGGAAGCCGAGAGTTTTGTCGCGGCCGGGTTCAAGGCGATGAAGATGCGGCTCGGCTCGCCCGATCCGGCGACCGATATTGCGCGGGTGCGCACCGTCCGCACTGCGATCGGCCCGCACATCAAACTGATGGCCGATGGCAATCAGGGCCTGACCGAAAGCCAGGCGATCCGGCTCGGCCGCGCGTTGGAGGAGTTTGACCTGACCTGGTTCGAGGAGCCGCTGCCGGCGTGGGACGTCGACGGCCTTGCGCGCGTCGCTGCCGCGCTCGATACGCCGATCGCGAGCGGGGAAACCGAGTACACCCGCTACGGCTTCCGGCGCATGCTTGAATTGCGGTCGGCCGACATCCTGATGCCCGACTTGCAGCGCGTCGGCGGCGTCAGCGAATTCATGCGCGTCAGTCATATGGCGGAGAGCTACGACATTCCGGTGTCGAGTCACCTTTTTCCGGAGACCAGTCTCCAGGTGCTCGGTGCGCTCGCGAATGCGAATTATCTCGAATACATGCCCTGGTTTTCGAAGCTCTATAACGAGCCGATCGAATTTGCCGACGGGCAGGCGCTCGTCCCCGAAAGACCGGGATGGGGATTTACGTTCAATCAAGACTACGTTTCGCATCTCGAGCGGACGTAGAAGAAGGCGTCAGGCGTAAGACAACAAGAATGCTTAAACAGGGAGAAGGACAATGAAAACGACACGTCGTGAATTCGCTATCGGAACCGCCGCAACGGCCGCGGCATCGGCATTTTCGTTACCTGGGCCGGCCATCGCGCAGGCCGGACCCATCCGGATTGGTTGGCTCGCTGCGCTGACCGGACCGAGTTCGGCGCCCGCTATCGGCTTTGACCGCGGTGCGCGTTTCGCCATCGAGTCGATCAACGCTGCCGGCGGCGTGAAAGGCCGAAAGCTGGAAATGATCACCCGCGACACCCAGGGCGATCCGACCAAGGCGGTCAATGCGACGCAGGAGATGATCAGCCAGCTCAAGGTGAACGCGGTCTGGGGGCCGACCAACTCCGGTGAATCACTCGCCATCACGCCGATCATGGCGCGCGCCAAAATGCCGAACATTCATCCCTGCGTCATCGACAGCCTCATCGATCCGCAGAAATTCCCGAACGCATTTCGTCTGTCGCCGTCGAACACGCAATGGGACGACGCGGTTCGCGGCTACACCGTGAAAATACTGAAAGCCAAAAAGGTGGCTGTTATCGGCGACACCACCGGCTACGGCGTCGCCGCGCTGAAGGCTTCGGTCGCGGGCCTCAAAAAGGACGGCGCCGAGGTGGTCTATGAGGCGAACATCGATGCGACACAGCCGGACCTGACGCCGGACATGCTGCGAGCGAAGAACGCCGGCGCCCAGGCGATTGTGGTCTGGAGTACGTCGACCGGTATGGATGCGCGTCTGTTCAACACGCGGGCGACCATGGGCTGGGATGTTGCTTTCGTCGGACATCCCTCGATGTCGTCGGGTGACATCAAGGGATTGCTGGACAAGCCGGCGAACTGGGAAAAGGTCTACGCCGTTGGCTACCGAAGCTGCAGCTATGACGCGAACGGCAAGCTGCCGCCGCGTAGCGCCGAGTTCGTCGCTCGGTTGAAGGGCAAGATTGACCTCGGGGACACGCTGCTCTGGTGGGTGGCCGGTGGCTACGACGCCATCAATCTCGTCGCCAAGGCGTTCGAATCCGGCGCCTCGTCGCACGAAGACATCATCAAATACTGGAACACCGTGACCAAGTTCCCCGGGGTTTTCGGCGACTACACCTACACCCCGACCGAGCATAACGGCTATCCGGGCAACGATGTGGTGATGTCGGCCGCGAGCACCGCGAAAGACGGCACCTTCCAGCTCGCACCAGGCTACACCTGAGGAAATTGCGCCAATGCTAGCGTCAATTCTGGCGTCAGGTCTCGCGGTGGGCGCGGTCTACGCGCTCATCGGCGTGACTTATAACACGATGTTTCTGACATCGCGCGTCATGAGCTTCACCGCCGGGCAGCTTGGTATGCTCGGCGGTGTCTTCGGTTCGCTGTTCGTGTTGCGGCTCGGCCTGCCGGTCGTGTTTGGCCTGCTGCTGATGCTGGTATGCTGCGCGGTGGTCGGTCTCATCACCGAGTTCGTGGCGGTGCGGCCGGTGCTCAAAAGCCTCGACC
>JAUSBQ010000313.1 GCA_030651965.1 Pseudolabrys sp. | reverse complement strand
GAGTTGGCGGGCGGCACTGTTGTATGGGAGGTAGCTCACGTCCTTGAGGTCGATGAGAACCATGTCGGCTTTGTAGCCGGGACGCAAAGCGCCGACCTGTCCCTCAAGGCCGGCGGTCCGCGCGTTGCCGAGCGTGGCATGGCGCAGCGCCTCATGCGCTAGGGCGGAGCCGGGCTCCGATTCGCTCACCGCCGAGAAAAGGCAGAAGAGCTTCATCGCCTGGAAGATGCTCTGCACATCGCTGCCGCTGCAATTGTCGCAACCCAGACCGAGACGCACGCCGGACTCGCGAAGGTCGTAAACCGGCGCAATGCCGCTCTTGAGCTTCATGTTGCTCAGATGATTCAGCACGATGCCGGCATCGGCCGCCACCATCTGATCCATTTCTGGCCGCGATATCCAGACGCTATGCACGATATTGAGCCGCGGTCCGAGCAGGCCGGTGCTGTCGAGGTAATTAATAAGCGAGCCGCCGTGCTTGCCGAATTGATCGCGGGCGATCAGCACCTGACCCCGGGTTTCATAGACGTGAGTGTAGACGCGCAGGTCGTGCTTATGGGCGAGATCAGCGCAACCTTCGAGCATCTTCGGCGTGCAACGTTGCGGCGCAAACGGCGCGACCGCCCAATGCAGCGTCTCCGACGCATGGTTGCGGCGATATTGGGCATCGAGGAAATCGAGCTGCTCGCGCGCCGGCAAGGCGCTGGTTCCCAGCATTTCCTGAACGCTCTGCGGGAGGTCTTCCTTGTAGCGTATCATGCCGACGGCGGGGATGTCGGACACCATCGGCGAAAACACGACGCGGATGCCGATATCCTTGTAGGCGGAAAGCACAACGTCGACATAATCTTCGCTCAGCGGGACCAGGCCGAGCATGTCTTGAACTGTGGTGATACCGGCGCGCAAAGATTCTAGCGCGCCCACGAGCGTTCGCGCCCGGACTTCTTCCTTGCTCCGGTTCGCACCCATCGGGAGCGTATACAGCAGCCACATTTCCAGCGGCAGCTCCTCGAACATGCCGCGACAAAGCGTATCGTGCGAATGGTAGTGCGCATTGATCAGCCCAGGGATGACCAATCGATCCTTGGCGTCAATGACCTCGGTGCGGGAGGGATCGGCAACCGAGATATCGGCCTCGACCGCGACAATGTTGCCGCCTTCAATCAGGATATCGGCGACCGCCGGTTTATGCACATTGCCATCATGGTCGTAAACTTGACCGCCTTTGATGAGCAGCCGATCTTTCTGGCTCATGAGCCCTCCTATCATGACGAACGCCGATTGCGCCGAATGGCGCCTTTAGCCTGCGTTGATTTCTCTCTGGTAACGTTGGGCGAATTTGTTGCCGATATAGGCCTTGACCACGGCGGGGTCGTTCATGACGTCGGAAGGAAGACCGTCGCTGAGCTTGGCCCCATGGTGCAGAACCACAATGCGCGACACGACCGAAAGGATGACTTTCAACAGATGCTCGATGATCACGATGGTCACCCCTTGCGCCGCAATATTCCGAACCAAATCGAGCGCACTGTTGAGCTCGCTGGTATTGAGCCCGGCGTTGACCTCATCAAGAAATCTCACATGAAGATTGGAAACGTTACCACAGGACTTGCTCCTGTCAATTTACGGTAGGAGATAAGTGTCGCAGCCATCCGTATTCTTTGGACCATGCGACATGATGTTCTCATTATGCTCTCCGTCAGTTCGTCAGGAAAGAGCCAATAATTCGGTTTCCAAGCCTTTAGCGCCGGGGGATCTCCCAAACCGTCTAGCAATTTGCGTACCACCCCGTCGCCGCGCATCGCCCGGCGTGTGGTCAATCGCTAGACGCGGCGTCACTCGCATGATAACGTTTCACCAAAGTGTCGGTTTTCGATCCTGAAGCGTGCCTAAATGGGTGAGACCTTACTCAGTGTCCGCAACATCGAGGCCGGCTACGGCGACATCCAAGTCTTTGGGGCGTCGACATTGATGTCCACGAAAGGTCGATCGTCGCGATCGTCGGACCGAACGGCGCGGGCCAGCACTGGCTCCATCATGTTCGCTGGCAACGAGATCAAAGGCGCTTCCCCGGACGCGATCGTGGCGCGCGGAATTTCGCACGTCCCGGAAGGCCGCCGTTTGTTCAAGTCCTTGAGTGTCCGGGATAACCTCCTGTTGGGTGCGTTCCACCGCAAGGCACAAGCGGAGGTTGCCGCCGATCTCGAATTTGTCTTCGACGTGTTCCCCATTTTGCGCGAGCGTGCGTCGCAGGACGCGACGACGCTGTCGGGTGGCGAACAACAGATGTGCGCGATGGGGCGCGGCTTCATGGCGCGGCCGAGCCTGTTGATTATCGATGAGCTGTCGCTGGGGCTGGCCCCCAGCATGGTCGAATTGCTTGCGGAAAGTCTGGTTAAATTCAAGGAGAAGGGCATGTCGATCCTGCTGGTTGAGCAGGATGTGGTGACGGCCCTGGAGGTTTCCGATTACGGATATGTTCTGGAGTCCGGCCGCGTTGCGATCCATGGTTCGCCGGACCATCTGCTGAAGGCCGACAAGATTCGCGACTCGTATTTAGGAATTTAGCGGACAGCCCAGCGCGTCACGCTACAAATTGGGACTCGCAGCGACGATATGAAAGCGCCAAGTTTCCGCTATGTGCGCGCTCGCTCGTTGCAGCATGCGTACCAGGTTCTGCAGCACCATAACGGCGATGCCGTGGCTATCGCGGGCGGGCAAAGCCTGATGGCTGGCCTCAATTTGCGGCTGTCCGGCCCAAAGGTGCTGGTCGATATCGGCGGACTCCCGGAGTTGTCGGGCATGGATTGCGGCGGCAAGGAAGTCCGCATTGGTGCTCTGACTCGCCATGTGGAGGTGCTCCGCTCAAAGGCATTGCAGGAGCGGATCCCTCTCTTGCCTCAGGCTGTGTCGCATGTAGCCCACGCCGCCATTCGCAACCGCGGCACACTGGGAGGCAGTCTCGCTTATGCCGATCCAGCAGCCGAGCTGCCGGCCTGCGCCGTGGCGCTGGATGCGACCATCGTCGTGGGCGGGCTGGAAGGCGAGCGCGAGGTAAAGGCGACCGATTTTTTCACGGGCCTGATGGATACGAATCTAAAGCCAGGCGAACTCATTCTCGCGGTGCGCTTTCCGGTGCCGCCACCGCACACGCGTTTCGCTTTCGACGAGTTCACGCGGCGGCAGGGCGATTTCGCGGTGGTCGGCCTGGCCGTGACCGCGCTGGTCGGCGGCGATCAGATCGAAACGGCGCGGGCTGTTTATTTCGGCTGCGTTGACCGGGCAAAGCTCGCCGAGCAGGTTTCGTCCGCGTTATGCGGATTGAAGCTGCCCGTTGCGGATCGTGGCGCCATCCGAAATGCAGTGACGAAGGACTTGGAACCGGACGATACGCCGGGGTGGCGTGCTGAGACAAAGCTTAGGCTTGCGCAGGTGTTGACGCAAAGGATTGTTAGCCGCCTTGCGGAAAGTGGGACACAATGATGACTGATGCTGATCTTGAAGGTCTCGAATATGCCGAGATCGAAACAGTGATCAACGGCAAGCCCTACAAAGGCCGCGTCAAGGTTCGACAGCATCTCGCCGATTTTCTGAGACAGGAATTGGAGTTGACCGGCACACATCTCGGCTGTGAGCACGGGGCGTGCGGCGCCTGCACGGTACTTATTGACGGTCACACCACCCGCGGCTGCCTCATTCTTGCGGCACAGGTTCACGGCAAGTCAGTCGACACGATCGAGGGCCTGAGCGCGAGCGGCGCGCTCGCCGCCTTGCAGCAGGAATTCCTGTCGCGCAACGCCGCGCAATGCGGCTTCTGCACGTCGGGCATGTTGCTGACGGCCTATGAATTGGTTTCACAGGGCCGGCCGACAAGCCGCGACGAGATCCGGGAATACATTTCCGGCAATATATGCCGTTGTACCGGCTACCACGCGATCGTCGATGCGGTTGCTGCCGCCGTCAGTTCCCATCCCGGCAAGGTGGCATGATGGCCGACAGCGCTGACAAAAGCCGGAGTTCACAAAAGGCAATTGGGGCGAGCATTCCGCGCTCTGAATTGACGCGGTTGATGAGCGGCAAGGGCCGTTACGTCGATGACATCAAGCTGCCGCGCATGCTCCACCTCGCCTATGTGCGCAGCCCGCATCCGCACGCGCGTATTATATCCATCCGAATTGACGAAGCCCTGGGCGCCCCCGGCGTCGAAGCGGTGCTGACCGGCGACGATCTCAATCCCATGTGCAAGCCGCTGGTCGGCGTCGCGCTGCATCGGCCGGGGCATCGTTCGCCGCCGCAGAGCCTTCTGGCGACCGAGCGTGCGGTCTGGCAGGGTCAGCCGGTCGTCGCAGTCGTGGCTTTGACGCGGGCGGAAGCCGAGGACGCGGCCGAGCAGGTCACGATTCAGTGGGATCCCCTGCGGGCTGTGACGCATCCCCTGGATGCGCTCGATAAGAGCAAACCTGTCGTTCATCCGGAACTGGGCGATAATCTTGCCTTCGATTTCACTATCAACAAAGGCGATACCGACAAGGCGTTCGCGGAGGCGGCGTTTGTCGTCGAAGACCAGTTCAGATTTGAACGCCAACTGGCCATGACGCTGGAGCCGCGAGGTCTCATTGCTGACTTCAACCCCGGCGACGGCTCCCTCACCGTCATTCATTCGCATCAGTCGCCATTCCAGATGCAGGACGTCTTCAGCCAGCATCTGGGCATAGCTGAACACAAAGTGAAGGTGCTCGCGCCGGATATCGGCGGCGGTTTTGGCATGAAGCTCAACCTCTATGCGGAGGAACTGGCTGTTGCGGCGGCCAGCATGCGCCTTGGTCGGCCGGTGAAATATTGCGCCGACCGGCTGGAGTCATTTCTCGCAGACGCGCATGCGCGCGATCACGTCTTGACCGGCCGCATGGCGGTTTCGTCCGCCGGCGATATTACGGCGATGGAGGTCGAAGATTTTGGCGCTGTCGGCGCCTATGGAATGCCGCTGCGATTCAATGTCGCCGAAGGCATGATGGCGATCACGATGTCGGGTGCGCCTTATAACTTCAGCGACTACAAGGCGCGCACACGCAGCCTCTACGTGAACAAGAATCTGGTCGGGATGTATCGCGGCGTGGGTATGCCATTTGCCTGCGTTCTGACCGAGGTGCTGGCGGACCGCGCCGCGCGGGCCGTCGGCATGGACCCTGTCGAGTTTCGCCGCCGCAATTACCGGCCCAGGGGTTCCTATCCCTGCGTCACGCCGGGCGGGCAAAAGCTCGAGACGGTCTCCTTCCACGAATGTCTCGATAAGCTGGTGAAATTGATAGATTACGATGAGCTGCGCAAGGAACAGCAGGCCCTGCGTCAGGAGGGGATTTACCGCGGCATCGGGATTGCGACCTTTGTCGAGCAGACCGCTTACGGCCCTCCCTATTATGGCCCTTCTGGCGCGCGCATCTCGACGCAAGACGGCTGCAACTTGCGGCTCGAACCGTCGGGAGTCCTGCGTTGTGTCACCAGCATCACCGATCAGGGTCAAGGGACGCTGACGGGGATCGCCCAGATCATCGCGGATAGCGTTGGCGTTCCTTACGCAGATGTCGGAGTGATGGCTGGCGACAGCAGCATATCGCCCTATGGCGGCGGCGCTTGGGCATCGCGTGGTATGGCGATCGGTGGCGAGGCGGCCTTGGGGGCAGGGCGCAAGCTGAGAGCCAACATTCTCGATCTCGCAGCGGCGATTACGCAGACGAGCGTCGAGCAACTCGACATCACCGGCGGTCAGGTCGTCAATACCAAAACCGGAATGGCGGTGATCAGCCTCGCGGATGTCGCCAAGGTCGGTTACTTCCGCCAGGATACGTTGCCGGCGGATTTCGATGTCCAATTGTCGGTAAGCCATAGCTTCGCCGCGAATGCCCAGATGTGTTATCTCGCCAACGGCGTGCAGGCGAGCTATGTCGAGGTCGATGTCGAAAGCGGCTTCATCAAGTTACTTGGCCAGTGGGCGGTCGACGACTGCGGCCGGATCATTAATCCCCTGTTGGTCGACGAACAGGTGCGCGGCGGCATTGCGCAAGGCATCGGGGCAGTGCTGTTCGAAGAATGCATGTACAGCCCGGAGGGCTACCTGCAGAATGGAACCTTGGTCGATTATCTCGTGCCGATGGCCGGCGATCTGCCGGATATTTTCGTCGAGCATGTGGAAACACCAGAAACCGCGACCGAACTGGGCGCGAAAGGCGTCGGTGAAGCCGGCCTCATAGGCGCAATGGGCGCCGTTTGGGTGTCGGTGAACGATGCGCTGGTGCCGTTTGAAACGGTCATCACGCATCAACCTTTCTCTCCCGAACGCATTCTTGACGCGATTTCGCGGAGCCCCGGCGCCTTGAACACCGGGCATTGATCGAGGCAGTATGCCTCTCGGGACCGAGATCGTACTTCTCGCAGTTGCCTATTTAATTCTACGGCCGGTCTGTCGAAGGCGCCCTTGGTGGCGACGCATTCCAACGCCCACGCGCTGTGCCCGTCGCCGAGGGATCTGACCGACCGCCAGTTGGCGGCCATCCGCGCCACCGGCGGCATGGTCGGCCTGAATTTCGCGACGTGTTTTCTTCGCGCCGACGGCAGCATGAAGGCGGGCACCGAGATCGATGTGATGGTCCGCCATCTCGACTATCTCCTCGACAAAGGATCATTCGCATGGCCGAAAGGTCGAGGCCGAGATGATCGTGGCCGACATGTTGACCACGCCGCCGGTGACCATGAAATTGCGCGCCGCTTCGATCGCGTCGCGCACCTTGCCCTTGTCGGCGCTGCCGGCGCGCTTCATCGCATCGAGCAGGATCATCAGTCTGTCATAGGCATGGCCGCCGAAAGTCGACACCGGCTGTCCGGTGTTCTTTTCGTAAGTCGTCTGATAATCGACCAGCACCTTCTTTTGCGGATCGCTGTCCGGCAGCCTGTCGGCGACGAGCAAGGCGGCGGCCGGCGGCCGCACCCCATTGGCGGCGGCGCGGACCAACTCGATATAATGCTTCGAGCCGACGCCATGGCTGACATAGAGCGGCGCGCGGATGCCGAGCTGGCGATAATCGCGCGTACGGTCGCCGGTCCCTGGCGGCAGGTTCCGTGGGTCAGGGCGGCTTGCTACTTGAAGGGCACGGTCACCATCTCGGCTGGGCATACCTCAGGACGTCGCGCTGGGAGCAATGCCGCGCACTCTGCGCAAAAAGTAAAGCTGTAAATCACGACGATGTGCTTACTCGTTTAGCATATTGCGTTTTAAGATAGGCTAGGCGATTAGAAGAACCATTTGGCCCGCACAATCGCGTCGTCAGCGACGAAAAGGTCCGGTGAGGCAACATTGATAAGACTGAACAGGTCAATTGCGCACCGTTTGTGCCGTCTCATCTGGCCACCGAACGACGTGCTTTAAGCCGTGTGCATTCGAAATTCGCATACTCTCCTTGAAGCGAACCTACAGGCAGGTCAGATGTGCGCTTTGGTCATAGGAGTTTTCGGAGGACGCCAGCCGAGTTAAATACTATAGAATAGCACTCGGCTCATACGGAGATCGGGAATATGATTATGTCGATCATGCTGATAGCTGCGCTCATTGTTGTTTTTGTCGCGGCCTTCATTCTGATAGGGCGCCTAGCAAGATCTCGACCTGACGAAAATTCTCCGAAAGGACCTGGCTGGCCTCCAGCGTTCTTTTAGAAGTGAAGCGAGCAAAACTAGCGGATTCTGCACGCGCTATATTAAGGTTGCTCACTACTGGTGACCATGCCCCCCTTAAGCGCCCTCGATTATGGGTAGAATCCGTTCCCTAGGGAGACGGATGTGATTCGGCGTGGGGGTCAAACTGACGGAAGTTTCGGCAAGAAGCCTTTGAAGCCGATTGAGAAAACGCAGTTGGGGCGGGGTTATGATCGGCGCCGGTCGTGACCCCACCTGAACGCGGTTTCAGTCATTTGTCGCAAGGATTTGCTGTCATTAGTTCAAGGGGCTTAATTCGGGTCTGACGCAGTTCCGATGACGCGACCTCACCTCAATTTGCGCCAATTAACCGAGCTTCGAGCAGATCAATCTTGGCTCGGCCGTACATTTGGCGTTTGACCAGTTTGAGCTTGTTGACTTGCCCTTCGGTCTGGCCGTTCGACCACGGTTCTATGATGGCGGCGCCGACCGCGTCGCGGTCGTTGGCGATGCCCTTGGAAAACGACGCAACCAAGCTCTCGCTCGCGACTTCTATCCAGGGATCAAGATCGGCAATGGCTTTGGTCCTGATAATGGAGTGGAAGCGGTCGATGAGTTGGCGCACGGCATTGAGCGCTGGCACTCCAGTCTCGATGGCGGTTATCGCGACGGTGTCGGCTTTGGTCAGATGATTGCGGCCGATCGTCATCATCCGGGCAATGGTCCGTGCCGACGGCGCCTTTTGAAGCTGTTGGTCGGTGGCCTGTTCGGCACGTCGGCGGCGCGTTGCCCATTCCGTCACCACGCGAAGTGAACCACGAAAACCTCGCGCTGCTAAGTGGCGCCACAACTCGGCACCGTTGCGGCAGCCGTTTGCCCATTCAGCTTCAAGATCAGGCAACCAGGCATCCAGCGTGCTTTCCCGGGTACGGAACACATCGGCTCGCAGGCCTCGGACAACCTTGCGGACAAGTCCGCGGCTGTGGCCAAGACGGCGGGCGATTTCCTTGATCGGGACGCCGTCCTTGTGCAGGGTGAGAACGGCAGCATTGGTGTCTTCACGCTGCAAAAAGCCTTCATATTGCAGTCGTTCAGCGGCGGTCAGCAGCTTGGGATTGATGGTGGTGGTGCCGATCGCTGCGCGGATGTCACGCATCGATTTGCGCACCGCGTCGAGGAAGGCGGCACTAGCGTTTTCCATGAGGTGCCAGCGATCGGCTACCTGTACGGCGCCCGGCAAGGCCTTGGCGCCAGCCTGGCCATAACCGCCACCGCGGTCGCGCGACAATATCTCTATGGTCCGATGGCTGGACAGAAAGGACTCGACCGTTGCAACCTCACGATCGGGCAGCAGCTTGACGATCCGGTGCCGTTCGAGGTCGCAAACGATGGTGCCATAGCGGCAATTGCGCCGATACGCCCAGTCATCGATGCCGACGACGGTCAACGGTTCCGTCGGCAACTGGGCCCGACGCCGGACAACACGCAGCAGCGTGTCATTGCTGACCGGCATCATCATCCGCTTGGCGAAGCCGGCGGCGGGTCGTCCGCCCAAGGCAAGGCCGAGATGATGAACCAGACATTCCAATCGCGCGGTCCGACGTGCACGAGTCGACAGCATGTCGTCCCCGAAGCGTTCGGCGAAAATATTCTGGCGGCAATGCGAGGCGATGCAGGCAAAGCGCCGGGTCGAGACGCAAAGCTGGACCTTGCGACCCGAGCACGGCAAGTCGAGCACCGTCCGGATATATCGGCTGTGGACTCGGCTTGATGCCGTTCCGCACTGCGGACAGGCCCGGCTTGTCGTGAGCGCCCTGGCGCAGACAATGAGCGCGTCAGCAGCCTCCGACACGCTGTCAATGGCCAACTCGGGCGGGATCAGGTTGGAAAAACGGAATTGGACGGCCATGGCGCTGATTCTCCTTCGAAAACCACGCCAGTCGAATCCAGAATATCATCGGAACTGAGTCAGACCCTTAATTCGACGCCTATTTACATTCGACTCCTCTCGGGACCGCCATCAAATTTAGTGGGAATGTGTAGCCCGTTTGCCGATCAGCGACCCGCCGGTGACGCTGTCGAAGGGCGCGGCGCGTACGTGACGCCGATCAACCACGGAACTTGCGGCCGGCAAAAAGTCCAGCGAACTGGTTCCTCATTCCGCTTGAAAAAGTCAGTGGACGCGTCGAGTTCTGCAAGTCAGATTCGATAGAGCCGTTCCGCATTGCCCGCAAGAATGAGCTCTTGCTCGGAGCGGGGTAGCGCGGAGACGCTGGCTGAAAATGCATCCCAAATAGAATTGTAATCCTTCATCAAAGAGTCGACTGGAAAGTTGCTTCCGAACATGCAGCGCCGGCTGCCGAACGACTGAAAGACATGTTGCACTATCGGTTCGATGGTGGCTGCCGTCCATGAGCCGTCAAACATGCCGAAACCGGACAGTTTGATAGACAGGTTCGGAAATTGGGCGAGTAGCGAGATCGCCGCTTGCCAGGATTTGTCCAAGAGCGCCGCCTGGGTCGGGGATCCTGCGTGATCCAGGACAAATTCAATATTGGGGTTGCTGGCGATAATCTCGGCCGCTTCCGCCGCCTGCGACGGCAAGATCTGAAGATCGAAAGATAAACCAAAGTGCGTCAGTGCGGCGAGGTTACGGCGCCACGTTTCGTTTCGAAGGTATGTTGCGGCCGCACCAAAATGCAGCATCTGTCGAACTCCACGCACGTTCGTAAATGTGCAATGACGTGCCAGGGTCTTTTTAGCGCGCGGACCCGATAGGTCGACGTAACAGACGATGGCATGGGGAAAACCGCCTGACTCCGGGTCGTCTGCTATGTTCTGCAGCCATTGTGTTTCCGCAACCGGATCCTGCGATTCCGCTTGGACATGGACGGACTTGACGACATTGACGGCACGAATGTCCCGCCGAAAATCTTCTAACAGGTAGTTCTTTCGAATTGCAGAATAGTCGCCGTATGAAACGGTCCGCACCTGGTCTGATAACCAAGGGTAATAGTTCTTGCCGAGATCCCAGAGATGATGATGAGAATCTACTATACGCATAGCCGCCTGGTATGGCTTTTCATGCGGGTTCGGCAAGCCGCCATTAGGGGCTGAATCTCGTTCATGCCGTCCAGCGACATGACGATATCGATGATCCTGTCGATCTTATGTGCCGGAAAAAGTCCGCCAACATTTGAATGAAACTTCCGCACAACATCATCGGTGGTCATCGGGTTCTGCGGCACTCCGCGCATGTGCTCGACGGTGAGCGCCACTTTGCCGCCGCCCAGCAGTTCAAT
>JAUSBQ010000307.1 GCA_030651965.1 Pseudolabrys sp. | reverse complement strand
GGCTCGGGCGCTGCAGACGGCTCGCAAAGGATTGGGAAAATCTCAATCGAAAGGCGCTCGCGTTTCTGCGTCTCGCCTCCATCAGGCTCATGTTGAGAAAGCTATGCAATCCCGTATGATCTCTTCGGACAGACTCTTAGTTCCTTGGGATCGATGCCAAACTCCTTGCTAAAGAGCTTTGGGTTTTTGATTTTGCCCATAGAAATGACCTGAAAAAAAGGAGGGGGTGCATCGTGGAATAATGCGATTATAGGTGGTATTTGAAATTGATGTGCCCTTCAAATCAAGATGTGCAATTGATCAGTGAAGCTAAATTAGCCCTAAAATTACGGACCTACCCATGAACGCCCCCGTCACCCCGCCCCCCGCCGATAGCCCCGCGCTCCCGCCCTACAAGCACACGCCCCTGTTTCCGCTGGGCAAGGACGACACCGTCTATCGCAAGATCACCGCCGAAGGGGTCAAGACCGAGACGGTGATGGGCCGCGAGGTCGTCGTGGTCAGCCACGAGGCGCTACGCGCGCTCGCGGAAGCCGCGTTCACCGACATCAATCATCTGCTGCGGCCGGCGCACCTCAAGCAGTTGCGCAAGATCCTCGACGATCCGGAGTCGACCGCGAACGACAAGTTCGTCGCCTACGACCTCCTGAAAAATGCCAACATCGCCGCCGGCGGCGTGCTGCCGATGTGCCAGGACACCGGCTCCGCGATCATCATGGGCAAGAAGGGCCAGCGCGTTTTCACCGACGGCTCGGACGAGGGCGCCTTGGCCGAGGGCGCGCACGACGCCTACCTCAAGCGCAATCTGCGCTATTCGCAGCTCGCGCCGATCACGATGTTCGAGGAGAAGAACACCAAGTCGAACATGCCGGCCCAGGTCGAGATCTATGCCGAAGGTGACGACGCTTACAAGTTCCTGTTCATCGCCAAAGGCGGCGGCTCGGCCAACAAGGCGTTCCTGTTTCAGGCGACGCCGTCGATCCTGACCCATGACCGCCTGCTGGCGTTTCTCAAGGAAAAGATCCTGACGCTCGGCACCGCGGCGTGCCCGCCCTATCATCTCTCCATCGTCATCGGCGGCACTTCGGCCGAGCTGACGATGAAGACGGTGAAGCTCGCCTCGACCAAATATCTCGACAGCCTGCCGACCCGGGGCTCGGAAGACGGCCATGCGTTCCGCGATCTCGAGATGGAAGCGGAAGTGTTGAAGATGACGCAGGCCTCCGGCGTCGGCGCGCAGTTCGGCGGCAAGTATTTCTGCCACGACGTGCGCGTCATTCGTTTGCCGCGCCATGGCGCGTCGCTGCCGATCGGCCTTGGCGTGTCGTGCTCGGCCGACCGCCAGGCGCTCGGGAAGATCACCAAAGACGGCGTCTTCCTCGAGGAGCTCGAGCACAATCCGGCGCAGTATCTGCCCGACCTCGATCAGGAGAAACTGGGCGGCGCGGTGGTCAAGGTCGATCTCAACCGGCCGATGAAGGACATCCTGGCGCAGCTCTCGGCCTATCCGCCGAAGACGCGGTTGTCTTTGTCGGGCACCCTGATCGTGGCGCGCGATCTGGCGCACGCCAAGTTGCGCGAACGGCTGGAAGCGGGGCAGGGGCTGCCGGACTATTTCAAGGATCATCCGGTCTATTACGCGGGACCTGCCAAGACGCCGGCGGGCTATGCGTCGGGCGCCTTCGGCCCGACCACCGCGGGGCGGATGGATTCGTACATCGATCAGTTTCAGGAAGCCGGCGGCTCGATGATCTCGCTCGCCAAGGGCAACCGTTCGTCGCAGGTGCGCGACGCCTGCAAGAAGCATGGCGGCTTCTATCTCGCCACCATCGGCGGCTCGGCGGCGAATGTCGCGGAGCACTGCATCAAGAAAGTCGAGTGCCAGGAATATGCCGAGCTCGGCATGGAAGCTATTTGGCGGATTGACGTTGTGGATTTCCCGGCCTTCATCGTCATCGACGACAAGGGCAACGATTTTTTCAAAGAACTGAACCTTGGCTGACGCCGCGAGGTGGAACTCAACCTCGCATGACGCTCGCCCAGATTGCTTTGCGTGCACCCAATTGAATTGGTGATGGCGGGCATTCGTCCACTTGTCGACTCGCGCGCGGGCGTGTCACGGTTTGCCAATACCGTTGGCGACAACGACAAGAAAAGCCATGCGAGGAAGACCGCGAAGCCAGTCGCGTGAATTCACGCGATTGACTGGGCGGCAGGAGAGTTCCATGCCGGATCAAGACGTCGACTACGAGGCGCCCGATCTGGCGGCGCGTGTTGAAGCTCTCAGCGGAGAGGCCATCGACCGCCTGCCGTTCGGTGTCATTCGCCTGGACCCCGAGGGCGTCATTAAGGTCTACAGCGCGACCGAGGCGCGGCAGTCCGGCTACGGCAGCCAGCCGGTGGGCGAGAAGTTTTTCGAGATATCGCGCTGCGGCGGCAAGAACGACTTTCAAGGCCAGATCGTGCGCGCCCAGGAGCAAGGCCGCGTCGATCTCGAATTCGCGCTGCCCGGCGATTACGGCGATCCGGCGCGCGAGGTGCGCATTCGGGTCCAGAGCGCACGCGCCGGCGGCGTCTGGATGTTCGTCCAGCGCGACTAGAGTCTTGGAGTCGGTCAGGCGGCGTTTTCGCGCTTGTCGGGTTGATTTGGCCGCGTCGCGTCTTGTTCGAGGCGCGCCTTGATGCCGTTCTGGCGGACATACTCGAGCACGAAGACGCGCACCGCCGAGGACAGGTTGGCATTGGTCCGGCCGCTGTCGATCTCGTGCAGCAGCGCCGAGACGGTGGTGGCGCGCGCTTCGGTGATGTCACGCACGGCATTCCAGAACGGCTCTTCCAGACTGACGCTGGTCTTGTGGCCGGCTATGACGACGGAACGCTTGGTGATGGTGGATTTCATGTCGTTCTGCCCCTGCGCAGCACCGGCAACGTCCGCCGGGCTTGTGGCTTATCTGGAAAAAAGTCCCGCTATGCGGGAATGTTCCACGACCATCCCCCAGCGCGGTGGCGACATTGCGGCGAATTTGGGCGCGAAAAGTGCGCCGCGGCGCGGTCTAAAAGTTCGCCGGGCGGGGCGGCGGCAGCCGCTGCTCGGCATCCGGTGCGCCGCGGTTGCGATAGTGCGACAGCACGAACACGCGGATCGCCGACGACAAATTGGCGCCGTGGCGGCCGGCGTCGATGGTCTGCAACAAAGTCGGCAGCGAGACGTCCTGTTGATTGGCGATGGTGCGCAGCGACGTCCAGAACTCGTCTTCCAGCGACACGCTGGTCTTGTGGCCGTTGAGTTCGATCGATCGCTTGATGATGGCGGATTTCATATCGAGCCCCGGACGCGCGGCGGCGCGCGCGCTGCCGGCGCTTTCGGTCTCGGGCTTGGTCGTCTTGTCAGTCATTGCCTCAGCCTCGTTTCGGCTGTGGCGATCATTATCAACAGCGGTTTGAAGTGGCTTGAGCCATGTCAAACAGCCGGAATTAATTTTCGCGGTGCGGTATCGACCCGGGCTGCACGGCGCGCGTCAGGTGTCGGACTGATTGCCGGACGGCGGTTTCGATACGCGGATCGTGGTGTCGCAGCTCAGGCATTCGAACAGATCGAAACGCGGGGTATCGTCGCGCGTCTTTTGCGCCTGCATGGCGATGCCGCAGATCGGGCAGTGACGCAAAGGGGGACGGGGACGTGACTTCAAAGGTTGTTGCCGGTGCCTGAGTAAGGAGCTCCATCCTCGACCATTCCCAGCGGCGTCTATTGATCTAGATCAAAAAAATACCGCCGGCGGTCGTCGCGACGGGCGCCAGGCGCCCCGGCGAATACCGCCGCGGCGGCGCCTTGGGTGCGCTGCTTTCTGATTTATCTCAATGCGGCGCGGTGGCGGGCCCGCAACATAAGCCAATGTGGCACCCGATAACGACCGCGCCGTCCGACCGCAATCTCGAACTTGCCGTCCTCGATCCGGACGGACCGCATGCTTTGGTTTTTCCGTGCCGGCGCATCGCCGCGGGCTGGATGAACGCGCAAAGCGGCGAGCGGCTGGACGTGCGCCCGACTCACTGGCGCGAATGGACCGACGGCGCCGGGGCCCGCTAGCGCTGGGCCATATGGGTCACAGGGGCCACGAACGAGACCCCGGCATTGGCGCGGTTGCTGAACTGATACAGCGCGAGAGA
>JAUSBQ010000304.1 GCA_030651965.1 Pseudolabrys sp. | reverse complement strand
GGGTAGGCCTCGTAATGCGGGAGCAGGTCGCGGCGGCGCTGGCCAGCGAAGCGGCCGTGGTGCTCGATGCCGATGCGCTGACCAGCTTCGCCGAGGAGCCTGAAACACTGTTCGGGACAATCGCCAAACGGTCCGGCAGGGGCGTAGTTTTGACGCCGCACGAAGGAGAATTTATAAGACTATTTAAAGATAAAATGCAAATTCCTAAAGTTAATTCAAAACTTGAGAAAGCGCGGATGGCGGCCCGCATCAGTGGTGCGGTGGTGCTGCTCAAGGGCGCCGATACCGTGGTCGCGGCCCCCGACGGCCGCGCCGCGATCGCCGACAATGCGCCTGCCTATCTCGCCACCGCAGGCGCGGGCGACGTGCTGGCCGGGATGGTCGCGGGGCTGATGGCGCAAGGTACTGAGGGGATTGGAATGCCGGCATACGAGGCCGCTTGCGCAGCGGTTTGGCTGCATGGCGAGGCGGCGCGGGAGTTCGGTCCCGGCCTCATCGCCGAGGACCTGCCGGAGGCACTGCCGGCGGTTTACCGGCGGCTGTTTGCCGGCGCTTAGGTCACCTCGAACCAGGCCGCCATGCCCGCCGCCATATGTTCGATCATGTGGCAATGGAGCATCCATTTGCCGGGATTGTCGGCGACGAACGCGACGCGTTCGCTGCGTTCGGGGTCGACGATCACCGTGTCGAGCCAATAAGGCCGGAAGTTTTTCGTGCCGGCTTCGAACTGCCTGAAGTGATGACCGTGCACATGCATGGCGTGCGGGAAGGCGCTGCGGTTGGCAAAGTTGAGGATGACCGTGCGGCCGCGCGCGACCTTGAACATTGGCGGTCCATCATGACCGCTCGACGCAATGCCGGCGAGCGCCCAGATACGCTCCTGTGGCGGCAGGCCGTGACCGCGAAAGCCAGCGCCTCCCATATTGCCTCCCATGCCGCCACCCATGCCGCCACCCATGCCGCCCATCATGCCGCCGCGCCCCATCATCATCGCCATACCGCCGCCGTCGAGCGGAACGTCCAGCGTCAGCGCGCCGGCCATATCGAACGTGTCGGGCAACGGATTGGCCGGCAACGCCGCGGGCGCGGGGAGCGGCTGCGGACGCAGCGGCGCTGCGTCGTAGACGACGTGGCCTATTTCCAGTTCGCCGCCACGCAGGTCATCAACCAGGATCGGCGCGCGTGAACCGGGTTTGAGCGTGGCATCGAGGAACAGGTCGAACCGAGTTCCGGGGGCGAGCCGCAAAACGCCATTCGGTACGACCTCGGGCGGGCAAGGCTGCCCGTCCACTGCCATCACGCGCGCGCCATGGTCGGCGATCCGGAATTGAAAGATACGGGAATTCGCGGCGTTGATGAGGCGCAGGCGCAGCCGCTCGTTGGTCTTTACCGGCAGATCCAGGCTGTCCTGGCCGTTGAGCGTGATGTACTGGCCGAGCCGGCCGGCCATCGCGGCATCGTGGAAATTGCCGAAGCTCGGGTGAATGGCGCCGTCATTCGTCAGCCGCCAGTCGTTCACCACCAGCACGACATCGCGATCGACCGCGACGGGTTCGCGCTCCTCGACCACCAGCGCGCCCAAGAGGCCGCGCGCCATCTGTTCCGATGAGAGGAAATGGGAGTGGTACCAAAAAGTCCCGGCGTCGGGCGGCGTGAAACGGTAGTCGAAGCTTGCGCCGGGCTCGACCGGCATCTGCGTGAGATGCGGCACGCCATCCATGGCGTTCGGAAGGCGGATGCCATGCCAATGAATGACCGTCGGCTGGCGCAGGTCGTTGACCAGGCGGATTTTGAGTTCGTCGCCTTGCTTCACGCGCAACGTCGGTCCCGGCGACAGCCCGTCATAGCCCCAGATCGGCGTTGGTCGCTCGTTGGCGCCGCGTAGCCGCGTCTCCCCGGGCCGCGCGTGCAGAAGCCGAAATCCACCGGCGGTCAGGTCCGCGGCAGGTGCGTCGCGGGCGCGGGCGAGCGGCGGTAACGTGAGAGCGGTCAGTGTCGCGCCGGCGCCGGCAAGCCAGCGCCTGCGGCTGATGGCGGTGTGGGGGGCCATCGCCCCGGCCGGCGGAAAATCTGTCATGACAGTGGCTCGCAAGCTGGCCAAACGTTTGAATTTAACGTTACGGACCTTTTGCGCCGGGCCCTTGAGCTAGCGCAACCAAGCCCTATTTTAGCGATAAGCTTCAATTTAGGCGCGATATAGGTCGCGGCGCCCGAAAAAGGCCCGCCGGTCCGGCTTTCCGTCGCAGCCCGGAATGGTGTTTCCGCCTTGCCCGGCGCGGCCGGGCGCGTTATGCCCCGGCGCTAGATCGTTCTAAGCAAAACGTCTTTTGACTGCCCTTTGCGGGCGTGGCGGAATTGGTAGACGCGCTGGATTTAGGTTCCAGTGATGAAAGTCGTGGGGGTTCGAGTCCCTCCGCCCGCACCAGCCAGAGAGCAGATTTGGGACTTCGAGAGTTTTGATAAACGCGGGTAGGTCCCCGCATCCCGACACCTCCGGCGCGCCTCGCCGTCCTTAAGCCGGCGCCGCGCGCGTGACAGCAACGAAGTGAGATCATGCAGGTTACGCAAACACTGTCCGACGGCCTCAAGCGCGAATACGCAGTGGTCGTTTCCGCCGCCGAACTCGAAGCCAAGGTCAATTCACGCCTCGACGAGATCAAGGAGCGCGTGAAGATCAACGGCTTCCGGCCGGGCAAGGTGCCGGTCGCGCATCTCAAGCGCGTCTACGGCCGCTCGGCGATGGCGGAAGTGATCGAGGCAACCGTCCGCGACACCAACAGCCAGATCGTCACCGAGAACGGCTTCAAGCTCGCCGCCGATCCGAAGGTGACGCTGCCGACCGAAGCCGACGTGGTCGAGAAGGTCATCAATGGCGGCAGCGACTTCAGCTACGCCGTGGCGATCGAGATCGTGCCGGAGATCAAGCTTGCCAACTTCAAGGACGTCAAGCTGACCAAGCTGACGACCGACGTCACCGACGCCGAGATCGACGAAGGCATTGCCCGCATCGTCGACCAGAACCGTCCCTATGCGCCGAAGGCCGAGGGCGAGAAGTCCGTGAGCGGCGACCGCGTCAACATCTCGTTCGTCGGCACCATCGACGGCGTGCCGTTCGATGGCGGCACCGGCGACGACATCGCCGTGCAGATCGGATCCAACACGTTCATTCCCGGTTTCGAGGAACAGCTGATCGGCATTGCCGCCGGCGAGAACCGCGCCGTGAAGGCGACTTTCCCGCACGCCTATGCCAACACCGCGCTGGCCGGCAAGGAAGCCGA
>JAUSBQ010000298.1 GCA_030651965.1 Pseudolabrys sp. | reverse complement strand
GACGCCGCCGAACGGGCCCTGGCAAACCACCGTCATCTCGTCGTCGCGCGGGAACACCACGGTGTTCGGATAGCCGTTGGTCGCCGGAATGTCGGTGAACCAGCGCACATAGCCGCCCATGTGGTCGTTGTTGTTCTGCATCACCAGGACATCGATCTTCTCGCGGGCCATGGCGTCGCGAACGAGCTTCCAGCGGCGCTCCAGCTCGGCGGTGGAAATCGGGGTGTTCAGACGTTCCGAAAATGCCATGGTCTAGAGTCCCCAAGATGCCGGTTTGCGCACGATATTGATCATGCTTTTCATATCGCCGCTCAAGAACTTGCGCATGTTGCTTTCGATTGTCGGCATGGCGCGATCCTCGTAGCCTTCCGAATAGCCGCCGAGATGCGGGAAGATCGTCAGGTTCCTGGTCTTCCACAGCGGGCTTGTCGCGGGCAGGGGCTCTTCCGAGAACACGTCGAGCGCCGCGCCGGCGATGCGGCCGTTTTCCAGCGCGTCGATCAGTGCCGTCTCGTCGACGACCCCGCCGCGTGCGACATTAACGAGATAGGCGGTCGGTTTCATCGCCGCGAAGACCTGCTCGCCGATGACATGACGCGTCTCCGCCGTCAGCGGCGCCAGCGCCACCAGGAAATCGAGTTCCGGTACCGTTGCGATCAGATTGGTACGCGCGACCATGCGATCGAAGCCGGTCGCGGCCCGTGGCGTGCCGGAAAAGCCGATGGTTCGCATGCCGAAGGCCTTGCAGATCGGCGCCAGATATTCGGCGATCAGGCCGATGCCGTAGATACCGACGGTCTTGCCGTCCAAGAGTTTTGCCGGCCAGCGCTCCCAGGCGCTGCGCGTCTGCGCTAGTGCGCTCTGCGGCATGCCGCGCGCCAGCGACAGCATATAGGCGATGGTTGCTTCCGATACCGGCGCGCCGTGAATGCCGCGAATATTGGTGACGACGACCTCCTTGCCGAGGGAGGGAAGGTCGACGATGTTGTCGACGCCGGTGCCGAGCGCCTGAATCCATTTCAGCCTCGGTGCATCGCGCACGACGTGGTCGGCCATCGGCGGCGAGAAGCACAACAGCACGTCGGTCTCGGCGATATAGGGTTCGACGTCGTTATGATGGCCGACGACATTGATGGTCAGTTGCGGAAAGCGTTCCAGCAGCATGACCTTGTAGCGGGCCTGCATCGCTTCCTGGACTTCGCTGAGGATAAGAACATTTGTCATGCGAGCCGGTATAGCGCCTGTGGCGGATTGGCTAAAGTCTTTGCAATCAAATAGTTGACCCACATGGTGGGTCTTCTGGCGGGTCTGCGCTAGAATCGCCAAGTCTGCGCTAGAATTGCTATGAGGGGCGGCGGGCGGTAACCGAGTTGAGGATCACACGATGACAAACATGCCGATCGATTTCGCGCAGGTGGACTGGCTCTATGTGATGGTGCTGGCCGTGCTGGTTTTCATCGCCAGCGGCATCGGCAATCTGTTGACTTTCGCCAGCCGTGGCACCGCTGCGGTGCTGGCGGCGATCCTGTTCGCGGTCTTGTTCGTGGCCTGGACTTATTATCCGCACGGCCTGCCGCTGCCGACGCGGCTCGGCGGCGTCGCGGCGCCGGTTGTGATGCCCGTGCCGGCGCCTGTGACGCCCGCGCCGGAGGAACCAGTGCGGCCGCGCAACCCGGTGCGTGACATCACCCCGCCGCGGCAATAGGCATTTGGCCGCTGGCATCCGCCCGTTTCTGGACCTTTCGCTTCGGCGAAAGTCCATGTAGAAACTAAAACCACCGGGGAATTGGCAGGAATTACATGAAGAAGGTCTATCCCGACGCCGCCAAGGCATTGGCTGGCGTCCTCAAGGACGGAATGTTGATCGCGTGCGGCGGTTTCGGCCTCTGCGGCATCCCTGAAGTGCTGATCATGGCGATCCGCGACTCGGGCGTGAAGAATCTTACGGTCGCGTCGAACAATGCCGGGGTCGACGGCGCGGGCCTCGGCCTGCTGCTCGAGACCCGGCAGGTCAAGAAAATGATCGCGTCCTATGTCGGCGAGAACAAATTGTTCGCGCAGCAATATCTCGCCGGCGAACTCGAAATCGAATTCAACCCGCAGGGCACCTTGGCCGAGCGGTTGCGCGCGGGCGGCGCCGGCATTCCGGCCTTCTTCACCCGCACCGGCGCCGGCACCGACATCGCCAAGGGCAAGGAAGAGCGCGAATTCGACGGCGATAAATACATCATGGAGCGCGGCATCGTCGCCGATCTCGCCATCGTGCACGCCTGGATGGGCGACCACGAGGGCAATCTGGTGTATCGCAAGACCGCGCGTAACTTCAATCCGATGATGGCGACCTGCGGCAAGGTCACCGTCGCCGAGGTCGAACATCTTGTTCGTCCGGGCGAGATCAACCCCGACCACATCATCACGCCGGGCGTCTTCGTGCAGCGCCTGATCCACGTTCCCGACGCCAAGAAACACATCGAACAACGCACGGTGCGCAAGCGCGTCCCCGCTGCCGGCACCGGTGAGGAGGTCTGATCATGCCCTGGACCCGCGATCAGATGGCCGAACGCGCCGCCAAGGAATTGCGCGACGGCTTCTACGTCAATCTCGGCATCGGCATCCCGACGCTTGTGTCGAACTACATCCCGGACGGCATGAGCGTTCAGTTGCAGAGTGAGAACGGCATGCTCGGCTTCGGCCCGTTCCCTTACGAGGGCGACGAGGACCCGGACCTGATCAATGCCGGCAAGCAGACCGTCACCGAAATTCCGACCACCAGCTTTTTCTCCTCGGCCGATTCATTCGCGATGATCCGCGGCGGCCACATCGACATCGCGCTTCTCGGCGCGATGCAGGTGGCGGAGAACGGCGATCTCGCCAACTGGATGATCCCCGGCAAGATGGTCAAGGGCATGGGCGGCGCCATGGATCTCGTCGCCGGCGTCAAGAAGGTGGTCGTGATCATGGAGCACACCGCCAAGGCCAAGGACGGCTTGATCGACCGCAAGCTTTTGCACAAGTGCAGCCTGCCGCTGACCGGGGCAGGGGTGGTCGACATGGTCATCACTGATCTCGGCGTCTTCACTATCGACCGCAAAGGCTCAGGCATGACCTTGATCGAACTCGCGCCCGACGTGACGCTCGACGAGATCACGGAAAAGACCGAGGCCAAGTTTGCGGTCGATCCGAAGCTGAAGCACTAGTCGCCTGGTGCCCGCTTTGGCGGGCATGACCCCTGGGGCGGGAACGAATCCCCGGCCATGTTTCTTATTGGGTATGCCTCCAAAGGAGCGGCTGCATCTCGAACTCGACCTGTTGCAGGCCCGCTTGCCTGACTGGGCTTCGCGTCCGCTTGAGCGCGTGCGCCGGCCGGGCGCGGTGTGGGTCCGCGTGCCACTGTCGCTTGTGTTGATTGCCGGCGGCTTTTTCAGTTTCCTGCCGGTTCTCGGCCTCTGGATGCTGCCGCTCGGTCTGGCGTTGCTGGCGCTCGACGTGCCATTCCTGCGCGCGCCGCTGGCGAAGCTTCTCGGCTGGATCAATCGCAAGCTCGGATCGGCGTAGATTTCAAAGCCCCTCGACGCTCACCAGCCGCGCCGACGAGCAGGCGTCGCGGATGTGCTTGAGGCCTTGATAGACCGGGCCGTTGTAGAAGGTTTCCCACGCCGCCACGTGGGGGAATTCCAGCAATACGATGCGGCGCGGCGTCCAGTCGCCTTCATGGACCTTGTGCGCGCCGCCGCGCGCCAGATATTTGGCGCCGGCCGCCTCCAGCGCCGGCTTCACGCCGCTCATGAATTCCTGATATTTCGCCGGATCGCGAATATCGACGTCGAAGATGACGTAGGCGCTCATTGGTTCCCCCATTTCGTTGACGGGCGGTATTTAAAGGGCGGTGCGCGGCCTCGCCAACTCCGATTTCTCCCGCGGCACATAATCGCCGCCGCCGAGCGCGCCGACCAGCTTCCCATCCCGCACCACGAATTGGCCGCGCACCATGGTCGACACCGGCCAGCCGGTGACCGCGATGCCTTCATAGGGCGTGTAGTCGCTGCCGCCGTGCATCAGCGTCTGCGAGATGGTCTCTTGGCGCTGCGGGTCCCACAGCGCGATGTCGGCGTCACTCCCCACAGCAATCGTGCCCTTCTTGGGGTAGAGGCCATACGTCTTGGCGTGGTTGGTCGAGGTCAGCGCGACGAACTCGTTGACCGTCAAGCGGCCTTTGCTGACGCCTTCGGAGAACAGGATCGGCAACCGCGTCTCGACGCCGGGAATGCCGTTCGGCACCCAGCGGAAACTGGTCTTGCCTTTGGGCGTCAGCTTGCCTTGCGGATCGTCGTAACGGAACGGGCAATGGTCCGACGAGAACAGCGAGAAGATGCCCTGCTGCAAGCCTTCCCAACACGCGGCCTGACTTTCTTTGTCGCGTGGCGGCGGCGAGCAGACATATTTCGCGCCTTCCATGTTGAGGCCGTCCATGTCCTTCTCGGTCAATATCAGATACTGCGGACAGGTCTCGCCGTAGATCTTCAGGCCGCGCCGGCGCGCCCGCGCGATTTCGTCCATCGCCTCGCGGTTCGACACATGAACGATCATCACCGGCACGTCGATCAACTCGGCGAGTGAGATGGCGCGATGGGTCGCCTCGCGCTCGACCGCGATCGGCCGCGACGTGCCGTGATACTTCGTCTCGGTCTTGCCGGCGGCTTCCAGCCTGTCGGTGAGAAAGCGGATGGCGTCGTAGTTCTCGGCATGCACCATCACCATGGCGCCGGTCTCGCGCGCCACGCTCATCACCTTGAGCATTTCCATGTCGGAGAGCGCCAGACCCTCATAGGTCATGAACACCTTGAACGAGGTGTAGCCGTCATGGACGAGCGCAGGGAGTTCCTGGCCGAGCACGGCGTCGCTGGCGTCGGCAATGATGAGATGGAACGACACGTCGATGTAGCACTGGCCGTCGGCTTTGGCGTGATAGTCCTTCACCACCTGGCGCAGGCTCTCGCCCTTCTGCTGCATGGCGAAGGGCAGCACCATCGTATTGCCGCCGAACGCGGCCGAGCGGGTGGCGGAAGCGAAATCGTCGGCCATGACGATGCCGGGTCCGGACGGCTGGGCGATGTGAACATGGCTGTCGATGCCGCCGGGCAGCACCAGCAGGCCGGTCGCGTCGACGATCTCCGTCGCCTTGCCCAAATCGCTGCCGAGCGCTGTGATCTTGCCGCCCGTGATGCCGACATCGCAGGCAAAGGTATCGGAGGCCGTCGCCACGGTGCCGCCCCGGATAATGGTGTCGAAAGTCATGCTGTCTCCCGTTCGTGCGGCGCAGTATTTCAGACTTTTGTTGCACATGCGATATGTCCGGGTGCGATGCACCCGGATGCGATATGGTCTGGTGCATCCACCAGCGCATCAAACGGGGACAGGCCATGGACGATATCGAAACATTGCAGGCCCGCGTCGAGACCCTGGAAATGAGCCGGGCGCATCAGGAGCGCGCCATCGAGGATTTGAGCGAGGGCCTGGCCGCGCAGTGGAAGCAGATCGAGGCCCTCAACCGCCAGGTGGCGCGGCTCGCCGATCAGGTGCAGGAAGCGCAAAGCACGGGCGGCGGTGGCGGGGCGCCGGAGCCGCCGCCGCCGCATTACTGACGCGGTACGCCGGGCCACCGGCGCAGGACCGGCTCCACGGATTGCCGCGCCATACCCATTTTAATTTGCCGCCGAAGCCGCTACAGAAAACGAAACGATGGGAGTGACCAGTCCGATGCTTTCCGATGCCGATCGCAAAAAATGCGCCGATATCCTGATGCAGGCTCAGGCCGAGCATAAGCAGGCGGTCCAGCTATCCGTGACGTATCCACAAATCGAGATCGAGGATTCCTACGCCATCTCGGCCATGGTCAAGGACCGCAAGATCGCGGCCGGCGCCAAGCTGATCGGCCACAAGGTCGGGCTGACCTCGAAGGCGATGCAGCGCTCGTCGATGATCGATGAGCCGGACTACGGCTACATCCTCGACGATCAGATGATCGGCGACGGCGCCAAGGTTCTGCATTCCAATTACTGCAAGCCGCGCGTCGAGGTCGAACTCGCCTTCATCATGGGCAAGCGCCTGCAGGGCCCGGGCGTCGGTCTCGCCGATGTGCTGCGCGCCACCGAATACGTCATCCCGGCGATCGAGATCGTCGATGCCCGTCTCCAGGACCAGCGCACGATCTTCGATACCGTTGCCGACAACGGCGCCGCCGCCGGCATCGCGCTCGGCGGGCGTCCGGTCGGGCCTCTGGATGTTGATCTGCGCTGGGTCGGCGGCATCATGTACAAGAATTCGGAAATCGAGGAGACCGGCCTTGCCGCCGGCGTGCTCGGCCATCCGGCGCTTGGCGTCGCCTGGCTCGCCAACAAGATCGGACCGCTTGGCCATGCGCTCGAGCCCGGCCACATCGTGCTCGCCGGTTCGTTCACCCGCGTGGTGTTCGCGCAAAAAGGCGATACGGTTCACGCCGATTACGGCCCGCTCGGTGGCATCGCCATCCAGTTCATCTAGCGCCCGCGGCGTCTTTCAAAAGAACTAGAAGAAAATGAGGGGGAGCGACCAATGACCGAGTTCAGGCGCAACGCGTTCAAGGCTGGCCTCAAGGCGAAGAAACTCCAGATCGGCCTTTGGCAGTCGCTGTGCAGCAATATCGGCGCCGAGATCTGCTCGGATTCCGGCTTCGACTGGCTGCTGCTCGACACCGAGCATTCGCCCAACGAAATTCCCGATCTGTTGTCGCAGTTGCAGGCGATCGAACTCGGCACCGCGACGCCTATCATTCGCCCGGCCTGGAACGACGCCGTGCTCATCAAGCGCTGCCTCGATATCGGCGCGCAGACTTTGCTCATCCCTTATGTGCAGAATGTCGACGAGGCGAAAGCCGCGGTCGCCTCGACGCGCTATCCGCCCGCCGGCATTCGCGGCGTCTCGGTCGCGTCGCGCGCCAGCCGTTACGGCCGCACGCCGGGCTATCTCGGCAAGGCCAATGAGGAAATCTGCGTGCTGGTGCAGGTCGAGACCCGCGCCTCGCTCGATCAGATCGAGGCCATCGCCAAGGTCGATGGCGTCGATGGCGTGTTCATCGGCCCGTCCGATCTTGCCGCCTCGCTCGGTCATCTCGGCAATCCGGCGCATGCCGACGTGCAGGCGGCGATGAAGAACGCGGTCGAGCGGCTCACCGCGGTCGGCAAGCCGGCTGGCATTCTCACCGGCAACGAGGATGAAGCCCGCCGCTATATCGACTGGGGCTATCTGTTCGTCGCGGTCGGTTCCGATGTCGGTCTGCTTGCCAAGAATGCCGACGCCTTGGCGAAGAAGTTCAAATCGGCCTGACTCGCTGACTTAATTGCCGCAAATCTCGTCACACGGCCCGGTATGCCCGAACTGTGGGCATGCCGGCACGCATTCGGCTATTTGCAACTATCGATCTATGTGAAATAACCGCCCCTTAGACGCTTGCCGGCAACCGCAAAAGTTGCTGAGAATTGAGCGCGAGGGGAACGCTGCGTGATGAGTGCCGATATCATCCTCGAAACCGAGGATCTTACCAAAGAATTCGCAGGATTTGCCGCTGTCGGGGGTGTCGATCTGCGCGTCAGGCGCGGCAGCATCCATGCCCTGATCGGGCCGAACGGCGCCGGCAAGACCACCTGCTTCAATCTGCTGACCAAGTTCCTGAGCCCGACGCGCGGCCGCATCGTCTTCAAGGGGCAGGATATTACCGCCATGCAGCCGGCCGATGTGGCGCGGCTCGGTCTGGTGCGTTCGTTCCAGATTTCCGCCGTGTTCCCGCACATGACGGTCTTGGAAAACGTCCGCATCGCCTTGCAGCGGTTGCGCGGCAATTCGATGGACTTCTGGCGTTCGCGCGCCGTGCTCGACCAGTATAACGATCGGGCCATGGCGCTGATCGCCGATGTCGGCTTGACGGAATTCACGAACTGGGCCGCGGTTGAGCTTCCCTACGGCCGCAAGCGCGCGCTCGAAATCGCCACCACGCTGGCGCTCGATCCCGAGATGCTGCTGCTCGACGAGCCGACCGCCGGCATGGGACACGAGGACATCGACCGCATTTCGCAGTTGATCAGGCGTGTCGCGGCCAACCGCACCGTGCTGATGGTCGAACACAATCTTTCCGTCGTCTCCGATCTCTCCGACACCATCACCGTGCTGACGCGCGGCCGCGTGCTGGCCGAAGGCGACTACGAGACGGTGTCGAACAATCCGGACGTGCGCGAAGCCTATATGGGTGTCGGACATGCTTGACGTCACCACCCCGCTGCTCGCGGTCAAGGACCTGCAAGCCTGGTACGGCGAGTCGCATATTCTGCACGGCGTCGATTTCGACGTGCGCGAAGGCGAGGTGGTCACGCTGCTCGGCCGCAACGGCGCCGGCAAGACCACGACGATGAAGTCGATCATGGGCATCGTCACGCAGCGCACCGGCTCGGTGCGTTTCGAAGGCCAGGAACTGATCGGCAAAATGTCCAATCAGATCGCGCGCGCCGGCATCGCGCTGTGCCCGGAAGAGCGCGGCATTTTCGCCAGCCTCAGCGTCGAGGAGAACCTGCTGCTGCCGCCGGTGATCCGGCCGGGCGGGCTGTCGTTGGAAAAGATTTTCGAGCTGTTCCCGAACCTCAAGGAGCGGCTCGGCTCCAGCCAGGGCACCAAATTGTCCGGCGGCGAGCAGCAGATGCTGGCCATCGGCCGCATCCTGCGCACCGGCGCGCGGCTGCTGCTGCTCGACGAGCCGACCGAAGGTCTTGCGCCTGTCATCATCCAGCAGATCGGCAAGACGATAAGATCGCTGAAGCAGCAGGGCTTCACGATTCTGCTGGTGGAACAGAATTTCCGCTTCGCCTCGACCGTCGCGGATCGCTACTACGTCATGGAGCACGGACGTATCATCGACCAGTTCTCGAATGCGGAACTGGATGCCAACGTTGAGAAGCTGCACGAATATCTTGGTGTCTAGATACAATCGCCTAACAACAAAACGGAGGAATACATGAAGAAAACCCTAGGTCTTGCGGCGTTGACCGCCTTTCTGCTCAGTGGCGCGGCTCACGCGCAGCAGGTTACCGTCAAGGTTGGCGTGCTCAGCGACATGTCGAGCCTTTATTCCGACATCGGCGGCGCCGGCTCGGTTGCCGCGGCCAAGCTTGCGATCGCCGATTTCACCAAGGCCAACCCGAACGTGAAGGTCGAACTGGTCTCCGGCGATCATCAGAACAAACCGGATGTCGGTTCGCAGATTGCGAACCAGTGGTACGACGTCGACAAGGTCGACGCGATCATCGACGTGCCGAACTCGGGCGTCGCGCTCGCGGTCAGCCAGATCTCCGCCACCAAGAACAAGGCGTTTGTCGTCTCCGGCGCGGCGGCGTCCGACCTCAGCGGTGCGAAGTGCAATGCCAACACCATTCACTGGACGTATGACACCTGGATGCTGGCCAACGGCACCGGCAAGGCGATCGTGAAGACCGGCGGCGATAGCTGGTTCTTCCTGACCTCGGATTACGCCTTCGGTCATGCGCTTGAGCGTGACACCATGGCGGCGGTCGAAAAGAACGGCGGCAAGGTGGTCGGCAAGGTGCGCCACCCGCTCAACACCAACGACTTCTCGTCATTCCTGCTGCAGGCGCAGTCGTCCAAGGCCAAGATCGTCGGCCTGGCCAATGCCGGCGGCGACACCATCAACGCCATCAAGGCGGGCGCCGAATTCGGTCTCGTCAAGGGCGGCCAGAAGTTCGCCGGCCTCCTGGTGTTCGCCTCGGATGTCAATGCGCTCGGCCTTGCCACCGCGCAGGGTCTGACCCTGACGGGGACCTGGTACTGGGACATGAACGACGCCAACCGCGCCTGGACCAAGCGCTGGCAGGCGGAACGCAACGCGGCGGGCAAGTTCCCGACCATGGTGCAGGCCGGGGTCTATTCGGGACTGACCCACTATCTCAAGTCGGTCGCTGCGCTCAAGAGCGGCGCCGACGGCAAGGCCGTGGTGGCGGAGATGAAGAAGACGCCGACCGACGACGTGTTGTTCGGCAAAGGCACCGTGCGCGCCGACGGCCGCAAGGTGCATCCGGCCTATCTGCTTGAAGTGAAGGCGCCGGGCGAGTCGAAGCATCCCGGTGACTTCTACCATGTGCGCGCCACCATCCCGGCCGACGAAGCGTTCCGTCCGGTCGCGGAAGGCAACTGCCCGTTGGCGAAGAGCTAAGACAGTCGAAACAAGAGGGGCGGGCGTTTCGGTCCGCCCCTCGCTTCGGTGACACCGCATGTTTGAAATTTTCGGCATTCCCTCAGGTGCATTGTTCGGCCAGCTCTTGATCGGGCTGATCAACGGCTCGTTCTATGCGTTGCTCAGTCTGGGCCTCGCCGTCATCTTCGGCATGCTCAACATCATCAATTTCAGTCACGGCGCCCAATATATGCTGGGCGCGTTCGTGGCTTATCTGATCCTGCAATATTCCGGGATCGGCTATTGGCCGGCGCTGATCATCGCGCCGCTGGTCGTCGGCTTGCTCGGTGTGATTATCGAGCGCGTGTTCCTGCAATGGCTGTACAAGCTCGACCATCTTTACGGGCTGCTGCTCACCTTCGGGCTGGCGCTGATCATTGAAGGCATCGTCCGCAATAAATTCGGCTCGGCCGGTCTGCCTTACACGATGCCGGAATCACTGCGCGGCGGACAAAACCTCGGCTTCATGTTCCTGCCGAATTACCGCGCCTGGGTTATCGTCGCCTCGCTCGCGATTTGTATCTCGACCTGGTTCGTCATCGAGCGCACGCGGCTTGGCGCCTATCTGCGCGCCGCCACCGAGAATCCGACTTTGGTGCGCGCCTTCGGCATCAACGTGCCGGTGATGATTACGTTGACCTACGGCTTCGGCGTCGCGCTCGCGGCGTTTGCCGGCGTGATGGCGGCGCCGATCTATAATGTCTCGCCGCAGATGGGCTCGGAGCTGATCATCGTCGTCTTCGCCGTGGTCGTGATTGGCGGCATGGGCTCGATCCTCGGCGCCATCGTCACCGGTTTCGGCCTCGGCGTCGTCGAGGGTCTGACCAAGGTGTTCTTCCCCGAAGCGTCCAACACGGTGATTTTCGTCATCATGGCCATTGTCCTGCTGGTCCGCCCGGCCGGCCTGTTCGGTCGGAGGGCCTGATGGAAGAACGCATCGCACAACCGGCCGCCGTCGCCGCGCCGCCAACCTTCCTGCGCGCCAATGCCGAGGCCATCGCCTTCGTGGTGATGGCGGTCGGCCTCGCCGTCGCGCCGTTCTTCACCTATCCGCTGTTTCTGATGCAGGCGATGTGCTTTGCGCTGTTTGCCTGCGCTTTCAATCTGCTGATCGGCTATGTCGGCCTCTTGTCCTTCGGCCACGCGCTGTATTTCGGCTGGGCCAGCTATCTTGCCGCGCACGCCGCCAAGGTCTGGGGCCTGACGCCGGAACTCGCCATCCTCACCGGCACCGCGACCGCGGCGATCCTCGGTCTCGTCGCCGGCTCGCTCGCGATTCGCCGTCAGGGCATCTACTTCGCCATGATCACGCTGGCGCTGGCGCAGATGATGTTCTTCTTCGCGCTCCAGGCGGAGTTTACCGGCGGCGAAGACGGCATCCAGGCGGTGCCGCGCGGCTATCTGTTCGGGCTCATCGACCTGCGCAACGACGTGGCGATTTATGCGCTCGTGCTGTTCGTCTTCCTCGGCGGCTTCCTGCTGATTTACCGCATCATCCATTCGCCGTTCGGCGAGGTGCTCAAGGCGATCCGCGAAAACGAGCCACGCGCGATCTCGCTTGGCTACAAGACCGACCGCTACAAGCTGATCGCCTTCATTCTGTCGGCCGCGCTGGCGGGGCTGGCCGGTTCGACCAAGGCGATCGTGATGCAACTGGCCTCGCTCACCGACGTCAACTGGCCGATGTCGGGCGAGGTGGTGCTGATGACCCTGGTTGGCGGCCTCGGCACCATTTTCGGGCCGGTGGTCGGCGCCTTCGTCATCCTGGCGATGCAGTTCAAGCTCTCCGTTGTTGGCGAGTGGGTGCTGGTCATCCAGGGCGTCATCTTCGTCACCTGCGTGCTGTTGTTCAGGCGCGGCATCGTCGGCGAAATCACCGCCCGCTTCAAAAGCTGACGCCGGGCGCGCGCCCGGCCGGCCAGGCTTTTGCGCTAGATCAAGGCAGGCCACCGTGGCTCCGCGCAAATTGGTTACGGGAGTAACCAAGGAGGCGGGCATGGCGGCACAGTCAGAGCCGATTCACGACATTGCACATCTTGGTAATGTGGAATTATTCACGCCGAAGCCGGAGAAGAGCCTCTGGTATTTCCGCGATCTGCTCGGCATGGAGCCGGTGCATACAGCCGGCCAATCGGTCTATCTGCGCGGCTACGGCGACTACGCCACCTCGACCCTCAAGCTCACCGAGGCGGCCCAGCCGGGCGTCGGCTGCGTCTCCTGGCGCGCTTCGAGCCCGCAGGCGCTGGAACGCCGCGCCAAGGCGATCGAGGAGGCCGGGCTCGGCATCGGCTGGAGCAATGGCGACTTCGGCCGCGGCCGTTCGTACCGCTTCCACGACCCCGACGGCCATACGATGGAAGTCTATTACGAAGAGCAGAAATTCGTCGCGCCGCCGGAGTTGCATTCCACGCTGAAAAACCTGCCGCAGAAATTCACCGGCCGCGGCGCTGGCGTCCGCCGCATCGATCATCTGGCGCTCTTGGCCAAGGACGTCCAGGCCAACCGCAAATTCGCGCAGGAACTGCTCGGCTTCCAGTTGCGCGAGCAGGTGCGTTACGACGAGGGCAAGACCGAGATCGGCTCCTGGATGAGCCCGACGGCGATCCACCACCAACTCGCATATGTCGTCGACGTGAAGGGCGCTCAGGGGCGCCTGCATCACTTCTCGATGTGGGTCGACAACCGCGACGACGTGCTGCGCGCCGCCGATATCCTCAGCGAAAACGGCATCTTCATCGAAGCAGGGCCGTCGAAGCACAACAATTCGCAGGGCTTCTATCTCTACAGCTACGAGCCTGGCGGCAACCGCGTCGAGGTCTATTCCTCGAGCTTCCTGGTGATGGCGCCGGATTGGGAGCCGGTGATCTGGAACGAGGAAGAGCGCGGCACCGGCACGTATTGGGGCGCCAAGCTGCCCGACAGCTTCATCGAATATGCGACGCCGAATGTGCAGGGCGACGTGAGCAAGTCCCCTGAGGTTCTCAAAGAGGCGATCGCCGCATTGTCATGAAACGGCCGCGCGTCTGCGCGGCCACTTCCAGTCCAGTCTTCGAGGAGCCAAGCCCATGTCACTGCCACCCCGGATCGACGCCAACATCGTGCGTAACAGTATCGGCCCTTATGCCGACGCCGAGGCCACACTTGAGGAGCGCAACGCCATCTACCGCGATCTCCTGGGCTTCGTGCCGCCGCGCATCGAGGCGCGCATGGCGGTGACCGGCGCGCTCGATCCGGTGCTGCTCGACATGCAGGAGAAGATGCGCGAGCACGCGATGTACCCGAAGTGCTTCGACACCAAGACCGCGCAACTGATGCTGTTCGGCATGCTGCTGATGGACATGAGCGATGCCGCCCAGTTGCATGCCATCGCCGCCCGCCGCGCCGGCGCCAGTTGGGAGGAAATGCAGGCGGTGATCAGCCTGTGCTTCCTGTTCCGCGGCCTGCCGGCGGCCAATCGCGGCGCCGAAATCCTCGGCCATCTGGCCAAGCGCGAGGCTGAGACCAAGGTGGCGGCGGCCTGAGGCCGCCCTGAAAGCCCCGCAATCGGCGCGCCTATCCTTCTAGGCTCTTTGAATCGCTGGCGAATCAGCTTAGACAAAAGGAGTTATCCACACCTGTGCGTCGTCGTCATTGTGCGATTGTTCGTCGTTGCCGTTCACGCAACGATCAGGGGGTAGACGATTCGGCGCTCGCCATTGGGCTACCCCCATGCAGGCACTGCCAAGCGGACCACGTCTCGACCGGATCGCGCTGAAATGGCACGATCTCGCGCAGCGTCGCCTCGACTATTACACCGAGCTTTATCGCAGCGGCCGCTGGCGGCTCTATTATACGCAGGAGCGTTTTGCCATCCGCATGCTCGACGTCATCAACGCCGCCAAAAAATGGCGCGATCTGGCCGGGCTGCCGCAGACCGAGGCTCCGCCGCAGTCGTCGCAACGCGACGACACGATGCGCCCGGCCGCATGACACTTGCTCGCTGGTTCGCCCGTTGCATTGTCGCCGTGGCTTTGGCCGGAGCCGCGGCGCAGCCGTCTCATGCGCAAGCCGATGCCAAGCAGGGCGTCACCTTGCTGATGCGCGATTGTTCGCGCTGCCACGCCGTCGGCATGACCGGCAACAGCCCGCGCGCTGATGCGCCGGCGTTCCGCAACCTCGGCGCCCGCTATCCGATCGAGTCGCTGGAGGAAGCGCTGGGCGAGGGCCTCATGTCCGGCCATCCGGACATGCCGGAAATCAGGTATGATGCCGACGAAGTCGGTGCCATCATCGATTATCTGAACGCCATCCAGAAGCCCTGAGGCGCCTCAGGCTCCCCCGCAGAGTACCCCCATCATGAGCAGTGTCCTTTTTTCGCCGATCGATCTGGCCGGCCTCACGCTTGCCAATCGCCTGGTGGTCTCGCCGATGTGCCAGTATTCCGGCAACGACGGTTGCGCCAATGACTGGCACCTGATGCATCTCGGCATGCTGGCCAATTCCGGCGCGGCCTTGGTGGTGGTCGAGGCCGCCCATGTCGAGCGCGCCGGGCGCATCACCCATGGCTGTCTCGGTCTGTACTCGGACGACAACGAGGCGGCGCTGGCCCGCGTCGTCAACAGCGCGCGGCGCGCCGGCACCGCCAGGTTCGGCATCCAGATCGCGCATGCCGGCCGCAAGGGCTCGGCGCAGAAGCCGTGGGAAGGTCCGATCGCGCTGAAAACCGGGCAGGACCCGTGGGAGACCATCGCGGCGTCGCCATTGCCCTGGGGCGAGGGCTGGCACACGCCGCGCGAGGCGACCGAAGCCGACCTCAATCGCGTGCGCGAGGCTTTCGTCGCGTCGACCAGACGCGCGCTGCGCATCGGCTTTGACGAAATCGAGCTGCACATGGCGCACGGCTATCTGCTGCACGGCTTCATGTCGCCGATTTCCAACGAGCGCACCGACCAATATGGCGGCTCGCTGGAGAACCGCCTGCGCTTTCCTCTCTCGGTGGCGAAGGCGGTGCGCGCGGTGGTGCCGAAAGGCGTACCGTTAGGGGCGCGCATCACCGGCAGCGACTGGCGTGAGGACGGGCTGACGCCGGACGACGCCGTCGTCATCGCCAAGGCGCTCAAGGCCGAAGGCCTCGACTTCCTCTGCGTGTCGTCCGGCGGCGCGCTCTCCGAGATCCGCAACCCGGCCGAGCCTGGCTACAACGTGCCGCTCGCCGCCCGCGTCAGGAAAGAGGTTGGCATCACCACCCGCGCCGTCGGCGCCATCATCGATCCGAAACACGCCGAGGAGATCGTCGCGTCGGGGCAGGCCGACATGGTCGCAGCCGCGCGCATCTTTCTCGACGATCCGCACTGGGGCTGGCACGCCGCCAAGGCGCTGGGCGCCGACGTGCCGCGCCCGGTGCAATATGCCCGCGCCGGCCCGGCGCTGTGGGCGCCGGCGAAGGCGAAGGTGTGAGAACCACCGTCACCCTGAGGTGCGAGCGAAGCGAGCCTCGAAGGGCGACGGTGGCCGTTCATCCTTCGAGGGCGCTTCGCGCCACCTCAGGATGACGGTGTGAGGTATGGAAAACACCGTCTTCCTCGCCGTCCTGGTCGCCGCGCTGTGCCACGCCGGCTGGAATGCGCTGATCAAGGTCGGCCTCGATCCGCTCTCGACGACGACCCTGATCGCCATCGGCTCCGCTCTGGTGGCGATGCCGTTTCTGCCCTTTGTCGGCCTGCCGCTGCCCGCCGCATGGCCGTGGCTCGCGGCTTCCGCGATCATTCACCTGTTCTATTTCGCCGCGCTGATCGAAGCCTATCGCACCGGCGACCTCGGGCAGGTCTATCCGATCGCGCGCGGCGCGGCGCCGTTGATGACCGCGACCGCGACCACCTTTTTCATCGGCGAACATTTGAGCGCCGTCGGCTGGAGCGGCATCGTCGTCCTGGTCGCCGGCGTGTTCCTGCTGTCGGCGCGCGGCGGCCGGGATCTGATGCGCTTCGACCGCCGCGCCGTCAGCTTCGCGTTGCTCACCGCGCTGACGATCTGCGCCTATTCGGTGGTCGACGGCATCGGCGCGCGGCTGGCCGGCGATCCGAACGCCTATTCGCTCGCGCTGTTCGTGCTCAATGCGGCGGTGCTGGTGCCCTATGCGCTTTTCCGCGACGGCCGCGCCGTCATCCCGGCGATGCGCGTCTATTGGCGGCGCGGCCTGTTGGGCGGCGCGTTGCAGACCTTATCCTACGGCACTGTGCTTTGGGCAATGACTCTGGCGCCCATCGCCATCGTCGCAACTTTACGCGAGACCAGCGTGCTGTTCGGGGCGGTCATCGCCGTGATCGTACTCAAGGAGCCGTTGCGCGCGGTGCGCGTCGCCGCCGCGCTGCTGATCGTCTGCGGCCTGGTGCTGATCCGCATGCAGTAGCGTCAGCGATAACCGTAGACGCGGGCGAGTTTATCCGGATCGGCGCCGAAAAAATAGCGCAGCCGCAGCGACCACATCAGCAGCACGGTGCGCAGTGCGCCGTTGTTGCGCCAGCGCTGGTCCGACGTGGTGACGCGCGCCGGCAGGCAAAGCGGACGGCCGATACGCCTGAGGCTCGTCGACAGCGCGATGTCCTCCATCAGCGCGATCGGCGGAAAGCGTCCCGCTTGCTCGAACGCCGTGCGGGTGACGAACATCGCCTGATCGCCGGTGGCGATGCCGGTCGCGCGCGAGCGCGCGTTCATGGCGCAGGCGACGAGGCGCAGGCCGTCGCCGCCGAACTGCACGTCGAATCGTCCCCAGACGCGGCTGGATTGCGCAAGACCCTCAAGCACAAGTCGGTCGGCGTCGGGAGGAAGTTGCGTATCGGCATGCAGGAACAGCAGAACATCGCCGCGCGCGGCGTCCGCGCCGGCATTCATCTGCACCGCGCGGCCGCGCGGCGCGTTGACCACACGGTCGCACAGCGGCTGCGCCAGCGCCGGTGTGCCGTCGCCGCTGCCGCCGTCGGCAACGATCACCTCGGCGCCGCGCGCGCGGCAGGGCTGCAACGCCGTCAGCGCCGCGCCGATGTTCGCCGCTTCGTTCAGCACCGGTATGATGATCGACAAAGTCATCGGACTTGCGCTTGCGCGATTGTGTGGTCCGCGCCATCGGCGATGCGCTTGTAGTAGGACGAGTGCGCCGCCGAACCAGGCGGCCAGCGCGTGAGAAAGCGCGCCAGGAAGGCGTCGGTATCGTATTCGACAGCCAGCGCATCGATACGGACGCCGTCGCGCGCCACGCCATAAAGCGGTTGATGCGGCGAGGGCGTCGTGGCGATGCGGGTGATGACGCCACAGCGGTTGCCGGCGAAATTCGGCATGCCGGCGGCGCCGTTGTTGATGACGGTCAGCCGGCCGCCGGGCAGCGCGAAATCGCGCAAGGCGGCCAGGCAGGTATGCGTCGAGGCGAACACGTCGATTTGCGATCGGATTCGGATATCGGCGAGCCAGCCTTGCCGCTGCGGATTGTCGAGTTCATCCACCGCAAAGCGCCAGCCGGCCAAAGCTGCCGCGTCGCCATGGACGATGCCGACCCGCAGGCCGCCAACCGTGGCGACCAGATGCATCGGCAGCGCGCCGAGATGCTGCCGCGCCGCCCGCGGCGTTACCTGTTGTAGCAGCGCCAGAATTTCATTGGAGCGCGTCACCACGTCGGCGGAAACGCTGTCGGGATAAGCGCAGCCGCAGCCGGCGCCGATATCGCCCGGCCGCGCCACTTCGGTCTCGATATTGCCGCGCAGGGCGCGATAGGGCGCGATTTTCTGGTCGATCTCGGCGAACCATCCGGATTCCGCGTCGAACCAATGGAAGTCGCCGTTGAAGATGATCTCCGGCTTCGCGCTTTCCCGCGCCGCCATCGCCTCGATCGAACTCAGCGCGTTGGCGTTGCCATACAGTCCGCCGACGACATACAAAGTGTCCGCGCCAAAATCCGCCGCGCGCGCGAACACCTCCGGCGCATAAGTATAATCGAGCGGACAAACGCGGCCCGCTTCCCCTTTTTCTCCCTCCCCCGCATAGCCCGTCGAAGACGGGCGTAACCGCCCTTTTGCTGGGGGAGGGTTGGGGTGGGGGCGCCGCGTGACAATGTTCACTCCGCCGCCTCTTTCAGCGCGCCGCCGCAACTCGAGCCCTGTCCCGCGGTGCAGCCGTAGCAATGCCCCGACACGCGGATCGGGTTGTCCGCGATGTCCGCGTCCATCAGGTCCGACAGATGCACGCGCTTGTTGGCGCCGTAGGGCATCGGCAGGTCGAGCATCTGGTTGAAGTCGCAGTCGAACACGAAGCCCTTGTAGTCGACCGAAATCAAATTGCGGCACATCACGCCGTCGAGATTGGCGTCGAGATGCGCGTCCTGCAACAGATTGAGATAGCCGTCGAACTCGCCTTTGGTCATCAGAGTCGAGCCGAAGCGCTGGATCGGCATGTTGGCGAGCACGAACAGGTCATTGAACACGATGCCGAATTGCTCGCCGAGCACGCGCTTGTAGTCGGCCTCGAGCCCGGCCTGTCCCGGCGGCAGCGACGGCCCGAGCGGGTTATAGACGAGGTTCAGCGTCAGCGCCGGATCGCGGCCGTAACCGAGCGCATTGAGCGCCTGCAGGCCGCGGATCGAGGCGTCGAACGTGCCTGTGCCGCGCTGCGCTTCGACATTCTTCAGCGAATAGCACGGCATCGAGGCGACGACTTCGACGTCCTGCGCCGCCAGAAACGCGGCGAGGTCTTCCTGGCCCGGCTGTTCCAGAATGGTGAGGTTGCAGCGGTCCATCACCTTGGCGCCCAGCGCGCGCGCGCCCGTCACCAGACGGCGGAAGCTGGCGTTGAGTTCCGGCGCGCCGCCGGTGATGTCGAGCGTCTTGATGTCTTTGCGCGCAATGAAAGCGAGCGCCAGCTCGGCGACATCCGCCGCCATTTCTTCGGTGCGGTTCGGCCCGGCATTCACATGGCAATGGAAGCAGGTCTGGTTGCAGCGATAGCCGACATTGATCTGGAGCGTATCGAGCCTGGAGCGGCGCAGCGCCGGAAACGGGATCTTGTCGAGCAGGGGAAGCGTATCGCGCATGGTCGTCCTCGCATTGCACGGGCAACTTGGCATGATCCGGCGGCGCGCGTCACCCCACCGGCGGCGGCGCAGGGACACATGCCTGTGAGTGGATTGTGAGACCTAGCGCGCCAGCGCGGTCGTTATCGGCGATTCGACACCGATGCGGCCGAAGCCCGGCAGTTTCACCGCCGGGTGACGGATATCGAGGCCCGCCACCAGCCCGAACAGATTCACCTCGACGCCTTCGACCCAGCCGAGCTTGGCCGATGCCACGCCATACAGATTGAGCTCGACGCCGGTGCCGCTGTCGGTGCGTCCGGCATAGAAACGGTCGCGAAAGTCGCGCCCGACGGCGTTCGGCGGCAGCGTGACGCCGAGCTCGGGCACCGCGCGCAGCACGGCGGCGGTAAACGAGTTGCTGTTCGGCCCCGGCCAGATGCGATAGTCGCCGGCATTGCGATAGCTGTAGTCGCGCACCGCGGCCTCGACCTTGGGGATCATCGCCTCGGCTTGAGGCCCGGACACATCGGCGATCGCTACCGGCATGTTGCCGTACCAGCGGCCGTCGGCCGGCCAGCCATTGGTGCGCACCGGCGAGCCCCAGCCGACCACGTCGTAGCGCGTCCACGTCGTGGCATTGGCGGGCTTGAACACCACCCAGCTATGAACCGAGAAGATGCCCTTCCAGGCGCCGGTGGTGCCGGAATAGACGATGAGCCGCGCCGGCGCGAAGTCCCTGGCTTTCGGCAGCGTGCCGGTCGACGACCAGTCGGCCGTGCGCCACGTCCGCGCGTCCGAGCCCATCGCATAGAGCGCGGCGCGGGCGAGAAGGGGAGCCAGAAAGAGTGCAAAGATGATGAGCATGATGGTGCGGCGTCGCGGTCGGCGGGTGAGGGGCGCAGTTGGCGGCATGGTGATGTGATCTAGGCACGGTTCGGGGCATAAACGTGGCGGG
>JAUSBQ010000280.1 GCA_030651965.1 Pseudolabrys sp. | reverse complement strand
GTGCGCGAGAAGGACGGCCTCGCGCTGTCGTCGCGCAATGTCTATCTGTCCGAACTCGAGCGCGGCCACGCGCCGGTGTTGTACCGCACGCTGAAGACCTGCGCGGCGCGCATCAAGGCCGGCGAGCCGGTCGAGATGGTGATCGAGGAAGGCCGCGCCCAGATCGAGCTCGCGGAATTCTCGGTCGACTATCTGGAAGCGCGTCATGCGCTGACCCTGGCGCCGGTCACGTCGGTGAAGGACGGGCCAATCCGGCTTCTGGTGGCGGCGAAGATCGGCAAGACGCGGCTCATCGATAATTTGGGGGTGTGAGGTGCTTCCTTATCCCTCCCCTTGCAGGGGAGGGATAAGAAGAAACAACCAGCCGTGACTCATCGCCCGTATTGTTTGAGGCCCCGGGCAGGCCGCCTTCTTTATCCGTACCCCTCGAAATACCGAGGGTGTGGCGCGCCAAAAGGCGCTCCAGTTTTTCGTGTGTGAGCGCTCTGTTGCCAAAGCGCCCGCGCCCTGCGGCGCGCCACGGCGGCGTCTTCCGGCGGCCGGGCCGCGCTTCTGGCGGCTGTTGGCCTTCCCGAAGGACCCTCAAGCCTCGCCCCTTGCGGAACAGCGGGCCTTTGAGCATCGGGCACAGCCAAGGGCTTCGCACCATCCGCGAGCTCCTCGCAGCAGGTCCTAGTGCCTGCGGGCGGGGCCCCGGCGCCGCCCGAGCGCGATGACTGCGTGTGTCACCGCCCGCGGGCGCCGCGCCCTGCTCCACCATCCTGACGCCTCATGACAGCGCCCTCGATAAGCAGGACGGAAAGGGTATATATTCAGTAGGATTTAATGTCAAGCGGGTTTTTGATTAAAATCCCCTTGCTCCGTCACCCTGAGGTGGCCGCCGCAGGCGGCCCAGGCAAGTCGGCTATAGCCGACTTGCGAAAGCTTCAAACGTATGTCGGGTAAACCCGACATACGTGGGCGACGGCCCGGGAGTATGCGGCCGTCTATCCTTCGAGGCTCGCCGCAAGATGCGGCTCGCACCTCAGGATGACGGGTATAGGGCGACAACGGCCAAACGGGCCTACAACAACCCCAACTCCCTTAATTCTCGCCGCATCGTTTCCGGCATCGCGGCGGCGCCGGGCGCAGCCTTGGACAGGTCGCGGGGCGCGTCCTTATCCTCGAGATAGCGCCAGCCCTGGAACGCGGCGCGTGGCCGCGGCTCGACCGGCACGCATTTCGGATCGAGCACCAGCTTGCAGCGGTGAATGCCGTCTTTGTCGGTGAACGGCGTGATGGCGAGGATGCGCTCGCGGCACATGATCTGGCCCTTGATCACCCAGTAGATCGAGCCGCCGTCGATCAGTTCCTCGGCGCGCTTGGGCACCATGCGCGTGGTGTGGACGCGCTCGGGCTTTTGCCCCTTGGCCTTGCGCTCTTTCAGCTTGAGTTTGATCCAATGCTCGAGGTCGGCGACGCTGTCGGTGCCGACGGAGAGCTTGATGAGGTGGAGCGGCATATAGAAAATTCTTCCAACTACATAGAACCAAACCCGTCATCCTGAGGTGCGAGCGCGGAACGCGCGAGCCTCGAAGGATGAGCGGCCGCTGACTCCGGGGCCGTCGTCCTTCGAGGCTCGGCCTTCGGCCGAGCACCTCAGGATGACGGAAACAAACAGCTCACACTGCCGATTGGGCCGCAACAATCATCATCACCTTCGCGCCTTCGGCGACCTGGTCGTCCTTGGCGACGGCGATCTCGGCGACCGTGCCGTCGAGCGGCGCGGTCAAAGTGTGCTCCATCTTCATCGCTTCGATGATGGCGAGGCGCTGGCCGCGCGTCACAGCCGCGCCCTCCTCCACCAAAACCGACAGCACCTTGCCGTGCATCGGCGCGCGCACCAGCCCGCCGCCGGCGCCATCGCTGCCTTCGTCGAGCGACAGATCGCGGAACGCGACCCTGGTCTGGCGGCCGCGCCGCAGCACATAGACTGCGTCGCTCGTTGCGACCGCCACCGCGTCGGCGGCGGCGGCGATGCCGTCGATGGTGACCGCCGTGGCGCTCTTTTCCTGCACCACCTGCGCCGTCGCCCTCTCGCCATCGGCCAGGATCGGCACGACCTGGCGGCGCGGGCCGGACAACTGGAAACCGTCATCGGCATCCCAGGGTGAAGTGTGGGCTGAGCGGGCCGCATCGGCGTCGCGCTCGATCTGATCGGAGATGCGGGCGCGCTCGCGCGTCAGCAGTTCGCGCGCGCCCAAGGCGGCGGCGGCTTTGTCCATACCTTGCGGCGATGCGCCGAGGTCGTCGAGATGGGCGTCGATGAAGCCGGTGTCGAAGCAGCCTTCGCGGAATTGCGGCGCGCGGCACAAAGCGGCCAGAAACCCGGCATTGCTGCGCGGGCCGACGACGATGGTGGCGTCGAGCGCATTGGCGAGGCGGTCGAGCGCCTGCTCGCGGTTGCGGCCATGCGCGATCACTTTCGCAATCATCGGATCGTAGAACGGCGTCACCTCGTCACCCGTTGCCACGCCGGTGTCGACGCGCAAGTTTGCGTCTTTGCCTTCCCCGTCGGGAAAGCGCAGCGCGATGAGTTTGCCGGTCGAC
>JAUSBQ010000262.1 GCA_030651965.1 Pseudolabrys sp. | reverse complement strand
AGCCCGCCACCAGCGCCACCGTGATGACCGCGAAGGTCATCTGGTACAGCATGAACAGGCTTTCCGGGATGTTCTTGGCCAAAGGCGAGACCGACTCCAGCGTGATGCCTTGCAGGAAAACCCGCTCAAGCGTGCCGATGTAAGCGCCGTCGCCGGTGAAGGCGAGGCTGTAGCCCGCGAACGCCCACAGAATCGACACCAGGAATGTCGCAGACAGCGACTGCGCCATTGTCGCAAGCACGTTCTTCTTGCGCACCATGCCGGAATAGAAAAGCGCGAGGCCGGGGATGGTCATCATCAGCACCAGGCCGGTGGCGGCGATCATCCAGGCGGTGTCGGCCTTGTCGATGGTGCTGGCGGGTGCGGCGGTTTGCGCGAAAGCCGATGTATTGATGGCGACGACTGACAGCGCGGCCATAGTCGCAACAAGGCGTGAACCTGCCCGTGTCATTTATTCATTCCCCCCGGAATTTATCGTTTTGGCTTTTCTAAAAACTCAGAGCGCGTCGACGTCGGTCTCGCCGGTGCGGATGCGCACCGCCTGCTCCATCGGCGTGACGAAGATCTTGCCGTCGCCGATCTGCCCGGTGCGGGCGGCGCCTGCGAGCACGTCGAGCACCTGGTCGACCTGTTCGGTGGCAATGCCAAGTTCGATGCGCACTTTGGGAAGAAAGTTCACGGCGTATTCGGCGCCGCGATAAATCTCCATATGGCCCTTCTGGCGGCCATAGCCTTTGACCTCGGTAACGGTCATGCCGTGAATGCCGATGCGGGTGAGGGCGTCGCGCACCTCGTCGAGCTTGAATGGCTTGATGATGGCGATGACCAGCTTCATGGCGTCCTTTCCGTCTGTCGGCGACCGAAATGAATAAAAATCCCGCCATTTCGGATCGGCGCGGGCAAGGGAACAAACTAGCGGCAGTTGGCTCAAAGATTAAGCGGCATTTTTGGCGCGCCCACAGGCACCAGCCATTATCGTGGGCATTCTAGGGCAGGACCGCTGACCTATTCGTTGGCGCCCGGGCGCCGCAGCCGGACCAGGCCTTCCTGCGCGACGGAGGCCACCAAAGTGCCGTCGCGGGTGAAGATCAGCCCGCGGGCGAAGCCACGCGAGCCTTCGAGATTGGGCGAATCCTGCGAATAGAGCAGCCATTCGTCGGCGCGGAACGGCCGGTGCAGCCAGAGCGCATGGTCGAGGCTCGCCGCCATGAATTCCTTCTCGAACAAAGTGCGGCCGTGCGGCACCAAGGCGGTGTCCAGCAAACCCATGTCGGAGGTGTAGGCCAGCACGCAGCGATGGATGGCCGGGTCGTCCGGTAGCTTGCCGGTGGTCTTGATCCAGACATTGAAGCGGCCATCGGGAATCTTCTTGCCGAGGTAGCGTTCGAACTCGACCGGGCGCAGTTCGATCGGCCGTTCGCGCTCGTAATATTTCCGCACCGGGTCCGGCATGGTCGGCAGGACATTCTTGCGCATTTCGGCTTCGCTGGGCAGCGACTCCGGCATCGGGACGTCCGGCATCTTGGCCTGATGCTTGATCTGGTTTGCCTCGTCGGCATGGAACGACACCAGCATCGAGAAGATCGGGTGGCCGTGCTGGCGCGCGGTGACGCGCCTTGTGGTGAAGCTGCGGCCGTCCCGCATACGATCCACGTCGTAGATGATCGGCACTTTCGGATCACCCGGCAGCAGGAAATAGGCGTGCATCGAATGCGGCGGGCGGGTGGCCTCGACGGTGCGCGCCGCCGCGACCAGCGCCTGGCCGATGACCTGGCCACCGAAAACGCGCTGCCAGCCGGCTTGCGGCGAGCGGCCGCGATAGAGGTTCACGTCGAGTTCTTCGAGGTCGAGAATGCCAAGCAGGTCTTCGACGGCGGTGCTCATGAGCGCGGGCTCTCGTTGCGGACGACTTATGACGCCGTCTGGCGCCGCGAAGTCAAGGCGCCTGCGGTGCGCCCGCGCCGGCGGTTCGCAAAACTAAAGCGGGCGGCAGAGTGTCTGCCGCCCGCAACACTGGTCAATCCAAAACGGCCGGCGAAGGCGCCGGGCGAGTTGACGCTAGATATAGAAATACGCCACGACGATCACAGCCACGATCATGGCGCCCACCCAGATCAGGGTTTGCTTCATGTCGCCTGAGGACTCGGTTTCGGTGGTCATGATTTTCGCCCTCCTTGGGGCTCGGGACTTGAGGGCCCGCCTCCGGGCCTCTCTCTGGTCCCAGACGAGTAATACTTTAGTCTAGGATGAGTTCCCTGTATTGGGCTTTGTAAGGGGTGTGCAAAAATAGCGCAGGCTGCCGTCAAGTGGCTGAATAGACTAGGATAGCGGCGCCGACCCGGCCGATGGGCGGCAGCCGCCGCAACCGGAAACACGAGAATCCCATGGTGCCAAGGCGAATCGAACGTCGCGACGTCGCGATCGGTGGCGCAGGTTTCGCCGGGCTGGCGCTGGCCATCGCGCTGCGCCAGGGGCTGGGCGACAGCTTCACCGTGACGGTCGCCGACCCGGCACTGGCGATGGTGCCGTCGAAGGACCCGCGCGCGACCGCGATCGCGGCGGCGGCCCGGCGGCTGTTCGAGGCCATCGGCGTCTGGGAAGCGGTCGCTGCCGGCGCGCAGCCGATCCTCGATATGGTGGTGACGGATTCCAAGCTCGACGACGCGGTGCGGCCGACTTTCCTGAGCTTCGGCGGCGAGGTCGAACCGGGCGAGCCCTTCGCGCACATGATCGAGAACCGGCATCTGATCGACGCGCTGGTGGCGAAGGCGAGAGAACTGGGCATCGATCTGCGTGCCACCGCGGTCAGCGGCTTCGAGAATACGCCGCATGCGATCGATGTGACGCTGGCGAATGGCGAGACGATGACGGCGCGGCTTCTGGTCGGCGCCGACGGCGCGCGCTCGAAAATCCGTGAGCAGGCCGGCATCGTTACGCATGGCTGGAGTTACGACCAGTCGGCCATCGTCACGACCGTTGCGCATGAGCGCGAGCATCACGGCCGCGCCGAGGAGCATTTTCTGCCCGCCGGTCCCTTCGCGATTCTGCCGCTGACCGGCAATCGCGTGTCGATCGTGTGGACCGAAAGCAACCGCGACGCCGAGCGCATGATCGCGCTGCCGGACGAGGAATTTCATACTGAACTGGAAAAGCGTTTCGGCCTGCATCTCGGCGATCTGACTGTCGCCGGTCCGCGCAAGGCGTTTCCGCTCGGCCTGTTCACCGCACGTGAGTTCATTGCCGAGCGGCTGGCGCTGGTCGGCGACGCCGCGCATGTCATTCATCCGATCGCCGGGCAGGGCCTCAATATGGGTCTGCGCGATGTCGCGGCCTTGGCGGAAGCGATTGCCGACGCGGCGCGGCTCGGCCTCGATATCGGCGCTGCGGACGTGCTGGAGCGCTATCAACGCTGGCGGCGTTTCGACACCATGACGATGGGCGTCGCCACCGACGGGCTGAACAAATTGTTTTCCAATCACTCCGACGTGCTGCGCCTGGCGCGCGATGTCGGCTTGGGCGTGGTCGAGCGCCTGCCGGCTTTGAAGAAGGTGTTCATCCGCGAAGCCGCGGGGGTCACCGGCGATGTGCCGAAGCTGATGCGCGGCGAGGGGGTTTAGCCCGTCCCGGATACTATATCGTCACCTGTTCCGGCGGCCGGCGCAAAGACCTCGGCAAAGACGGCCCGTAACCAAATCGCAGGACGAGATCGGGCCTGCGTGCACCGAGGCCGAGATAGGCCGCGAATTGCGGCCGCAACTCAGGTACTTCGACCGGCTGGTTGATGAACGCATATTTCAGCCCGAGCGCCGTGGCCTGCAAGGCGAAACGCTGGCAGGCGCGTCCCGCCGCGACCCAGTGCCGACGATCATCGGCGTCCGATGAGATCACCATGATGCCGGCTGAACTCGCGATATGCTCGCGATATTTCTTATTCTCGCCCGACTCGGTGAAAAAGAACCGCAACAGCGGGCGCCCAAGCCATGACGGCAGCGCCGGATTGCCCGATGCCGCCGTAAACAAACCGTCCATTTTAGCGGCAGCATCGGTCTTGCTGAAACGCATCCAGTCGACCAGTTCGGTCATGAATGCCTTGTCGCGCATCTGCGCCGAATTGCCCTGCTCGACGTAATCGCCGACATTCCGCATTTGCATTCGATCGGTGATCGCAATGGCAGATACGCCCGGCTCGACGCAGGCGCGTTCGAGCAGTCGAAGCGAAATATTGTCGACCGGTTTGCCATCGTAGCTCGCGCGCGTGCACTGGCGTTGGGTAATGGCTGAAAACAAGGGCGATTGCTTCGGCGCAGTCGCCGTCAGCCGGATAACGATGGTGTCGTCGGTAAAGACTGGCTCGGCCTTCAGGCCGATGAATTCGGCGGCGTGAACCAGATTTTCCGTTGCGCAGCCAAGGCTGACGAATAAGTGATGATCGTCCGGATCAACGGCGGGACAACGCCGCGCGAAATCGGCATGGATCGTGATGCGGTCTTCCGCGACCGAAAATTTCCACGGCTGCGAATTGTGGCTGTTGGCGGCAAGAGTCGCGAAGCGCACGAGCTCAAGATTTCTGCGGCCGGCGCGAATCGGCCCCCAGACCTGGTCGACCGCCTGCTCATAGCTCAGGGAAGCAGCGCCGGCCCGACCCGGTTCAAGGATGGCCGCAGCGCCGGCAGCTAGCGCTCCCGATAAAAAGTACCTTCGCAACATGTCGGTGCCCGGCGGTTATCTTGCGACGGTACCTTAGCCGCCGGGCAACAAGACGCATTGAGTTTTGTCAACTCAGCGGAATGCTGCCGACATGATCGTGGAACGCCTTGCGCTTGGAGATGGCGGCGTACCAACGGTCGAGGTTCGGCGTCGACGGCCGGCTCGGCACCAACTGGACGTAGCGATAGCACATGACGCCGACCGGAATGTCGCCGTAGGAAAACGACGAACCGGCGACGTATTCGGTTTTGCCGAGCTGCTTGTCGAGCATCACCATCGCGTCCGAGGTTTTTTCCTGCGAGGTCTTGATCGCGGCATGGTCGCGCTTGTCCTCGGGCGTGCGGATCAATCCCCAGAACGCGCCGAAGATCGCCGGGCCGACGACGGTGAGCTGCCAATCCATCCATTGCTGGGCAAGGCCGCGCTGCTTCAAATCCTTCGGCTCGAGCGCGCCGGTCTTGTCGTGCTTGGCGGCGAGATAGCGGACGATCGAATTGGACTCCCACAAAGTGAAGCCGTCATCTTCTTCCAGCGTCGGCACCAGCCCGTTCGGGTTCATGGCGAGGTAGGGCGCTTCCTTGTTCTTGCCGAAGGCGCCGCCGACATCGATGCGGGTGTGCTCGAGTTGCAACTCGCCGACGCTCCACATGGCCTTCTGCACGTTGGACGAGGTGTTGCGGCCCCAGATTTTGATCATCGGTGGTTTCCTTCCCTTGCTCGCCGTCATGCCCGCGAATGCGGGCATCCAGCACTTATGAATGATGCGTGATTATAGAAAGCGCTGGATCACCCGCATTCGCGGGTGATGACAGCCAAACTCTAATCCAGCCGCCGCGCTTCTTCCGGCAGCATGATCGGGATGCCGTCGCGGATCGGATAAGCGAGCTTGGCCTTGCGCGAGATCAGCTCCTGCTTGGCGGCGTCGTATTCCAGCGCGGTCTTGGTCAGCGGGCAGACCAGGATTTCAAGCAACTTCGGATCGACGCTGCCGGCGGGGCGGTCGGGCGTGGGGGTGGTGAGGTCGGTGGGCATGAATGGCTCCAGCGAAGGGTGGTCACGGTATAGCCTAAATCTCCGCCACTATCATCCGCGAAAGCGGATGATCCAGTATGCGCCGCTTTAATATATTGAATGCAGAGATTAACGGGTGGAGCTACTGCAACTGCGGCTCGCCCTCGATGTTCTTCTTGGCGAGTTCGATCTCGGTGATGGCGACCAGCAGGTCGGCGCGGGTTTTCAGGTCGGCGGCTTCCAGCAGCGCCTGCTTCTCCGGCGGGCCGTAGGGCGACATCATCGACAGGCCGTTGACCAAAGCCTCGGTCGGCGCCTGCTCGATATCATCCCAGTCGGCCTTCATGTCGTTGGCTTTCATGAAATCGGTGAGCGCGCGCAGCAGGCCTTCGCGGTCGACGTCCTCCTCGCCCTTGCGCGGCACGAAATCGTCGGCGAAGGGCGCATAGGTGACTTTGCACTGGCGATAGTCGGTGTTGGCCTTCAATTCTTCCTCGATGCGGAAGCGCGACACGCCGGTGAGTTCGATGATGTAGCGGCCGTCGCCGCTTTCGGCGAGCTGGGTGATGCGGCCGACGCAGCCGATCTTGTAGAGCGCCGGCTTGCCGCGCGGCGCTTCATGCACGCCGTCGGGCTGGATCATGCCGATGAGGCGGTGGCCGTCGCGGAATGCGTCATCGATCATCGCCAGATAACGCGGTTCGAAAATGTTGAGCGGCATCTGGCCGCGCGGCAGCAGCAGCGCCCCCGGCAACGGAAACACCGGAATGACGTTAGGCAGGTCGTGCGGGCCGCGATATTCCGCATTCATGGGCATGGCAGCATCTCCTCCGCCCTCACCATGAGGCCGATCAAGAGAACAAAATCGACGACAGCTTCTTGCGGCCTTCCAACGTCGCCGGATCGGCCGGACCCCAGGCTTCGAAGAACGTCACCAGTTGCTTGCGCGCGGCGTCTTCGTTCCATTTTCGGTCGCGCTTGACGATCTCGATCAGCTGGGTCACTGCCTCGGCGCGCTTGCCCTTGGCATTGAGCGCCACGGCAAGATCGAAACGCGCCTGATGATCGAGCGGATTGGACAGCACCTTTTCTTCCAGCTCGGCATAAGGCGCCAGCGCTTTCGCCTGCTCGGCGACATCGAGCGCGGCGCGCGCGGCCGCGACCGGCGCTTCGTTGCGCTTGGCTTCCGGCACCAAGGCCAGAGTCTGGCTGGCCTGTTCGAGCGCGCCGGTTTCAATGTAGCAACGCGCCAGCCCGGCCAGCGCGTGCACGTTGGCGGAATCCGCGGACAGGATCTGCGCGTAGATTTCGGCGGCGGCGGCCGGATTGCCTTCGACCAGCGCCTCGTCCGCTTCTTTCAGGAAATCCTTTTCTTCGGGGGCGATCTTGCCTTTGGTCAACCGTTCCAGGAAGGCGACCACTTGCGATTCCGGCAGCGCACCCATGAAGCCGTCGACCGGCTGGCCGTTGGAAAATGCGATGACCGCGGGGATCGACTGGATGCCCATCTGCCCCGGAATCTCCGGGTGCTTGTCGATGTCCATCTTGACGAGCTTGACCTTGCCCTTGGCGGCCTTGACCACCTTCTCAAGGATCGGCGTCAACTGCTTGCAGGGTCCGCACCAGGGCGCCCAGAAGTCGACCAGCACCGGCTGGGTCTTCGACGCCTCGATGACGTCCTTCATGAAAGTTTGCGTGGTCGCATCCTTGATCGCGCCGTCGGCCGCCGCCGTTTCTCCGCCCAAACCCAGCATAATTATTCGCCTCTGCCATGTTCCTTGCCGGATTAAATGGGCATCCGGCCTTCGAATGCAATCGTTTCAGCCGGCTTCCAGTTTAAGGCCGGAGACCCGCTCGATCCGGGGCGGGTGGCCGGTCGATTCGAGGAATTTCACCAGATCCTGCCGTTTGATCGATGTGGTCATGGTGTTCACCAGCGGGTGGGCGTTGATGGTGGCATGCTCCATCAAGGCGGCGTCGAGGATGACCGTCACCCGGCCGTCTTTGTCGTTGATCGCGCCGAAGGCCGTCACCGAGCCGGGCGTCACCCCCAGAAGCTCATGCAGCAAATCGGGCGAGCCGAAGGAAAAGCGGCCGCTGGCGCCTAAGACCCGGTGCAGGCCCTTCAGGTCGATCTCGGCGGCTTCCTCGGCGACCACCAGGAAAACCGCCTGCTTTTTGTCGCGGAGGAACAGATTCTTGGTGTGGCCGCCGGGAATCTGGCCGCGCAGGGCCCGGCTTTGCTCGACCGTGAACAGCGGCGGATGGCTCACGGTGGCGTGGGCGATGCCTAAACCGTCCAAATAGGCGAAAAGCTGATCGGGCGTGGTGGTCATTGGATCTCTTTGGGATCTCTTTGGGGTCTCTCTGCGGCTTTGCGGGCCGTTCTCAAGGCGGTCCCGGCCGTTAATTGCCCTGGATTCTGCGCTGTTGCAAAGCCCGCCCGCATTTGGCATACGGGCGGCCTTGGCGGCCGGTTTTAATTTATCGGCCAAATATCTGACTAGGATGCGGGTGTAGCTCAGGGGTAGAGCACGACCTTGCCAAGGTCGGGGTCGAGGGTTC
>JAUSBQ010000261.1 GCA_030651965.1 Pseudolabrys sp. | reverse complement strand
CATTGTCGGGCGGCGAACAGCAGCGCGCCCATCTGGCGCGGGTTCTGGTGCAGCTTCAGCACGGAGAGTCATGTTTCGGGCCGGGCATCCTGCTGCTCGACGAGCCCACCGCCGCGCTGGATCTGTGCCATCAGCTCGATCTGCTGGGCATCGTCCGGCGCTACAACGCGCGGGGCACCACCATCATTACGATCATGCACGACCTCAATCTGGCGTCCTTGTTCGCCGCGCGGATCGTCGTGCTTTGCAACGGCAAACTGGCCGGCGACGGCGCGCCGATCGACACCATCACCAATGTGCTGTTGCAGCGCGTCTTCTCCGTCACCGACGCAGTCAACGCCACTCCCGTTGATGGATTGCCCTTTGTCCTGCCGCATGGCGCAGCAATTCATCGCAGTCATGGCGAAAGCATCGGCTAGTCTTAAGCAATCGGATGCCTATCCCCGGCTCGGCGAGGAAAAAGCGCGGATTACATCGTTGGCGCGGGCGGCGTCGGGTCCGTGAGCGGAATGTCAGTGCCCGGCTCCGGCAGCGGCTGCGGCGGAGGATCACGATAGGGCTGCGGGTCCTTCACCGGAGGCTCGGTGATCGGCGGCTCTTTGGGAGTGACGTGCGGTTCTTTCGGCATAGGATAGGAACTCGCGATCAGCCCTTCCGTTCCTTGCTCAGTGGCAATCGGTCGAGAAGCGTTGAGAGCTCTTGCGGCGTGTCGGCCGTACCGAGGATAAAACGGTCGGGCCGCAAGAGTGCGGCTTTGGTCGAAAAGCGATCGAGGTGAATTTGAACATCAGGCGCGTTTCGCGTCGAAACCATCGCGACGCCATCGGGTAGCGGCGTTTGGTCGGCCAGTGTTGCGTCGCAAACGAGCACGAATTCATGACCCACCGTCATGTCCATGCGACGGCCATCGGCGAGCAACGGCTGGCCGAAAAGACGCCCCGCATGGGGTCCGACGCCGAGCCCCGGCCCTAACGATGGGCGGATCGATTCCATCTTGCCGCTACCTCCGCGGTTGGACAGCGCCGCACGTACATCGTCATGCGAGCCCGCCATATTGATGATGCTGCCGAGGTGGACGGCGGTTTTAATATACTCGGTAGCGTTCGGGTGCCTTTCCGATTGATAGCTGTCGAGGAGCGCCTCGTCGTCCGTGCTCACGGCTCGCGCCAGTTTCCAGGCGAGATTGGCCGCATCGCGCAGGCCGGTGCACATGCCCTGCCCCATGAAGGGCGGCGTTTGATGCGCGGCATCGCCGGCAATCAACAGCCTGCCCTTGCGCCAATCGGATGCGACAAGCGAATGAAAAACGTAGACCGCAGCCCGCTCGATCTCGGCGTCATCCGGCGTAATCCATCGGGACAGACGTCTCCACACTTCCGCCTGAGACGTCAGTACTGTTCCGTCCACGTCGGGCGGTACTTTCATCTCCCATCGCCGGCGCCGCGCAGGCCCCCTGACATAAGTCATCGGACGCTCTGGATCGCAGAATTGCACGGAATGATCGCCGAGTTCGGGCATCTCGCGCTTGAGCAGCACATCGACGACCAGCCAACGCTCGTGAAATCCGTGATCCTCCATCGGACTTTCAATGAACCGGCGAACCAGCGAGCGCGCACCGTCACAGCCGACGACATATTTCGCGCGAACCCGCCGAATGCGGCCATTGGCCATATCCTCGTAACGCAGATGGACGTGATCCCCCTGGTCTTCGAGGAAAAACACCTCGGCGCGGGTCCGCGCGTCGACGGTCGGCCGCGACGCCATCTTGTCGCGCAACAGACGCTCCAGGTCGGGCTGGTAAAATCTGTAGTTCGAACGCCAGCCCTGCGGCCCCACGTCCAGCGAACGCGGCCAGTCGAGCAGCAACTCGCCGTTACGATCGACGAACCGCATGCCGGGATGGGGCGCGGTCAGCGGCTCGAGTTCATCCGCGATCCCGATCCACTGGAACACGCGCATGATCTCGTCATCAAAGACGATGGCGCGCGGCAGCGGGTACGACACCGCGTCCCGCTCGAGAACGAGCGTGCGGATACCGCAAAGGCCAAGCAGATGGGCAAGTACGGCGCCGGTCGGCCCGTAGCCGACAACGGCAACATCGAAATCTTCTTCCATGGACGTGCGGGAGACCTTCTGACCTTGCTTCTAATCCAGCTTCGCCATTTCCCCGTAAAGCCACGGGCAATCGACAAGCGCGGGGGCGCGGATGCCGCTCTTCGCCAGTTCCAGCCGCATGTCACGCAGCCTTTTGCGTCCGCCATCTTCCGCCAGGTGCAGCCGCTCGTGACCCCAGAAACTCGGACCGCCGGTCGTTTCGTGCGGAAGCCAGGTCGCCGGATCGATTTGCCGGCCGCCCCACCCGCTTTCGACAAAAAAGCCCGACGGGGTATGGGCGTAGAACGAAGTCATGTAATCGTTGGTGTGGCGGCCAAGCGTGTAGGCGACGCGACCTTGTTCAAGGCAGGCCAGATCGTAGCCTTGCCCGACGTCGTCGAGATGGTCGAACTCCACCATGAAGTGATGAAATCCCTGCCGGCCCGATCCAACGATCGCAAAGCTATGGTGCCGTTTGTTGACGTGGAAGAAGTAGAGACCATAGGGCTCAAGGCCGTAATCGGAGACGCGGAAGTCGAGCATGTCTCTGTAGAACGGCAGCATCACGTCGACGTCTCGCACATGGAGGACGGCGTGGCCCATGCCCATCGGCCCGGTCTTGAAGCCGGTGATCGGTCTCCCAGGCACGAATGGATCGGAAGCAATCATAGGCTTCCAGAACAACTCGACGCGATTGCCCATCGGGTCGTCGAAAGCGACCATTTCCTCGACGAAGCGCTGATCGGCGAGAGCCTTTGGCGCATGGGCGACGCGGGTACCGGCGGTCTCGAGGCGCGCGGCATAGAGATCGAGATCCGAGCGCTGCTCGACCTCCCATCCCATAAACGCCAGCGTCTCACCGGGCTCGTCGGCGACGATGAGCCGTTGCGCCTTGTCGTCCATGCGAAACGCAAGCGCGCGGCCGCCACGGTCGATCTTCTGCATGCCGAGCAAGTTGCCGGCGAAATCGGACCAGTCGTCCAACTTGTCGGAGCGCACCCCGATATATCCCAAAGCCGCAATGGCCATCGCGAGAGCCTCTTTGTCGATCCCGGCCAGCACCCCGGAAAAGGTCGCGTATGACCCGTCGAAACGCGCGTGAGTGATTTCCCCGTCAGCAGGTGACCTTATCTAATTACGTGCTTATTGTCTATCTGACGTCTCATAATTTATCATTTTTTGATAATACGTCGCTATAATCTGTCCTGAGTGGCGGGCGTGCGTTAGGGTCCCGGCACCAGGGAGTTCGCGAATGACGGCAGTTCTGACGGCGCTGGCCGATCGTCTCGGCGCAGATTGCGTCAGCATCGATACCGACGACCTGCGCGCCCACGCACTGGACTGGCAGACCGACCCATTCGACGCTGTCCTCCCGATCGCCGTGCTCCGTCCGCGCACCACAACTGAGACCTCGGCCGTGCTCCGGATCTGCACCGAGCATCATATTCCCCTGACGGTGCAAGGCGGGCTGACGGGACTTTCCGGCGGCGCTGTGCCGACAGTCGGCAGCGTCGCGTTGTCACTGGAGCGCATGAATCGGATCCTCGATATCGATCCGATCGGCGCGACGATGACCGTGGAGTGTGGTGCGACGTTGCAGAAGGTCCAGGAAGCCGCGGCGGCCGAAGGGATGTTCTTTCCGCTCGATCTTGGGGCGCGGGGCTCCTGCACCATCGGAGGAAATATCGGCACCAACGCGGGAGGCAACAGGGTTCTGCGCTACGGAATGATGCGCGAACTCGTTCTTGGGCTGGAGGTGGTGCTCGCCGACGGCACCGTCGTGAGCAGTATGAACCGCATGCTCAAGAACAATTCCGGCTACGACCTGCGCGGACTGTTCATCGGCAGCGAAGGCACGTTGGGGGTCGTCACCCGGGCGGTGCTGCGATTGTTCGACCAGCCGGAAGCGCGGCACACCGCGCTCTGCCTTGTGTCAGGATTTGACGAAGCGGCCAGAATGCTTCGGCTGACCCGCTCGCGGCTCGGCGCGACTTTGTCCGCCTATGAACTCATGTGGCCGAAGTTCTTCAGCTTTGCCTGCGAACTGCATGGCATGCGGCCTTTCGGCCCGGATGCCGAGGGCTATGGCCTCCTGATCGAAGCGAGCGGAGCAGCGCGAGACGCGGCATTGTTCGAAACGTTCATGGAAGAAGCGTTTAATGAGAAACTTCTTGTCGATGGCGTGATCGCGCAATCCCTGCGCGATACCGAATCTTTCTGGAAGCTGCGGGATTCTTCCGGCGAACTGCGCACCCGTTTCTGGCCAAATGCGAACTTCGACGTCTCCGCATCGACCGGGAGATTGGGCGATATGGTCGACGAGTTGGAGAGGCGCGCCGCCGCCCGCTGGCCGGATGTGCAGATCGCGGTCTTTGGCCACATCGCGGACGGCAACATCCATATTGCCGTGAAGACTCTTCTGGAGCCGTTTCCGTTGCGGGAGATCGAGCAAACGGTTTACGGCCTTGTCGGGGAATATAACGGCTCGATTTCAGCCGAACACGGCATCGGATTGGCGAAGAAAGACTATTTGCACCACACGCGATCCCGGGAAGAAGTCGCCGTCATGGCGCGTATCAAGCGCGCGCTCGATCCTCAAGATAGTCTCAACCCCGGAAAGATATTCCAGAACGATTGAGCGTCGTCCCGTCGCTCATGCGAACTTTCAATTGTTCATGCCGTAGAGCGCTTCCACTTCCGCGCTGATCCGCAATTCGACAAGCGAAGGCCCGTCGCAGGCGAAGGCTTCGGCAAGGGCGGCGTCGAGTTCCTGGACTGCCGACACGCAGCGGCCGGGAACGCCATGGCCGGATGCCAAGGCGACGAAGTCGAGGCCGGGCAGGTCGATCCCGGGCGCGCCGCCGCCTTTCATGAGACGGCTGAACGAACGCATCGCGCCATAGCCATAATTGTTCAACACAAGGAACGTCACCGGCGCGCGGCATTGCGCGGCCGCATACAGTCCCTGGATCGTGTACATCGCCGACCCGTCACCGATCAGGCAGACCACACGCGGAAACCGGCCGGATAAAGCGACGCCGACCGCGGCCGGAAGTGCGAAACCAAGCCCGCCGCTTGCCATGGCAAAATACTCCCGCTCCAGATCGAACAACCGCTGGGCGTGGATGATCTCCTTGTGCGAAGGCGCCTCTTCGACAACGGCGCAGCGTGCAGGCAGAAGCGCGGCGATGCGCGAAATGACATGCTGTGCCGTCATGGCGGCATCCGGCGCGGCCGGCACGGCTTCTGGAGGCCGGGCCCTCGCAGGGCGGGATTGCGGCAGCCGTTCGACAAGCGCCGCGATCGCCGCGCCGGGCGCGGCCACGGTTGCTATCTTGGCCAACGAACTGGCGGTCGCGTCCGGATCGTCGGTCACGTGCATCAGCAGATTGAGGCTCTCGAACAGCGACATGTCGCCGTCGACATGAAGGACGAATGCCGGTGCTCCGACCACCAGGACAGCGTCGTACGGGGAAAGCATCCGGACCAGAGGACCCGGCACTGCCGGGAGCACGCCACGATAAAGTCCATGGGTTTCATCGAACGTCGAGCGGCTGGGGATGGGAGCGGTGTACACGTCCGCCTGAAGACGTTCCGCCAGCTTTACAGCGGCGCGCCGGGCGTCGTCGCGTGCGACGCCGGCGCCGAACACGAGCGCCGGGTTGACGGCCTTGACCAGCTTTGCCGCGATCGTGTCGAGCGCAACCGGGTCAAAGCCCCCGTCGGACAGCGGCCCGGCGGTGCGGATCGGTCTCGTCTCACGGTGCCAGTCATCGGACGGGATGGACACAAAAACCGGGCCTCTCGGCCGCTGCATCGCGATGGCGTAGGCTTGGCGCAGAGCGACAGGAACATCCTCGGGCCGCGCCGGCTCGCAACTCCATTTGACGTAGGGTTTGGGAAAGCTTGCGGCGTCGGCGGCGCCGAGGAAAGGACGATACGGCAGCAAGCCGCGAGACTGCTGCCCGGCGGTCACGACAAGCGGGGTCTGGTTCTTGAAGGCGGTGTAGATGCTTCCCAGCGCATGCCCGACCCCGGCCGCCGAATGCAAGTTCACGATGGCGGCGCGTCCCGTCGCTTGCGCGTAGCCGTCGGCCATGGCCACGACGACCGATTCCTGAAGACCCAGCACATAGGCGATGTCGGAGGGCCAGTTGAGAAGAAACTCCAATTCCGTCGAGCCCGGATTGCCGAACATGGTCGTCAGGCCGGCTTCACGCATCATCTCCAGGACTGCGTTCCTGACGGTGGTCATTGTTTCGTTTTTCACCGGATTGCTCCCGTTTAGACAATTCTGTACGAACCGATAGCGTCAATTCTCGCAGGTCGAGATTCTGCGGATCGTTCAATTCAACTAGCTCCGGAGCAGTGTCCGGGGAGGCGACATCAAATGTCCGGCTTAAGCCGTTTTCTGAGTGTCCTGCGATGCTTCGACGAGACGAAGTCCAACTGGACCGTTCAGGAACTGGCGGACCGGCTGGACGTGCCGACGTCCACGACCTATCGAACCGTCAGAGAACTTTCGGCGCACGGATTTTTGGAGCCCTCTACCGAGGCGCACTACCGGCTCGGCTCCGCCTTCGTCGAGTTTGACCGCATGATCCGCGTGACCGACCCGCTGGTGCAGTGCGGCGGCCCGCTTTTGCGGGACCTCGCCGCTGAAGTCGGCCTGCCCTGTATCGCGATTCTCGCCCGCCTGTATGGCGATCGGGTGATTTGCGCCGTCGACGAACGCTATAACGGCGCAGATCTTCTCACCAGCTATGAGCGCGGCCGTCCCATGCCGTTGGTCAGAGGCGCGACGAAGAAAGCCATCCTTGCTCTGCTTGCCGCCCGCCGGTTGAGAAAGGTGCTGGAGCCGGGATTCGGAACTGACGCCATGTGGCGTTCGGAGTTCCGGACCGAAATGTCGTATATTCGCAAGAGC
>JAUSBQ010000157.1 GCA_030651965.1 Pseudolabrys sp. | reverse complement strand
CATCACACTAATGTCCGGCACGGTGCTGGCGTGGGCGGTGCTTGTGCTGCCGGAGACGCACCACACCAGGGTATCGTCGACACCGGCGGCGCTGTGGCGCGAATGGCGTGGGCTGCTCGTCAACGCCAAATTCCACGCTTATGTGCTGGCCGGTGCGCTCGGCTCGGCGCCATTTTTCACTTTTATCGGCGGCGGGCCGCATGTCGTCATCACCCTGATGGGGCGCAGCTCGGCCGAATATGGCCTGTGGTTCGCGCTGTCGTCGTTCGGCTACATGGTGGGGAATTTCACCGTGTCGCGGCTGTCGCAGCGCGTCGGTCTCGATGCCATGATCATGGCCGGCATCGCCCTCGGGCTGTTCGGCGCTGCGCTGATGGCTGTGCTGTTCACCGTGTTTCCTCAGGGCGGTCCGATAACCGTGTTCGTGCCGCAGTTCATCATCTCCTACGGCAACGGCCTGTTGCTGCCGAACGCCATTGCCGGCGCCATCAGCGTCCGACCGGAAGCCGCCGGCGCGGCGTCGGGCTTGACCGGATTTGTTCAAATGGCGACTGGCGCCGCGGCGGCGCAGGCGATTTCGATGCTGCTCGCCGGCAGCAACGATGCCATGCCGATGGCCTGGATGATGTTCGCCGTTCTGGCAGTGTGCGCGGTGTCGTTTCGGGTGCTGGTGAGGCGGTAGCTGCTTTCTTATCCCTCCCCCGAAGGGGGAGGGTGGCGAGCGCTTGCGAGCCGGGTGGGGCAATGTTCGATGGAGAGACAACCCCACCCCCGTCGCTTCGCGACGGCGCCCTCCCCTTTCAGGGGAGGGATAAAGAACCGCGGCACCTCACCCAATCAGCGCCAGCCACTCGTCCTCGGTGAGTACCGTGACGCCGTGCTTCTGGGCCTCCGCGAGCTTCGAGCCGGCGCCGGGACCGGCGACGACATAGTCGGTCTTCTTCGACACCGAGCCGGACACCTTGGCCCCTAAGCGCTCGGCGGTGGCCTTGGCCTCGTCGCGCGTGAACTTCTCCAGGCTGCCGGTAAACACCACGGTCTTGCCGGCGATCTTCGAGTCCGTCTTCGGCCTTTCGGCGTCGAGGATGGTCACCTCGCGGGTCAGCCGCTCGACGATGCCGAGATTATGCTTCTCGCTGAAATAGGCCGCGATCGCCTGGATCACCGTGTCGCCGATCTGGTCGAGCGCATCCATCTCGGCGATGGTTTCCTCGTCGCCTTTGGCGACCTTCAGCGCCGCGTCATGGAACGCCTTCCAGGTGCCGTAGCCGCGCGCCAGCGCCAACGCGGTGGTCTCGCCGACCTGGCGGATGCCGAGCGCGAAGATGAAACGCTCCAGCGAAATCCTGCGGCGCTCGTCGATGGCGGCGAACAGATTGCGCACCGAGGTCTCGCCATAGCCCTCGACCTCTTCGAGCTTCAGCTTGGCGTTGCGCGCCTTGAGCGTGAAGATATCGCCCGGCTCCTTGACCCAGCCGTTTTCGTAGAACAGCTCGATCTGCTTCTCGCCGAGACCTTCGATGTCGAAGGCGCGGCGCGAGGCGAACAGAATGAGATGCTGGATCTTCTGGAACGGACAGGCGAACTCGCCGGTGCAGCGGTTGCGCGCGCCTTCCTCGCCCGCCGAGGTCGCCTCGCGCACCACATCGGTCTTCAGCGGGCACGGACACTTGGTCGGAAATTTATACTTTTTCGAATCAGGAGGCCGCTTTTCGAGAATTACATCGACGACCTGCGGGATGACATCGCCAGCGCGCTGGATAATGACGGTGTCACCTCTTCGAATATCCCTTCCCTCGCGAAGTATCTCCCCCTTGCCGCCGATGCCCTTGATGTAATCCTCGTTGTGCAGCGTCACGTTCTGCACGATGACGCCGCCGACGCCGACCGGCTCCAGCTTGCCGACCGGCGTCAGCGAGCCGGTGCGGCCGACCTGGATTTCGATGTCGTTGAGAATCGTGGTGGCGCGTTCGGCGGGAAACTTGTGCGCGATGGCCCAGCGCGGCGTGCGCGAGACGAAGCCGAGGCGCTCCTGCCAGTCGAGCCGGTCGACTTTATAAACGACGCCGTCGATATCGTAATCGAGCCGGGCGCGCTCCTCGCCGATCTGGCGGTGGAAGGCGATCAACTCCTCGACCGAGTGGCAGATCTTGGTGAGCGGGTTGGTCTTGAAGCCGCAGTGCTCGAACCACTTGATCATGCCGGACTGCGTGTCGGCCGGCAGACTCTTGGAAGACTTGTCGCTGATCTCGCCCCAGGCATAGGCGAAGAAGCCGAGCGGCCGCGACGCGGTGATCGACGGGTCTTTCTGGCGCAGCGAGCCCGCCGCCGAGTTGCGCGGATTGGCGAAGATGGTATCGCCGGCCGCCTTCTGGCGCTCGTTGAGCTTGAGGAAATCGGCCTTGGTCATATAGACCTCGCCGCGCACCTCGGTGATGCGCGGGATGTTCCTGCCCTTGAGGCGGTGCGGCACTTCCTTGTCGCCGAGCGTCCTGATGTTGGCGGTGACGTCCTCGCCTTCCTCGCCGTCGCCGCGCGTCGCGGCGGTGACGAGTTCGCCGTCCTCGTAGCGCAGCGACATCGACAGGCCGTCGATCTTCGGCTCGGCGGAGAAGGTGATCTTTTCGTCTTCCGGCAGATTGAGAAAGCGCCGGATGCGGCCGACGAAGTCGACGACGTCCTGCTCGGCAAAGGCGTTGTCGAGCGAGAGCATGCGCACTGCGTGGCGCACTTTCTTGAAGCGGCCGGTGGGCGCGGCGCCGACCCGCAAGGACAGCGATTCAAACGTGCGCAGATCGGGAAAGCGCGACTCGATCGCGTTGTGGCGCAGGCGCAGTTCGTCGTAGTCGGCGTCGCTGATGACGGGCGCGTCCTGCTGATAGTAGCGCTTGTCGTGGCCGGCGATTTCGGTTTGCAGGCGTGCGTATTCGGCCGCTGCCTGCTTGGCGGTCAGGAGGTCGACGGGGGTTTTGTCGGTGTTGATGCTGGGCTTGCTACGCTTCGCCATTTTACTGTTCGCCATGACGCATGCCTACGACGCCGCCTTGATCAGCCGTTCGGCGGCGGCGCGGGCCTCTGCGGTGATCTCGGCGCCGGCCAGCATGCGGGCGATTTCCTCGCGGCGGCGATCTTCGGCGACTTCGATGACGCGGGTGGCGACGCGCTGGCCTTTTTCCAGCGCATCCTTGCTGATGACGTAATGGCGCGTCGCGCGCGCGGCGACCTGCGGCGCATGCGTCACGGCGAGCACCTGCACGTTGCGGCCGAGCCGCGCCAGCCGCATGCCGATGGCGTCGGCCACCGCGCCGCCAACGCCGGTATCGATTTCGTCGAACACCAAAGTGGGGGCCGAGCCGCGATCGGCCAGCACAACTTTCAGCGCCAGCAGGAAGCGCGCCAGTTCGCCGCCCGACGCGATCTTCATCATCGGACCTGGTTTCGTGCCCGGATTGGTCTGCACCCAGAACTCGACGCGATCGATGCCGTTCGGCCCGGCGGAGGCGGGATCGGTGGCGATCTCGGTCGAGAACTTGGCGCGCTCCAATTTAAGCGGCGGCAGTTCGGCGTTGACCGCTTTGTCGAGCGCGCTGGCTGCCTTGACGCGCGATTTCGACAGAGCCTCGGCGGCGACTCTGTAGTCAGCTTCCGCTTTGGCGGCGGCGGCGAGCAGCACCTTCAGTCTGGCTTCGCCGGCGTCGATCAGGGAAATGTCGTCACTGTATTTGCGCGCCAGCGCGGCGAGATCGTCGACCGGCACATTGTATTTGCGCGCGGCGGCGCGTAGCGCGAACAGGCGTTCCTCGTTACGCTCCAGTTCGGCCGGGTCGAAGTCGGCGGTGCGAAGTGCTGCTTCAAGATGCAGGCGGGTTTCTTCCAGCGCAGTGAGCGCGGCGTCGAGCGACTTCACCGCCGGCTCGACCAGGCTCGGCGCCTGCGTCGCGCGGCGCTCGAGACGGCGGATGACCGACGCGAATTCCGGCACCGACGATTTCGATCCGGCGATGGTGTCATAGGCATCGCGCAGATCCTCGGCGACCTTCTCGGACTGCATCATCACGGTGCGGCGGGTGGCGAGCGTCGTCTCCTCGCCCGGCTCGGGCCTGAGTTTGTCCAACTCGTCAACCGCGTGACGCAGCCAGTCGCTTTCGCGTTTTGCCCGTTCAACCTCGGCGCGGTGAGTGTCGGCCAAGTCCTGCGCGGCGCGGCGCGCCTCCCACAATGACGTGACCTTGGCGGCGCTGGCCTCCAGCGCGCCATAGGCATCGAGCAGGCTGCGATGGGTGGCGGCGTCGACCAAAGCGCGGTCGTCGTGCTGGCCGTGAATCTCGACCAGCACGCTGCCCAACTGCTTCATCACATTGACGCTGACCGGCTGGTCGTTGACGAAAGCGCGGGTGCGGCCGTCGGAGAATTGCACGCGGCGCAGGATGAGTTCGTCCTGCGTGGCGATGTCGATGTCGTTGGCCGACAGGATGCCGCGCGCCGGATGCTTGGGCGATACCTCGAACACGGCCGTGACCTGGCCCTGCTCCACACCCTGGCGCACCAAAGTCTGGTCGCCGCGGCCGCCCAGCGCCAGCGCGAAGGCGTCCAGCAGGATCGACTTGCCGGCCCCGGTCTCGCCGGTGAGCACGGCCAGGTGCGCGGCGAAATCGATGTCGAGCCGGTCGATCAGGACGATGTCACGGATGGAGAGGCGAGCGAGCATGCGACCTTGTATCAAAGATTCGTCATGCCCGGCACAATAGCGCGTTTACGCGCGTCTTTGACGCGTCTTGGACGCGCTTTGGCCGTCCCGACGACGACGGAACCGCCGGTCAGCCCAGGCCGACCTTCTTGAAGGCCTTGCTGATCCAGGAGCCCTTGTTCTCCGAGGGCTCCAGCCCGCCGCCTTTCACCAGGGCGTAAGCGTGCTTGTACCATATGCTGTCGGGGAAATTGTGCCCGAGGACGGCGGCGGCGGTCTGCGCCTCGCCGACGATGCCGAGCGACATATAGGCCTCGGTCAGACGCTCCAGCGCCTCTTCGACGTGACGGGTGGTCTGATAGCGGGTGACCACCACTTTGAAGCGGTTGATCGCGCCGGTGTAGTCCTTCTTTTCCAGGTAATAGCGGCCGATCTGCATTTCCTTGCCGGCGAGCTGGTCGCGCGCGACTTCCATCTTCTGCTTGGCGCTGGTGGCGTATTCGCTGGTCGGATATTTGCGGATCACCTCGTCGAGCGCGGCCATCGCCTTTTCGGTGCGGGCCTGGTCGCGCGTGATGTCGGGGATTTCGTCGAAATAGGATGCGCCGATCAGATACTGCGCATAGGCCGCGTCCGGGCTGCCGGGATGCAGCGCGATATAGCGCTTGGCGGCCGTGACGCATTCGTCATAGGCGCCGGCTTGATAATGGGCGTAGGCCGACATGATCAGCGATTTGCGCGCCCATTCCGAATAGGGATGCTGGCGATCGACTTCCTCGAACTTCGCGACCGCCTTCTTGGCGTCTTTCTTGTTGTTGAGGACGAAGAGCCCCTCATTGTAGAGGCGGTCAGCCGGCTCGTCGGGCGGCGTCTCGTCCTTGCCGAACAGACTCGAGCAGGCGCCCAGGCTCGAGGCCAGCACCAGCATGGAGAGCGCGCGCACAAAGCGGCGCGACGTCGTCTCGGTGGCTACCAACATATACGCAATCCCCTGAACCACGTAGTTTTAGACGAAAAAACGCGGTTCCGCCAAATGATTAGCGAGGAAATAGGCCGACATTCGGCCGGGATTAAGGCGGATAGTTAAAGTGAAATAACGCCAAAGTGCCGTTTCAGGACACGTCCGGACCATAAGCCGCAGCAGCCATTGCGGGGGCGACCTCGGCATGGCCGCGCGACCGGCGGGCCGGCTCGGCCTCAACAGCCGGTTTGGCCTCGACCACCCGCCAGGCGGAGGTGTCGGCCATCAGCGCGGACAGGACGGCGTGGTTGAGCTTGTGGCCGCCGCGCACGGTCTTGTAGGCGGCGAGCAAAGGCTGACCGGCCAGCGCCAAGTCGCCCAGCGCGTCGAGAATCTTGTGGCGCACGAACTCGTCGGCGAAGCGCAGGCCTTCCGGATTGAGCACGCGGTCTTCGCTAATCACCAGCGTGTTGTCGAACGAAGCGCCGAGCGCAAAACCGGCGCTCCACAGCTTCGACACGTCCTTCATGAAGCCGAAGGTCCGGGCGCGGGCGATCTCGCGGCGGAAGCTGTTGGGCTCGATGTCGAGCGCCATGGCCTGCTTGCCGATCAGCGGATGGTCGAATTGGATTTCGGCTTCGACGCGGAAGCCATACTCATAAGGCCGCAATTCGCCGAGGGATTCACCCCTGCCGACACGGATCGTCTTGAGTACTTCGATATAACGGCGCGGCAACGCCCGCGAGGTCAATCCGGCCTGGTCGAGCGCATCGACGAAGGCGGCGGCACTACCGTCCATGATCGGAACTTCCGGCCCGTCGATCTCGATGACGACGTTATCGACATTGAGGCCGCGCAAAGCCGCGAGCAGATGTTCGGCGGTCGAGCACAGCGGGCCCGAGGCGTCGCCAAGAACGGTGGCAAATTCGGTGGCGGTGACGGCGCGCACATCGGCGCGGATTTCGCGCTCAAGCGAGCCATCGGCGGCGACGCGCTGGAAGACAATGCCGGCATCGTCATCGGCGGGATTCAAGGTCAGCGTCACCGGACGGCCGGAATGCACGCCAACGCCGGAGATGGCGACGGCATCGCGTAACGTGGTCTGTTGTGCGCCCTTCATCGACCCCATTTCCGAAAAGACTGAACTCGAACCCGTCTTTTCGTATCCCCATGAAAGCCAGATTTCGGCCTTCAACTTCCTTGCATGTGACCGCGCGTTAGGCGGCCGTTCGGGACCGGAAAATCCCTTTCGCACCGCAACTTAGGCCAACCCCCCGGTTCGCACCAAGACACGGTTTCTTACCAACTGTTACTCCTTTTCGCCGCAATTTGCGCAAGGCCGCGCGGCAAAGTTCCGGTTTACGTTACCGGTAAGAAGGCGGGTGGCTTCGTGAGGCGAACGCAGCGGCCCCGAGGCCGAATAACAATAAAACAATAAAAACAATTACTTATCAAAAAAGACGCAGCCCCCTCCGGCGTGACGGGAGGGGGCTGCCGACGTTTTAGACAGGCGTCAGTTGGCCTGACGGCGGAGGAAGGCCGGGATATCGAGCTGGTCTTCCTCGCTGTGATTATGCACAGGCGCCGGACGGCCGTGCGGGTCGAGACCCTGCGGCGCCGGACGGCGGGCGTATTCCGATACGGGGTCAGCAGGCCGCGATTCGGGCATCCGAACCTCGGCATGACGTCCTTCGGGATTACGCGCGGTCGGACGCTGCTGCGGCCGTTCGACCTGCGGCATCGACCGGGCGGCGCGCGGCGCCGGCGGCGCCTCGAACTCGTCAGCTCGCTTGCCGAGACCGACCGAGGCCAGGCGCTGCATCAGCGACATGCGCCGTTTTTCCGGATGGTCCTCACCGGCATCGCCGCGGTGACCGGCGATCTGGTTCTGGGCCGGAATCGGCAATTCGTCGATGCGCGGCATCCGCGGCGCGCGCATGACCGGTTCCGGCGCCGGCGGAATGAAGCTCGACGGCGTCGGCATTTCGGCGTGCATCGGTTCGGCCGGAAGCGGCTCGAACAAAGACGGCTTTACCGGCATCGGCCGGAACGAGACGTCCTCGATCGCGCTGGTCGGCAGGATGGCGGCGGCGACGGCGGCATGCGCCGCGTTGAACGCCGCCGATTCAGCCATCGGCGCGCTGGCAACGGCCGGCTTGGCCGGAATCGCCCGTTCGACCCGGTCGGCAATGCGCTTTGAATCGTTGCGCATCTTGCTGGCTAGTTCCTTGAGCGCGCTTTCAGCCGGCGCCGGCTGCTGCATCATGCCGGTATTGTCGATGCCGGTGGCAACCACCGAGACGCGAATGATGCCTTCGAGCGTCTCGTCGAAAGTGGCGCCGACAATGATGTTGGCGTCCTGGTCGACTTCCTCGCGGATGCGGGTCGCGGCTTCGTCGACTTCGTACAAAGTCAGATCCTTGCCGCCGGTGATCGAGATCAGCAGGCCGCGCGCGCCCTTCATCGAGGCGTCGTCGATCAGCGGATTGGCGATGGCCGCTTCGGCGGCGGTCAGCGCCCGCTTCTCGCCGGTGGCTTCGCCGGTGCCCATCATCGCCTTGCCCATCTCGCGCATCTCGGCGCGAACGTCGGCGAAGTCGAGGTTGATCAGGCCTTCCTTGACCATCAAATCGGTGATGCAGGCGACGCCCGAATAGAGCACCTGGTCGGCCATCGCGAAGGCGTCGGCGAAGGTGGTCTTCTCGTTGGCGACCCGGAACAGGTTCTGGTTCGGGATGATCAGCAGCGTATCGACC
>JAUSBQ010000254.1 GCA_030651965.1 Pseudolabrys sp. | reverse complement strand
ACCGGGCGACCGACAGCGCCTGGCTGCGGTCGGCGGCCTCCGTCACCGATTTGGCCAGTTCGCGCCAGAATGAATCGCGTGTCAGCAGGCCGGTGTCCGGGTCGAAGATGCCGTCGGCCTCGAGCGATTTCAGCATGCGCTTGAGGCGCGACTCGAAGGCCCGCATGCGCACCAGCGGGATCATGCGCCCGACCAGCCGCGACGGGTCGCCGCCGACATGATCGATATTGGGCAACAGTTCGCCAAAATCGGCCGGCGCTTCGCCGATGACAGCGATCGGAATTTCATGGAAGCGGCTGTCCTGCGACAGGACAGTGAGAAAGGCTTCGACCATGCGCGGCGAAAAGCCGTCGCCGATGACAATGCCGTCGATGTCGCGCTCGCTGAGATGCTTGGCCGCGCTTTCGACGCTCAGGGCGCCGACCATCTTGGCCTGTTCGCCCATGGCGACGCTGAGCGCCGGATAGAGCGGACCGCGGCCGGCGACCAATACCGTCGCGTCGTCGAGCGCATCGCCGACCGGCAGCAAGGGCATCTGGCCGCCGTGCGAAGCGAACAATTCGATCCGGCGCAGGACGGTCGAATGCAGCGCGCGCACGCGCATCGCCGATTGCAGGCGCTTGATCAGGCGCGATACCGGCATGCCGGCGTCGGCCGTCAGCGCGACGGGAATGGCGGCATCATATTCTTCATTGGCAAAGGCGATCGTCGGCACGATCGGACCGGCGACGGTCGCGATCTGGAGGCACAACATGCGCGAGGAGGATTCGCTGACCGGCGGTCCCGGCTCGGCAATGATGACGGCGGATGGCTTGACCGAGACAAAGGCGGTCGGCGCATCGGTCCATTTTGCTTCGACGATGGGAAAGGCGCCGGCTTCACCGAGCGCTTCAACGAGTGCGGTCGCCGGGCTTTCGGCAACCACGATCAACGGACCTAGAAGCGACATGGGGGGCGCACGCGGGGTTACAAATACAGCCTGAACCTTAGCGCCCGCGCCTTAATACCTCGTCAACGACAAATAGAAATTGGACGATGTTCGCCTGGGTCAGGCGGCATTCGCCTGGCCGCGCGGACGAAAGGCCCCGGCGAGCAGCGGATTGGCGCCGTTTTCAAGCAGACGGTCGCGCACCGTGATGTGATCCAGCGCGCTGCCGGCCAGCCGCTGCGCCATGACGCCGCCGGGCAATGCCACCAGAGTGGCCGCCGGATCGGCCGCGGCCAGCTGAGCTTCAAGCTCGGCCGGCCGGAATCGATAGCCGCCGATGATCGTGATGCCGCCCGGCGGGCCGGTGACGATCAGGCGTTGCGCGCTCGGGTCGCCCCGGCAGGTGAAGCCGGTATCGACGAAGCCACTTTCGTCCACCGCATAGGTCGGCTCAAAGCCGTGGTTGGCCCCCGGCAGAAACACATGCACCGGCACCATCGCGCCGCGCAGCGCCAGCGTGCCGTGCTTGCCGCGCTGCGTTTCGAGCGCCGCGCCGGCCGGGTTATGTCGGCCGACAGGACCGAGCGGGATTTCCGCCGGCAGGCCCTCAGGGCCGCGATGCATCGCGACCAGTCCAACTTCGCCGAAGCAGGCGATGTCGACCAGCACGCATTCGCCGCGCCAGCTCGGCGCCGACATCAGTTGTTCGGGCGAGCGCCAGAGCGCGGCAATCGTCGTGTTGGCGCCGGCGAGAGAGGCGGCTGAGCCGATCGCGGCCAGAGCGGGGCCGGGCAGCACGATCATGCCGCCAATATGATCCTGACACTGACCGAACAAGGTTACGGGATCGAAGCCGTGATGCAGCGACAGCGTGCCGCCGTCCAGCAGCCACGGCAGCACCGACGCGGCGAGGCCGGCAAAGGATGACGGCGGGATCGCCGACAGGATATTGGCATTGCGCGCTGCGCCCGCTTCGAGGAACACCGCCGAGCCCCCGGCCATCAGTTGCGCATGACTGCGCGCCGCGGCAACCAGCCCGTCCGGCGTGACGTCGAAGGTGACGACGGCGACATGGTCGGCGGCGTGACCGGCACGCAGCGAGCGCGGCGCGATCGACGGCTGCTCGGCGGCGAAGATATCGTCGAGCGGCACCGCGCCATCCGGCAGATCCTCGCCAAAGGCGCAGATGAAGCGGACCGGAAACAGTTCGGCCGCGACCTGCATGGCCAGTTCGGCGTGCGCAATGGCGCCGACGCGGGCCGTCGTCACGATCGCCTTGGCGCCGACCTTGCTCAATGCGGTTTTCAGCTCATGCGAGCGCCACAGCAATGGCATCGGCACGGCAATCATGCCGGCGCGCAGCACGGCCAGCAGCGTGATGACGGCGTCGACCGTGTTGGGAAGCTGGATCGCGACCACCGTGTCGGTCTGTAGTCCGAGCCGGCAGAGTTTCGCGGCCAGCGCCGAGATCGCGCGGTCGGCTTGCGCGTAAGTCAGCCGGCGCGGGGCGTGGTCGGTGAAGTCCTGGCGGTTGGGCGGATCGGCGAGCGCCAAGGCGCCGGACGATTGCACGCCGGCGCGGCGAAACAATTCATCGAGCGTGGCGCCGCCGGCGCTTGCCGGTCCGCCCGGCTGGTCCTTGTCGCCTTGCAGGATCATGGCGCGCCCAATTGTCGGTTAGCTTTGCCGGTTAGCTCTTGTGCCACCACGTCTCCGGCAAATAGCCGAAGAGCGAAGTCTTCAATGGATGCTCGATTCGGGTCCAGCGCGCCACCCACTGCTTGGGGGGAAAGTAGAGCGGGACCACATAAAAACCGGACAGCAGCACGCGATCCAGCGCCCTGGTGGCGGCGACGAAGTCCGAGCGTTGCGTGGCGCGCAGCATGGCCGCGATCATGGCGTCGGCCGCCTTCGACTTGACGCCCATATAGTTGCGGCTGCCCGGCTGATCGGCGGCGGCCGAGCCCCAATAGAACAGTTGTTCGTTGCCGGGCGACAGCGACTGCTCCCAGCGATAGTCCATCATGTCGAAATCGAAATTGATGCGGCGGCGCTCGAACTGGGTGGCGTCGATCGACCGCACTTGCGCATCGATGCCGGCGCGCTTGAGGCTGCGCACGAACACCAGCGCCAACCTTTCCTGGTCGCGGGTGGTGCAGAGAATTTCAAAGATGAACGGCCTGCCGCTGGCGCGATGCACGAGCTGCGTGCCGCTGAGCGCGTAGCCGGCCTGCGCGAACAGGTCGAAGGCGCGGCGCAAGGTGGCGCGGTCGCGGCCCGACCCGTCGGTCACCGGCGGCGCCCATTTGCCCTGCATGATGTCGTCGCGCACGACGCCGGGGAAGGGCGCCAGCAACTCCTTCTCGCGTGCGCTGGCCGGTTCGCCATGGGCGGACAGTTCGCTGGCGTCAAAGTAACTGGCGGTGCGCGCGTACAGATCAAAAAAGTAATTGTGGTTGATCCATTCGAAATCGAACAATTCGAGGATCGCCTCGCGCACGCGAACGTCGGCAAAGATCGGCCGCCGCGTGTTGAACGCCAGCCCATGCATTCCCTTGGGCAAGCCGTAGGGCAGTTCTTCCTTGACGACATTGCCGTCGCGCAGCGCCGGGAAATCGTAAGCCGTCTGCCAGCGGCCCGGGTCGGTCTCGACGCGCACGTCGTAGAGGCCTTTCTTGAAGGCCTCGAAATGCGTGTTGCCGTCCCGGTAGTAGTCGAACTTGATGGTGTTGAAATTCCACAGGCCCCGATTGATCGGCAGATTGCGGCCCCAATAGTTCGGGTCGCGCGTGAAGGTTACGGTCTCGCCCGGCCGCACGGCGGTGATGCGATAGGGGCCGCTGCCGGTGAGCGGCTCGAAGGTGGTGTCTTCGAACCTGGCGGTGTCGATGGCGTGCTTGGCCAGCACCGGCATCAGGCCGAGGATCAGAGGCAGTTCGCGGTCGTCGGCGCCGGTGAGGTCGAAACGGACCGTGCGCGCGTCGATGGCTTCGGCCTTGGCCACCTTGCTGTAATAGATGCCGAACAAGGGCCGGCCTTGGTCGCGCAACAGCGCGAAGGAGAAGACCACGTCCTCGGCGGTGACTTTTTTGCCGTCGGCAAAGCGCGCCGCCGGGTGGATCGTGAAGGTGACGTAGCTGCGCTCCGCGTTCGTTTCGATGCTGTCGGCGAGCAGGCCGTAGAGCGTGAAAGGTTCGTCATAGCCGCGCGCCAGCAGGCTCTCGACGACATAGCTGCGGATATTGGCGGCGGGCAGGCCTTTGACGATGAACGGATTGAGACTGTCGAACGTGCCGAGCACACCTTGCGTGAGCTGGCCGCCTTTTGGCGCCGCTATGTTGGCGTAGGTCGGGCCGTCAAAGCTTGCCGGCCAGGCCGGATTGCCCTGCATGGCGATGGCATGCTGCGCGGACGCGGCCTGTGCGAGCGAACGGCCGGGCGCCAGGGCCACGGCAAGCGCGCCGAACATGACGGTGCGCCGCGTCGGCGCAAAATGCGCCGTGCCGGTCATTAAGCCAGATTTGGCCGTTAAGGGTGTGAGCAATCGTTTGATGCGATTCGTCCTGGTTTTGCTTTAGGCTTATCACAAGCCGGCGCGGGCTGGCCGCGCTGACGGCAGCCCGTACTTTCGGCGTATTCGTGGCTTTATTGCAGGGACAATATCGGCTATCAGGCTGCGATCGAATGTCACGCTCCCGCCGCATTTCAACCGGAGAGAGCCGAACCGCCGTTTTGGCGCGGCCGATCTAGGCCGCCGACGGTTAATTACAAAGGACGAGTTGCAAATGGATCATCGGATCGCACCGGCCCGGCCGTTTGGCCGCGCGCTGACCGCCGCGGCGGCGGTTGCCGGCCTTGTTGGCCTTGGCCTGCTGGCGGCGCCGTCCGCGCAGGCCCAGACGCCCCCGGCGGCAGCTCCTGCCAAGCCGGCAGCCCCGGCTCCCGCGGCGAGGAAGCCGGCAGCCCCCGCGCCGGCCGCGCAACCGGCACAAGCGCCGGCCGCGCCCGCCGCGCCGCAGGCGGCCGCAGCCGATCAGCCGCAGCTGATGTACTCGCCGTGGATGAAGATCTGCGGCAAAGGGCCGGACACCGGCAACCAGCAGGTCTGCGTCATCACCAAGGACGGCCGCCTCGAGAACGGCATGCCGGTCGCCATCGTGCAGTTGTTCGAGCCGGAAGGCGGGCAGAAGGTTCTGCGCGTCACCGTGCCGCTCGGCATGCAGCTTGCGCACGGCACCCGCCTGATCATCGATCAGGGCCAGCCGGCGCAGGAGCCGTACAAGATCTGTTTCCCGGTCGGCTGCATGGCCGACTACGCGCTGAACGACGACATCATCGGCCGCATGAAGAAAGGCCAGATGATCACCATCCAGGCGATCAACATGCAGGGCACCCCGATCAGCCTGCCGCTGCCGCTCGCCGATTTCGCCAAGGCCTATGACGGCCCGGCGACCGACCCGAAGGTGTTCGAAGAGCAGCAGCGCAAGTTGCAGGAAGAGTTGCAGAAGAAGGCCGAAGAGGCGCGCAAGAAGCTTGAAGCGCAGCAGCCGCAGGCGGCAGCTCCCGCCGCGCCGGCGCAGAAGAAATAGCCGGACGTTTTCTTCGAACAGACAAAAGGCGCGGCTTTGGCCGCGCCTTTTTTAATTGGCGATCGCGTCGGACGCGATCAGTTCATCTGGCTGTTGAGCGGCTTGTAGCCGCCGCTGTCGTCCCATTCGAACACTTCGTCGACCTGCGGATGGCGGATCGGCGTGCCGGACGTGTCGGGCAACAGGTTTTGTTCCGAGACATAGGCGATGTACTCGGTCTCGGCGTTTTCCGCGAACAGGTGATAGAAGGGCTGGTCCTTGCTCGGCCGCACATCGGCCGGGATGGCTTCCCACCATTCCTCGGTGTTGTTGAACACCGGATCGATATCGAAGATCACCCCGCGGAACGAGAAAAGCCGGTGCTTGACCACCTGGCCGATAGTGAATTTTGCGGTGTGCGTCTTGTTCATACGCGAACCAGTTAGTGCGTCATTGCGACATAAGCTAGTCAAAAAGACATGCGGAACCGCGTCATAGGCCATACCGCCGGCCCATGTCGGGGTCTTTGGCGGCGACGAGTTTGGCGAGGTCGATCAGCACCTTGGCCTGCTTCCAGGTGGCATCGTCCTGCATCTTGCCATCGATCATCACCGCCCCGGCGCCGTCCGGCATCGCCTCGACGATCTTCTTGGCGAAGGCGACCTCGGCGGGGTCCGGCGAATACACGGTCTTGGCAATCGCGATCTGCGTCGGGTGCAGCGACCAGGCGCCCAGGCAGCCCATCAGGAAGGCGTTGCGGAACTGCGCCTCGCAGGCGGCCAGATCCGAGAAATCTCCGAACGGGCCGTAGAACGGTTTGATGCCGGCCGCGGCGCAGGCATCGACCATGCGCCCGACCGTGTAATGCCAGAGGTCCTGCTGGTAGGCCGCGCGCGGTGCTTCGCCAGCCGCGTCCGCGAGCACTTTGTATTCCGGATGGCCGCCGCCGACGCGGGTGGTCTTCATCGCGCGCGAGGCGGCAAGATCGGCTGGCCCCAAACTCATGCCATGCATGCGCGGCGAGGCCGAGGCGATGGCCTCGACATTGTTGACACCCTGCGCGGTTTCGAGAATGGCGTGGATCAGGATCGGCTTGGAGATTTTATGGCGGGCTTCAAGCTGCGCCAGCAACTGGTCCAGATAGTGGATGTCCCAGGGGCCGTCGACCTTGGGCAGCATGATGACGTCGAG
>JAUSBQ010000246.1 GCA_030651965.1 Pseudolabrys sp. | reverse complement strand
GGTGTCGTCGCGCAGCAGCCGCGACAGCGATTTGCCCAGGCCGGCGCGGAAGCTTTCAGCATCGAGGCCGAAATTCGGAATGGCGAAGATGACGACCAGCGCCGCCAGGACAGACGCCCAGACGACAAGACGTCCCGGCGGATACCATTCGAGCGCAGCCGATCCCGCCGCGGCGCCAACGGCGTTGTCTCCCGGACGCGCCAGCAGCGCCAGATAGCCGAGCCACCAGGCGGGAAGGCCGGCGCCGGCGAGAAACGCCAGGAAGAACACGCCGCCGAAAGCCGCGCCCAGCGCGGCGGAGGCGGCAACCGCCGCGACCAGCGCCGACCAATGGCTCCAGCCGAGCCCTGCGATCATGATCGGGAGAGGCGCGAGGTAGAACAGCGGCACCGACATCCACGTGCCGGATGTCACGGACGCAAACAGCAAAGCCGCTGCGGCGCCGGCGCCGATACCTACTAGGCCGATTTGCATCATCACGAGCTGTCCCGCTGCGAGAGCGGTTAGAGACGGCGTCATCCGACAAAGGATTTGCCGTCCCAACCATCAGCTCCCGGGATGAAGTCCCGGAAGCCTCATTTCAGTAGAGTGATCCGACTAGCGGATGAAGCAACTGATCCGCGTAAGCGGATCAGCGGATGACGTAAGGCAGGAGCCCGAGGAAGCGCGAGCGCTTGATCGCCTGCGCCAGTTCGCGCTGTTTCTTGGCCGACACCGCGGTGATGCGGGACGGCACGATCTTGCCGCGCTCGGAGACGTAACGCTGCAACAGCTTGACGTCCTTGTAGTCGATCTTCGGGGCGCCTGCGCCGGAGAACGGGCAGGTCTTGCGCCGACGGAAGAAAGGCCGGCGAGTTCCGCCGCCGCCGCCGCCGCCGCCAGCACCACCAGCACCTTGGGATGATCCGAATGCCATGGTTTAGTCCTCCGCCGAAGCGTCTTGAGTGTCGTCATCGCGGCGCGGGCGGCGTTCGCCGCCGCGTCCGCCACGGTCGCCGCCGCGGTCGCCACGATCACCGCGATCGCCACGGTCACCGCGATCGTCGCGATCGGATTTGCGCATCATCGCGGAAGGGCCTTCTTCCAGCTCTTCGACGCGGATGGTGAGATAGCGCAGCACGTCTTCGCTGATGCGCTCCTGGCGCTCGACTTCGGTCAGCGCCGCGGACGGCGAGTCGACGTTGAGCAGCGTGAGATGCGCCTTGCGGTTCTTGTCGATGCGATAGGACAGGGACTTGAGGCCCCAATACTCGGTCTTGGTGATCTTGCCGCCGGCCTCGGTGATGACGCCGGTCAGTTTCGCGGTCAATTCCTCGACCTGCTGCACGCTCAGATCCTGGCGTGCGAGATAGACGTGCTCGTACAATGGCATGAAATGCCTTTCCCTTGGTTCATATCCTCGACCCTGGCGCCTAGCCCCTCGAGCCTTTCGGGAAAGGCTCGAAACTGCTCCGAAGGCGGAAACACGGGACGCCGGGCGAGAGAGCCCTACCGACTTCATGACCTACGGTCATGAACCGGCCGTCCGTTCAGTCCCCAACCAGGATCACGGAAGATGCGCGGTTTATAGGGAGTTCGCCGCAAAAGGCAAGGTTTGCAGGCAAGGTAGCCAGGTAAGGATTTCAGGCGGCCCGGGGACCGGGGTTTCGGTCCTTCTGGTGCAGCCGGTCGGCCAGTTTCACGGCCAGATCGACGCCTTCCTTGATCTGGCGGGCGCTGACCGGGTCCTTGTCGTTGTTCTTGCGCATATTATTGAGCGCGGCCAGCAGGCGTTCGAGATTGTGCGCCAGCAATTGCTGGCGGAAGGCCGGATCGCTCCGCGCCCGCGCAATATCGTCCTCGGTGGCCAGATCGCTCATGATGGCAAAAAGCCTACCGCTTGAGTCTTTTAGGTTGGTTACCGGGAATTGTTCACTTTTAGGCAGTGCCAGTTGACAGAACCGGCCGCACAGGTGTCTTTCGGCCCGAATTTATCAAACCAGGACAAGGTTACAGAGGCATGGCGGTCGCGTTGGTATTTCCGGGTCAGGGCAGTCAGACGGTCGGCATGGGCAAGGCGCTGGCCGCGAATTTCCCGGTGGCGCAAAAGGTGTTCGACGAAGTCGACGAGGCGCTCGGCACCAAGTTGAGCGCCATCGTCTTTGAAGGCCCGGCCGAGACGCTGACGCTGACCGAGAATGCGCAGCCGGCGCTGATGGCGATGTCGCTGGCGGTGTTCCGCGTGCTGCAATCCGAAGCCGGTCTCGATCTGGCGCGCGACGCGAAATTCGTCGCCGGCCATTCGCTCGGCGAATATTCGGCGCTCGCCGCCGCCGGCACGTTCAGCGTCGCCGACACGGCCCGGCTGCTGCGCACGCGCGGGCAGGCGATGCAGAAGGCGGTGCCGGTTGGCGTCGGCGCCATGGCGGCGCTGATCGGACTGGAGTTCGATGCCGCCGTCGCGGTCGCCGCGGAAGCGGCGCAGGGGCAGGTCTGCCAGGCCGCCAACGACAATGGCGGTGGACAAGTCGTCGTCTCCGGCGACAAAGCGGCAGTCGAGCGCGCGGTCGACATCGCCAAGGCCAAAGGCGCCAAGCGCGCCATGCTGCTGCCGGTCTCCGCGCCCTTCCATTGCGCCTTGATGCAGCCCGCCGCGGAGGTGATGGCGCAGGCCTTGGCGCAGGTGAAGGTCAATGCGCCGGCGGTGCCGGTGGTTGCGAATGTGCTGGCGAGCCCGATCAGCGCGCCGGACGAGATCGTCCGCTCGCTGGTCGCCCAGGTCACCGGCACTGTACGCTGGCGCGAATCGGTCGCTTATATGGCAGGAGCGGGCGTCACTTCGTTCTACGAAATCGGCGCCGGCAAGGTGCTCAGCGGCCTGATCAAGCGCATCGCCGATGGCGCCACGTCGAGCGCGGTCGGAGCGCCGGAAGACGTCGCCGCCTTTAAAGCCGGGAGAAATGCGTAATGTTCGATTTAAGCGGCAAGACCGCGCTGATCACCGGTGCGAGCGGCTCCATCGGCGGCGGCATTTCGCGCGCGTTCCACAGCCAGGGCGCGACAGTCGCCTTGTCCGGCACGCGGCGCGAACAGCTCGATCAACTGGCCGGCGAACTTGGCGATCGCGCGCATGTGCTGCCCTGCGATCTGTCCGACATGGCGGCGGTCGAGAAACTGGTGCCGGATGCCGAGGCGGCGATGGGCAAGCTCGATATCCTGGTCGCCAATGCCGGCATGAACCGCGACAATCTGTTCGTTCAGTTGAAGGACGAAGACTGGGACCGCGTCATCGCCGTCAATCTGACCGCGACATTCCGCCTGACCCGCGCCGCGGTCTCGGTGATGATGCGCCGCCGCTGGGGCCGCATCATCGCCATTTCCTCGATCGTCGGGTTTACCGGCAATCCGGGGCAGGGCAATTATACGGCGGCGAAAGCCGGCCTGGTCGGCATGATGAAATCGGTCGCGGCCGAATATGCCAAGCGCAACGTGACCGCCAACTGCATCGCGCCCGGCGTCATCTCCAGCCCCATGATCGACAAGCTCAATGACAAGCAGCGCGAGGGGATTATGGACAAGGTTCCATCCCGCAAGCTCGGTCAGCCCGCCGATATCGCGGCGGCGGCGGTTTATCTGGCTTCCGACGAGGCCCATTACGTCACCGGCCAGACCATCCACGTCAATGGCGGGATGGTGATGTACTGATCGGAAATGCTTTGGAATTGCTTGGCTTTTCGCCGCCCGACAGGCTACGCTGGGGCGCGCTAGTCAACGCAAATGAAGTATGGTAACCGAATTTCGGCCCGGCTGGGGCGGCCGATGGCGGATGTCGCAGACTAAAACTCCGCGATCCGAAGTCGTCTTTGCCACCGTCAACCACGACGAGGCCAAACCGCGATGGTTGCGATCCGATCCGGGCCGCAGCCCAATCTGAAAAGCACGAGGTTAGACCGATGAGTGATATTGCCGAGCGGGTGAAGAAGATCGTCGTGGAGCATCTTGGCGTTGAGCCCGACAAGGTGACTGAAGCAGCGAGCTTCATCGATGATCTTGGCGCCGACAGTCTCGACACCGTCGAGCTCGTTATGGCTTTCGAGGAAGAGTTCGGTTGCGAAATCCCGGATGACGCCGCCGAAACCATTCTCACCGTCGGCGATGCCGTCAAATTTCTCGAAAAGAACGCGAAAAGCTGAGCCCTCGTTGGCGCTGCCGCTCACTCGCTTGTTTCGATTTAAGCCGGTGAGCCGTCGCTTACGAAAGCGCGGACAAATATATGCTGTCCGCGCAGGTGAAACTGTGCGTGCGAGCGATACTGCTTGGAGCCGGGTATGAGACGGGTCGTCGTCACCGGAATGGGGATGCTCACGCCGCTGGGATGCGGCGTTGAGGCCACATGGAGCCGCTTGCTGAAAGGCGAGAGCGGCGCCAAGCGCATCGACACGTTCGAAGTCGAAGATATCGCCTGCAAGATCGCCTGCGTCGTTCCGCGCGGCGATGGCAGCAACGGCACCTTCAATCCTGACCAGTGGATGGAGCCGAAGGAGCAGCGCAAGGACGACGACTTCATCGTCTACGCCATGTGCGCGGCCAAGCAGGCGCTCGACGATGCTGGCTGGCATCCGACCTCGCATGAGGACCAGTGCGCGACCGGCGTGATGATCGGATCGGGCATCGGCGGCATCGAAGGCATCGCCGACATGGCGGTTACCCTGCACGAGAAGGGACCGCGCCGCGTCTCGCCGTTTTTCATTCCCGGCCGCATCATCAACCTGGCCTCCGGCTTCGTCTCGATCGAGCACGGCCTTAAAGGCCCGAACCACGCGGTGGTCACCGCCTGTTCGACCGGCGCGCATGCGATCGGCGATGCCGCCCGCATGGTGTCGCTCGGCGATGCCGACGTGATGGTCGCCGGCGGCACCGAATCCCCGGTCAATCGCATGGCGATGGCCGGCTTTGCCGCGCTGCGCGCGCTGTCGACCAATTTCAACGACCAGCCAACCCGCGCCTCGCGGCCTTACGACAAGGACCGCGACGGCTTCGTCATGGGCGAGGGCGCCGGCTGCGTGGTGCTTGAGGAACTCGAACACGCCAAGGCGCGCGGCGCCAAGATCTATGCCGAACTGATCGGCTACGGCCTGTCTGGCGACGCCTATCATATTACGGCGCCGTCCCCGGATGGCGACGGCGCCTTCCGCTGCATGAGCATGGCGCTCAAGCGCGCCGGCATCACCGCCGGCGATATCGACTACATTAACGCCCATGGCACCTCGACGCCGCTCGGCGACGAGATCGAGCTGGGCGCCGTGCAGCGCCTGGTCGGAAATTCAGCCGGAAAGCTGTCGATGTCGTCGACCAAGTCCTGCATCGGCCATCTCCTGGGCGCGGCCGGCGCGGTCGAGGCGATCTTCTCGATCCTGGCCATCCGCGACCGGGTCGCGCCGCCGACCATCAATCTTGACAATCCGTCGGTGGAAACGCCGATCGACCTGGTGCCGCACAAGGCCCGCCAACGCGATATCGACAATGTCCTGTCGAATTCGTTCGGCTTTGGCGGGACGAATGCCTCGCTGATCTTCCGCCGGCACGCGGAATAGCGCATGATCCCGTGCCGGCGAGGGGCGCCGGCTGTGGGGATATAACGAACCGGTTCAAGCTGGCATTGGCTCCCCAGCTTCGCCATAGTTGTCCCTAACCTGCGAGCGCGACGGGTTTTCGGCCTGCCACGGCGGATAAAGGCGTGCTGATAATGAGAGCGGTCATTTGAATTCCAACTTTCCTCCGAATGGCGGCCAACCGATACCGCCCCCGCCAGGCGCGCAGCCGCCGGCCAGCAAGCCGCCGCGTTCGCCGCGCGCCGCGCTGGAGCCGGAACGGGTGCCGCCGCCTGTCCGCCGCTCCAAGCGGGTCCGCCATCCGCTGGTGATCGTCGGCAATGCGATCTTCACGCTGCTGATCCTGATCGCGGTCGCAGCCGGCGGTGCCCTCTACTACGGCAAGCAGCGTTTCGACGCGCCCGGACCGTTGACCGAGGACAAAATCGTCAACATTCCGAACGGCCTCGGCATCAAGGAGATTTCCGAACTGCTGGTGCGCGAGGGCGTGATCCAGCACCCTTACGTTTTCGTCGGCGGCGTCATCGTGCTCAAGGCACGCGCGTCACTCAAGCATGGCGAATACCAGTTCACCAAGAACGCCAGCCTCTCCGACGTCGTCGACACCATCACCGAAGGCAAGGTGGTGCAGCACTCCTTCACCGTGGCCGAAGGCCTGACCTCCGAACAGATCGTCGCGCGTCTGTTGGAGACGCCGACTTTGTCCGGCCAGATCAAGGAAATCCCGCGCGAAGGAACGTTGCTGCCGGAAACCTACAAATTCACCCGCGGGATGGAGCGCGTTCAGATCATCCAGCGCATGCAGCAGGCGCACAAGCGCGTCGTGCAGGATGTGTGGGCGCATCGCTCGCCCGATCTGCCGGTGACGACGCCGGAACAACTCGTCACGCTCGCCTCCATCGTCGAAAAGGAAACCGGCAGGCCGGATGAGCGCACGCGGGTCGCCGCGGTGTTCGTCAACCGCCTCAAGAGCAAGATGCGTCTGCAATCAGATCCGACGATCATCTACGGCCTGACCGGCGGCAAGGGCGCGCTCGGCCGTCCGATCATGAAGAACGAGATCGATCAGGCCACGCCGTACAACACTTACGTCATCGACGGCTTGCCTCCGGGACCGATCGCCAATCCGGGCCGCGCATCGCTGGAAGCGACGGCGACGCCGGCGCGCACCAAGGAATTGTTTTTCGTCGCAGACGGCTCCGGCGGCCATGTGTTCTCGGAAAACTATGCCGAGCACCAGAAGCACGTAGCGAAGCTGCGCGCGATCGAGCGCGGCGAACCGGCGCCGGTCGAGCCGCCGCCGGCCCGGCGCAATAACACCGCCCCGAGAAGATAGCGGTCTTGTGAGGCGTAAACCGCGCCGCTAAGGTCGCGCCACTTTTTGACCCGTCGCGTCACCAACAAGAGATGTCATTCATGGCGTTGTCGAGCATGACCGGTTTCGCGCGCGGGCAGGGCGTATCCGGCGCCTACGCCTGGAGCTGGGAGATCAAGTCGGTCAACGCCAAGGGCCTCGACGTTCGCTTCCGCCTGCCGCCGGGCTGGGACGCAGTCGAAGTGCCGGTGCGCAAGGCGGCGACCGACGCGCTCGGTCGCGGCACCGTCTACGGCAATCTCACGGTGGAACGCAAAGGCGTGGCACCCACGGTCAAGATCAACGAGCCGGTGCTCAACGCCGTCATCGCCACGCTCGATACGCTCGACAACAAAATCGTCGGCGCCGCGCGGCCGACGCTCGACGGCATCCTGGCGCTGAAGGGCGTCATGGAGATCGTCGAGGAAGACGAGAAACCGGAAGACCGCCGCGCCGCCGAAGCCGCGATCGTCGCCGGCTTCGACAAGACATTGGCCGAGCTGGTGGCGATGCGGCAGGCCGAAGGCGCCACGCTCGGGCGCGTGCTGACGGCGCGGCTCGATGAGATCGCTTCGCTTGCGGCGCATGCTGAAGCCGCGCCCGGCCGCAAGCCGGAGGCGATCAAGGCGCGGCTCGCCGAACAGGTGGCGACTTTACTGTCGGCATCGCAGCGTTTCGACAGCGACCGGCTGCATCAGGAGGCCATCCTGCTCGCCACCAAGGCCGATATCCGCGAGGAACTCGACCGGCTTGCCTCGCATGGCGAACAGGTGCGCACGCTGCTCGCCGACGGCGGCGCGGTCGGCCGCAAGCTCGACTTTCTGGCGCAGGAACTCAACCGCGAATCGAATACGCTGACCGCCAAGGCCAACGACGTCGAACTGACCAATATCGGCCTGGCGCTGAAAGGCGTGGTCGAACAATTCCGCGAGCAGGTGCAGAACCTTGAGTGACCAGAGACCGGCGATCGGCGAACAGCCCGACATCACGCGACGCGGCATCATGCTGGTGCTGTCGTCGCCGTCCGGCGCCGGCAAGACGACGCTGACGCGCAATCTGCTCGAACTGGAGCAGAAAGTGGCGCTGTCGATTTCGGCGACGACGCGCCAGCGCCGGCCGAGCGAAATCGATGGCGTGCATTACCTGTTCCGCAGCACGCGCCAGTTCGAGGTGATGCGCGACTCCGGCGAGTTGCTGGAATGGGCCGAGGTTCACGGCAATTATTACGGCACGCCGCGCGAGCCGGTCGAGAAGGCGCTGGCGGAAGGCCGCGACGTACTGTTCGACATCGACTGGCAGGGCACGCGGCAATTGCTCGACAAGATGCGCGACGACGTCGTCACCGTCTTCGTGCTGCCGCCGTCGGCCGATGAATTGAAAGCGCGGCTCGAACGCCGCGCCGAGGATTCGGCGAGCGTCATCGCGCATCGGCTGCAGAACGCGGCCGAGGAGATCTCGCACTGGCAGGAATACGATTACATCCTGGTCAACCGCGATCTCGACGACAGCTTTACCCGGCTGCGCGCGATCCTGACCGCCGAGCGGTTGAAGCGCGTCAAGATGCTCGACATCGAAGCCTTCGCCGGGCGGCTGCTGGCCGACCTGAAAAAGCTCTCGAGCTGACTCTATAGACGGTTCCCACTTTTCGGGATCATGCGCGTCATCGCCGCGCAAAAATTCGCGCCAAGGTCACGAAGCCTTCGACGTCGATTTCCTCGGCGCGCGCGGTCGGCGCGATGCCGGCGTCGCTGAGCAAGGCGCCCGCATCGACTCCCAACGATTTCAGGCTTTGCCGCAGCATCTTGCGGCGCTGTCCGAAGGCCGCCTCGGTGACGCGCTGCAAGGCAATCGCGTCGCAGGGCAGCGGTTCGGCGCGCGGCGTAAGGCGCACCACCGAGGAGATCACCGATGGCGGCGGCACGAAAGCGGTCGGCGCCACGTCGAACAAAATCCTCGCCTCGGTGCGCCAGCCGGCCAGCACGGCGAGGCGGCCATAGGCCTTGTCGCCGACGCGGGCGACGATGCGCTCGGCCACCTCGCGCTGGAACATCAGCACCATCTGATCATACCAAGGCGGCCACGGCTCGGCGGTCAGCCAGCCGATCAGCAGCGCGGTGCCGATATTGTAGGGCAGGTTGGCAACGATGCGGGCGCGCTCGGGTCCGAGCTGCTCGCGCAGGTCGATCTTGAGCGCGTCGCCTTCGACGATATCGAGCCGGCCCGGATAGCGTTCGGCGATTTCCTGCAACGCCGCAATGGCGCGCGGGTCGCGCTCGACCGCGACAATGCGGCGCGCGCCGAGCGTGAGCAGCGCCCGCGTCAGCCCGCCGGGACCGGGGCCGATCTCGACCACGGTGATGTTTTCCAGCGGCTCGGCGGCCCGCGCGATGCGCGCGGTCAGATTGAGATCGTGCAAGAAGTTCTGGCCGAGTGACTTCTTCGGCGTCAGCCCGTGCTTGCGGATGACCTCGCGCAGCGGCGGCAGATCATCGATCTGAGTCATGTTATTTGGCCGCGACCAGTGCCGGCGCCGCCGCCGACAGCCGCGCCGCCAGCGCCAAAGCGGCGGCCAGGCTCATCGGATTGGCCTTGCCGGTGCCGGCGATATCGAAGGCGGTGCCGTGGTCGGGCGAGGTGCGCACGAAGGGCAGGCCGAGCGTGACATTGACGCCATGGTCGAAGGCCAGGGTCTTGATCGGGATCAGCGCCTGGTCGTGATACATGCACATCGCCACGTCATAGGCCGCGCGCGCGCGTTCGTGGAACATGGTGTCGGCCGGCAGCGGGCCGACCGCGTCGATGCCTTCCGCGCGCAGCCGCGCGACGGCCGGCGCGACGATGGCGCTGTCTTCCTCGCCGAGCGTGCCTTCCTCGCCGGCATGCGGATTGAGCCCGGCAACGGCAATGCGCGGCCGCGCGATGCCGAAGCGGGCGATGAGATCGCGGGCGACGATGCGGCCGGTCTCGACGATCAGATCGGTGGAGAGCTGCGTGACCACGTCCTTGAGCGGCAGATGGATGGTCACCGGCACCACGGCAAGTTCGTTCGACCACAACAGCATGACCGGGCGATAGCTCCTGCCAGTCGATTCTTCCGCGAGCTTGGCCAGATATTCGGTGTGACCCGGTTCGGCAAAGCCGCCGCGATACAGCACACTCTTGGCAATCGGATTGGTGACGATGGCGGCGGCTCGTCCCGCGATCACATCGGCGACGGCGGCGCGGATCGAGGCAATCGCGGCCGGCGCGCTGCTCGCATCCGGTCGGCCGGGCTGTGCCGTGACCGTCATATCCAAAGCGACGACCGGCAAAGCCCGCGGGAAAGTCTTATTGGCCAGCGCCGGCGTCGTCTCGATCACCGGCACGTCGAGGCCGAGCAGACGGGCGCGCTGCCGGTAGAATTCCGGATCGCCGATGACGTAAAACGCGGGCAGGTCGAGTTCGAGACGCCGGCGCCAGAGGACAAGCGTCAAATCGGGGCCGATCCCGGCCGGCTCGCCGAGGGTCACGGCCAGGGGAAGTCCGGCCACGCCGCTCATCTGTATTCGATCATCGCGGATCGGCGGATTTCGTCCAGAAATTTCTTGGACTCGGCTTCGTAGCGCGAGGTGAAAAGCTTCTCGCGAATTTCGCGCTTGGCCGGCGAGTCTGCCGTGCTTTCCTTCTTGTCGCAGAGCGCGAACATCTGGAGCCCCTGCGCCGTCACGTCCGGCGAACTCAAGCGGCCGACTTCGAGCTTGGCCAGCAGATCGCGAAACGGCTCAGGCAGTTCAGCGGAATTCCGCGTGATCGGTTCGCGCACGGCAACGTCGCGTAACGCGCGCGCCAGCGGCAGGCCGGAACTGCAGGAGGTGAAGCGGCTGCGCAGGTTTTCCGCCACCTGCCGTTTGGCGTCGATTGCGCCGGCGTTCGAGCCGCTGGGGACGACGACGGTCACCGGATAAAGCGTATAGACATAGCTGACCGCGCTGCCGGATTCATTGCGTGATTTGAGCGCGTCGGCGACGTCAGCGTCGCCGACCTGAAGCGACGAGCCGTAGCGGCTGCGGACCATCTGGCTCCAGGTCATCTCGGCGCGGATGCGCGCTTTCAGCGCGTTCGGCGAAATGCCGCTTCTTTCCAGCATCTGCGCGAATTGCTGCGGCGAGATGCGTTGGCGCGACGCCATGGTCTGGAAGGCGTTTTCGACATCCGTCTCGCTCACTTCAAGGCCGAAGGAGCGGGCCTTGGCGATCTTCAGCCGGTCGTCGATCAGTTCCTGGATGACGGTCTGCCGGTTGACATTCTTGTTGCCCGCCGTGGCCATCAGCTTGGTGCGCTGCGCGATATCCAGCTCGGTGATGGGCGAGCCGTTGGCAATCACCACGACCTGCGCCGAGGCCGGCGCAGCCATCGTCAGCCCGGCAGCGATTGTCGCGCACGCCAAAATGTATTGGGCGCTGGCGATCCAGTTTCGAACCGGTAGAGGTTTCATCATCATCCCAGGCATCGCTCGATCCGTTGCATGACGTCTTCAAGCGGCGCGCGGCCGCACGCAGGAGATCACTAGTTGCTGGTGGATTGCGTGCCGACCGACTGGCTGACCGATGTTCCGCCGAGCGTCCGCAAACTCAATTGCAGCATGATCTGGTGAGTGGCCGACACGTTTCCACTGTACACGTAATTAGTAATGTAATTTAGGCCCAATATGAGGCAGTCGTCGATATAGCCAAGGCCGACGCGGGTCTGCGAGAACTTCTTGGCATTAAGATCGTAGAGCGCCGAGCCCAAAATCACCCAGTTGGCGTCGAGTTTGTATTGGCCGGAGCCCAGCAGGCCCTGGCGCCTGCCCAGGAAGCCGATTTCGGGCTGCGCCGCGTAATCGCCGTAGAGCAGCATGGCGCTCCAGCGGTCGAAATTAGCCGTGGATTCCAGTTCCATGCGCCGCAGGGCGAAACTGTTTTCGTCGAAGCGGAACCGCGAGGTGAACTTGTAGGTGCTGTTGGGCTGATAGGAGGCCCGCGCCACATAATCGGAACGGCGGGTCTCGAGGCCGCTGTTGAGGCCGGTATTCGAGGAGTCGCTCTGTGCGAAGGAGTTCTGGCCGAACAGGCTGTAGGATTGGCCGAACAGCATGTTGACGGAGCCACCCTGATTGAACTGGGCGGTGTACTGGAGGCCGTAATTGGCGCGGCTGCCGCCTTCGACGCGGTCCCAGCCGGAGAATTTGTCGACGCGGAACAGGTTGCTGTCGTCGAACACCAAAGTCTGCGCGTCCTCGTTCGGCCAGCTCCCGATCTGGGTTTCGTTCGGACGCACGATGACCTGCGCGATCGGTTCGATGGTGTTGGTGCCCCACGACTGCACGTTGATGAAGGGGTAGCGATATTCGAGGCCCACCGTCGGCATGGCGCGCACGAGATTATTCTCGCCGGTCGAGATGTAATTGCCGACATTCGCGTCGTTGTTGACCGACACCGACGCGACGTCGGCGCGCACCGAGGCGAAGGGGGTGAAGACCTGGCCGAAACTGTCGGTGAAGCTGCTCCGCCAGTCGGCCTGCGCCGAAAAGCGGCTGAACGTACCGGGGGTGCCGCGCAACAGGCAGTTGGCCGGCGTTTTCGCCCGCGGGTCGGCGGTGAGGCATTCGCCGCTCAGCAAGGCGGACGAGGTTATCGCGTCGAAATTGGCCTGGGAGCGCGTCAGGCTGGTGAAGTTGATCTTGTAGCCAAGCTCGCCGCCGAACACCGGCCGGTCGAACGTGTATTTGTAATCGATCACCGGATGAATGACCGGGATCTGCGCCTGCGTATCGGACTCGGAGAAGCCGAGATAGTAGATCGTGCGCGCGTCGAAGTAGCTGCGGTTGCCCTGGCCGGTGAGATAAAGCTGCGACACGCCTTCGGCCGCGGAATTGCGCAGCGGATCGACGATGCGATAGCGCGACAGGCGCGGGTTGTAGTCCTGAAGGAAGGTGCGGTCGGACACCATCAGGGCATCCCAGCCCCAGATCCATTTATTGGTGATGGCGAATTGGCCGGAGGATTCGATGCTGCCGCGGTTGTCGCGGTAGCCGGGCGTCGTGGTGCTGTCACTGCGCCGGAAGGCTTCCTTGTCGGCCTGTTGGATGCCGGCGGCGCGGATCGCATAGGCGCCATTCATCAGGCGCTGGCGGAATTCGCCCTGCAACAGCAAGCCCTGCTTGGAGGTGTACATGGGCGAGAAGGTGGCGTCGTAATCCGGCGCCAGCGCCCAGTAATACGGCACGTCGACGGCGGTGCCGTATTTCGAATTGGTCGTTATCGACGGCATCAGCAAACCCGACTTGCGCTTGACGGTCGGGTCCGGCGCCGAGAAGTACGGCATATAAGCCAGCGGCGTGCCGAAGAATTCGAGGCGCGCGTCCTCGAAATACATCATCTTTTCGCCCTGGTCGTGAATGATGCGGGCGGCCTTCACCTGCCACAGCGGCGGCTTCTTCGGATCGTCCTTGCAAGGCGCGCAGGCGGTGTACACGCCGTTATGGAAGACGGTGTAGTTGCCCTTGGTGCGTTCGGCGCGGGCGGCCGCCATGCGGGTCTGGTCGGGAGTATCGAGCCGTAGCGAGTCGACGAAGCCGTCGCGGTAGTCGTCGGCCAGATCCATGATCTCGCCGTAAGTGACCTTGCCGTCTTCTTCGGTCAGCCGGACATTGCCTTCGGCGCGCAGGCGCTTGCTGGTCTGGTCGTAGACAACCTTGTCGGCCTCGAGCGTTGCGCCGCCGTAATAGATCTGCACGCTGCCGACCGCTGAAACGCGATGATTGGCGTAGTCGTAATTGATCTCGGCCGCCTGCACGAGCATCTGCTTCTGGCCGGACTGGTCGACGCGGGCCGACTTCTTGACCGGGGCGGGGACGGCCGGGAATTGCAGTTCCTGCGCCGTCGCCGGCGCAAGCGCGGCCGTGCCGCCGCAAGCCAGCAAGGCGATGACGGCAACGATAGGGGCGGCGCTTCGGCGCTTAAGCATGGGACGCTTAAGCCTCGGCGCTGGTGGACGAGTGCAGGATCGCACCGCCATCAGCCGTCCTCCTGGTACAACAACGCAATAAAGCCCGTCAGCCCGCCCGCCAATACGGGAAGCCAAGCCGCTGCCACCGGGTGCATCAGCTCGGCCTTGCTCAGATCTTCGGTCACCTTCTGCAAAATATAGAGCAGAAAGCCGGCGGCGACGCCACTTAAAACCATCTTTTGCACGCCGCCAAAGCGGAAGAAACGTAAACTGACGGAGGCGGCAAGGAGAACCATCGCCGCCAGGAAAAACGGTCGCGCGAGAAGCTTTTGGAATTGCAATCTATAGCCTGCGGCAACAAGGCCTGCGTTCTCGGCGATCTTGATATACAGGGGCAATTCCCAAAACGGCACAGTTTCAGGTGTCGCAAAGCTTTCGCGTACTTGCTCAGGCGTCAGGCTGGTCTTGAGGCTGAATTCCGGGAGGTCGACCGGCAGCGTGCGCAGCTCATAGACGCGGGCGTCGAGCAGCTTCCAGACGCCGGGTTCCAGCACAGCGGCCCGCGACTCGATACGCTGCTTGAATTGGCCGGCGGTATCGAAGGTGAACACCGTGACGCCGGTGAGCGACACGCCCTGATCCTGGCTCGATTTGGCGTTGATGATCGCCTGGCCGTCGTCGCGGCGCTGGCTCACCCAGAACGGCCCGCCGCCGCCGCGCACCGCGCTGCTGTCCCTGCCGAACAGTTCGGCCTCGAACTGCTTCGAACGTTCTTGCAGAACGGCGGATATCGGGTTGTAGACCGTTGTCGCGAACACGCCGAGCAGGAAGGCGACCATCAGCGCCGGCGAAATGAACTGCCAGGCCGACATGCCGGCGGCGCGGGCCACGATCAGTTCCAGCCGGCGCGAGAAATTCAGGTAGCACGACATGGCGCCGATCAGCACGCAGAACGGCAGGATGCGTTCGGTCACCTGCGGCACCCGGTACAGCGACGCTTTGGCGACCAGCACCGCCGACATATTCGGCACGTCGGAGGCGCGCCGCATCATTTCGATATAATCCAGCAGCGCCACCAGCGCGAATATGCCGACGAACACCAGCAGCACCGTGTTGAGAAACTGCAGCCCGAAATAGCGCGAGATTTTTCCGCCGATCAGTGTCATGGCGTGGCGAACCGTTTGCTGAAGCGTTCGGTCAAAGCAGCAAGCCAGTTGCTCAGAAATGCCGGCGGTTCGATGATCAGGCCGCGCTGGATCACGAACAGGCCGCCGCCAAAGGCGATGGCAAAGCCGATATATTGCAGCGACAGCATCCAGGGCGTGTTGGCGCCGAACACGGTCGAGGCAAAGCCGGTCAGCCGCAACAGCGCCACGCCGCCGATGGCGCCGACCATCGACCAGGCGCGGCTCTGCCGGTTGGTACGCGGCGCGCCGAGATAGGCGAAGGCAATCACCACGAAAGCGAGCGGATAAAGCGGCGCCATCAGCCGGTCGTGGAGTTCGGCGCGGAACTGGCCGGGCTGCTCGATGTAGAATTGATCCTTCGGATCGGGGAACATCAATTGCCAGAGATAGCGCTCGCGGATCGAGTATTTCACCGCCTGAGTGCTGCTGGAAAACTGCGCCAGATCGAACGCATAACGGTCGAACACGACGATGGCCGGTTCGCTCTTGCCGCCTTCCTGCCGCTGGATCAGCCCTTTTTGCAGCACCAGGTACGTGCCATTGTCATTGTCGAGAAGCTCGCCGGTCTCCGACATCACGGTGGTGCGTTCGTTCGGATTGCGCTGGTCGTCGAGGAAAATTCCGACCAGCAATCCATTGCGCTGGCGCTCGCGGATATGAATGGTGACGCCGGACTGGATCGATGTGAAGCGGCCGGGTTGCACGATGGTCGAGACCACGTTGGCGCGCACCTCGGTCAGCCAGTCGCGCAGCATGCGCAGTCCCTTCGGCGCGAAATAGGCGCTGATCGCCATCACCAGGATCGACACCACGATCGCAACCGACATGAAGGCGCGGAACAGGAGCCACGGCGACATGCCGGCCGCGTTCATCACGATGATTTCGGAATCGGTCGACAGCTTGTTGAGCGTGTGCGCGGCCGCGATCAGAAGCGCGATCGGCGCGATCACCAGAACGAGCAAAGGCACGATCAGCCCGGTGATGCCGACGAACACCAGAATGGTCTGGCCCTGGCTGGTCATCAGGTCGATGTCGCGCAACGCTTGCGTGACCCAGATCAGCGCGGTGAGGCTGATCAGGACGAGCAAAAACGCACCGAAAGTCGTGCGGAAGATGTAGTGGCTGATGGACCCCATCCGCGCAGTCGTCCCCTGAATCAGCCTGTGCCGGCGCCCGCACAAGGCTCGGCACCCGCCGCTTTGCGCAACAAGACAATCGTAAGCCTAACCCCCGGTTAGGTTTACCTTGATCCGTCGACAAAGTGGCTCTGCAAAGGCAAAGCCGTTGATCATGCACAATAAATGGTAAATGTCGCCCACCCCCGAACCCTCCGGAAAGCAAGCCCTTTGGGGCCGATTCTGGCAAGAAAATACCAGGAAAAGTTCCGCCGCCGCCGGGCGTGTTTGCCGGCGGCATCAAAGGCGGAAAGTCGGCCTTGTGCAAACCCCGTCGCCAGGGCGTTTCGGGGCTTTGCAGAGCGCCGCCCGCGCGCCATATGTCGCCTGAACCCGCCGACGAATCTGATCCAGACGTCGACTCCGACCCCGAATAAGGACGATTACTTATGGCCGACGCTCCCAAGCTCGGATTTGGCCCCTTCTCCGCGCCCAACCGGGGGGTTGTGGTGGTTTTCTGCGACGACGGGCTCAAATTCGGACCGGCCACCGCCAAAGTGCTGGGGTCGGCCAGTGGCCTGGTCGCCCGCGCCGCCAAGGCCGAGCGCTTCACCGGCAAGAACGGCAAATCGCTCGACCTGATCATGCCGGAGGGGCTGAAAGTCGACCGCTTGGTGGTAGTCGGCGTCGGCAACGCGTCGGAGTTGAAGTCACAGGACCTGGTCAAGCTCGGCGGCGTCGCGATGGGCAAGCTGCCGGGAAGCGCCAGCGAAGCGACGGTCTTTGCCGAACTGCCGAAAGGCGCGATGACCGCCGGGCAGGCCGCCGATATCGGGCAGGGCGCGCAGCTACGCGCCTATGCCTTCGACCGCTACAAGACCAAGCGCAAGGACGACGACAAACCGGCCGGCAAGCGCAACATCACCATCGCCACCGGCGACGTCGCCGCCGCGCGCAAAGCCTTCGTCGCGCGTGAGGCGATCGCCAGCGGCGTGTTGCTGGCGCGCGATCTGGTCAACGAGCCGCCCAATATTCTCTACCCGGAAGAATTCGCTCGCCGCGCGCAGGCGCTCAAGTCGGTCGGCGTCAAAGTCGAAGTGCTCGACGTCAAGGCGATGACCAAGCTCGGCATGGGCGCGCTGCTCGGCGTCGGCCAGGGCTCGCGGCGCGACAGCCGCACGGTGGTGATGCGCTGGGACGGGGGTAAGAAGGGCGACGCGCCGGTGGCTTTCATCGGCAAGGGCGTCTGCTTCGACACCGGCGGCATTTCGATCAAGCCGGGCGCCGGCATGGAAGACATGAAAGGCGACATGGCGGGCGCGGCCTGCGTCGTCGGCCTGATGCAGGCGCTCGCCGCGCGCAAGGCGAAGGTGAACGCCGTCGGCGTCATCGGGATCGTCGAGAACATGCCGGACGGCAATGCGCAACGGCCGGGCGATATCGTCACGTCGATGTCGGGCCAGACCATCGAGATCATCAATACCGACGCCGAAGGCCGCCTCGTGCTCGCCGACGTGCTCTGGTACACGGCCAAGCGCTTCAAGCCGAAATTCATGATCGATCTGGCGACGTTGACCGGCGCGATCATCGTCGCGCTCGGCCAGGAATATGCCGGCATGTTCGCCAACAACGACGAACTCAGCCATCGTCTGCACCTTGCCGGCGAGGCGACCGACGAGAAAGTGTGGCGCATGCCGCTGTCGCCGTTCTACGACAAGATGATCGATTCCAAATTCGCCGACATGAAGAACACCGGCGGTTCGCGCTGGGGCGGCGCCATCACCGCGGCGCAGTTCATCCAGCGCTTCGTCGCCGATAAGACGCCATGGGCGCATCTCGACATCGCCGGCACCGGCATGGATTCGCGTTCAAGCGACATCAACAAAAGCTGGGGCTCGGGCTGGGGCGTGCGGCTGCTGGATCGGCTGGTGGCGGAGCATTACGAGAAGTAGGGCGGTGTTGCCGCCGTTGGTTTGATCTTCTGAATGTGGTAGAGTTGAACTATGACCAAGGTTCTGCGCGAGGCGATTGCCAAGGTGGAAGCCCTGCCGGAAGCGGAGCAGGATCGTATAGCGCGCGAACTGATCGACTACCTGGACAAGCTCAGTGCGCTCCGCGCAGATCTCAATGTTGGCATCCGCCAACTCGACGCGGGTGAGGGACGCGAACTCGATATCAACGCCTTTTTGCGCGAGATGCACCAAAAGCACCACAAGGCTTGAGTTTGAAGGTCATTTGGTCGCCTTCCGCGAAAGACGATCTCAAGCAGATATGGAATTATTTGGCGCAAGAAGCGTCCTTCGCGCGCGCTGACGATCAAGTCGTCAAGATCGAAACGGCTTGCCGCAAGTTGTTGGACTTCCCCTTCGCCGGACGGTCGCGCGATAAGCTTGTTCCAGGATTGAGGACTGTGGTCGCTGCGCCTTATATCGTCTTTTATCGAACAAGCGACGCTGCCGTCGACATTGTCCGCGTGCTAGACGGACGCAGAAATATCGATGCCATTCTCACCAGCATGCCATGACCGAAGTTCTCTTCTACCACCTGCAAGGCCAGAAACTGGAAGGCGTGCTGACGCCGCTTCTGGAGAAGTCGCTTGAGCGCGGCTGGAAGGTGATCGTGCAGGGCACGTCGGAAGAACGCATCGATGCGCTCGACGCTCATCTGTGGACCTATAGCGACGACGGCTTCCTGCCGCACGGCACCTGGCGTGAGCCGGAGGCGGCAGCGCAGCCTGTGTTGTTGACGGTCGCCGACAGCAATCCGAACGCGGCGACGGTGCGCTTCCTGATCGAAGGCGCCGGACTGCCGGCCGACGCCGATGCGTACCAACGTATCGTACTGGTGTTCAACGGAGACGACGACGAGGCGGTGGCGGCGGCGCGCGTCCATTGGGCCGACGCCAAGGCCAAGGGCTTTTCGGCGACCTATTGGCAGCCGGACGAGCAGGGCCGCTGGGTCAAGAAAGCTTAAAGACCAGGCCAATGGCCGACTCGTTGGCCGACCCCCGGCCGGACCGCCCCGCGCTGGGTGGTATCAGGCCTTGCCGCGTGCCATTGTGATGACGCAAAATAGGTCTTAAGGGACAAGACGATAGATAAGCCCGGGGGAATCTGGTTTTGCCACGTAACCGCGTTTTGCTGAATTTCGCTTGTGCCGCCACGCTTGCGGTGGCCGCCGCCGGTTGTTCCAGCAGCGTGACCGACGGCATAAAGGGCGGTCAATGGTTCTCCAAGCCCCTCCACGTCGTCACCCGGGCCGACGGCTCCGATGCCGCCGTGAATAGGAATTTCGATCTCGGGCCGCGCGGCCCGGTCGGGCCTGAGGATCTGGTCGGCGCCGATGGCCGCTGTTCGGCGCCCGCGATGGCGGAAGCGCCGCAGGCGCCGAGCGCGCCGCCTGCCGAGCCACCGGTCGGCTCCATGGCCGGCGATCTCGCCGGCTCTCCGATGCCGGCGTCGGTTGCCCGCCCGTCGCAGATCGATCCGGGTATGCAGCAGGTCGTCGGCGGTATTGCGCTCGGCATGAGCGAATGCGACGCGGTGCGCCGCGCTGGCGTACCGGCCAATGTCAGTATCGGTGCCGGCGACAGCAACGACAGGCGTGTTGTGCTGACCTATCTCGCCGGTCCGTGGCCGGGCATCTACACTTTCTCATCCGGCCGCTTGAAGGAAATCAGCGCCGCGCCGGTGCAACCCAAGCCCGCCGCCAAGCCGGCGGCGAAAAGGAAGCCGGTGGCGGCGGCGAAGCCCCGCGCCACCCAGCCGGCGCCGGTGCAGATCCGATAGAAAAGTCCGGCGTTACGCGGTCTCGAGCGCGCTCGACGCGGCGAGCCAGGCTTCTTCGGCCTTGGCAATCGCGGCCACGACATTGGCGCGCGTCTTCGACAGTTCGGCGGCGCGCGCCGGGTCTTTCGCAAACACGGTACCGTCGGCCAACGTCGCGTCGAGCTTGCCGAGCTGTTTGTTGAGCTGCGCGATTTCGGCTTCGGCTTGCGTGATCTTTTTGCGCAGCGGCGCGGTATCAACGCGTTTCTCCGCGGCGGCGCGGCGCGCCTGAACGGGGTCGGGCCTGGTGGTGGACTTGGCGCCGACCGTGGTGTGACGATTGTCGGAGGAGAGGACGAGACGCATATAGTCGTTGAGGTCGCCGTCGAACGGCTTCACGCGGCCGCCCGACACCAGCCAGAGCCGGTCGACGCAAGCCTCCAACAAGTAACGATCGTGCGACACCAGAATCACGGCGCCGGGATAATCGTTGATCGCCTCGATCAAGGCGCCGCGGCTGTCGATATCGAGATGGTTGGTCGGCTCGTCGAGGATAATCAATTGCGGCGCGTCGAACGTCGCCAGACCCAGCAAAAGCCGGGCTTTTTCGCCGCCGGAGAGTTTCTCGACCTTGGTGTTGGCGGCCTGTTGCGAGAAGCCGATGGTACCGACGCGGCCGCGCACTTTGGCTTCGGGCTGATCCGGCATCAGCCGGCGCACATGATCGTACGGCGTGCCTTGCAGATCGAGTTCGTCGACCTGATGCTGGGCGAAATAGCCGACCTTGAGCGTCGCCGCGCGTGTCACCGTGCCGCTCATTGGCTTGAGCTTGCCGGCAAGCAGCTTGACCAATGTCGACTTGCCGTTGCCGTTGGAGCCGAGCAGCGCGATGCGGTCGTCATTGTCGATGCGCAGCGACAAGTCGGACAAAATTACGCGGCCGTCATAACCGACGTCGACATCGTCGGTGGCGATGATCGGCGGCGACAAGAGTTTCTCCGGCGCCGGAATGACGATCGGCCGCACGTCGTCGGTGACCATCGAGGAGATCGGCTGCATCTTGGCCAGCATCTTGATGCGCGATTGCGCCTGGCTGGCCTTCGAAGCCTTGGCGCGGAAGCGGTCGACGAAGGCCTGCAAATGCGCGCGCTGTGCGTCCTGTTTCTTCATCATCTTCTGGTCGAGCACCAGCTTCTCGCTGCGCAGCCGTTCGAAATCCGAATAGCCGCCTTTGTAGAGCGTCAGCTTCTTGGCCTCTAACGCGAGGATCTGGTTGACCGCGTTGTCGAGGAGGTCGCGGTCATGGCTGACGATGATCATCGTGTGCGGATACTTCGCCAGATGGTCCTGCAGCCACAAAGTGCCTTCGAGATCGAGATAGTTGGTCGGCTCGTCGAGCATCAAGAGGTCCGGCTCGGAGAACAAGGTCGCGGCGAGCGCGACGCGCATCCGCCAGCCGCCGGAAAACTCGGCGCAAGGGCGGGCCTGATCGGCGGTCGAGAACCCGAGGCCCGACAAAATCGAGGCGGCGCGGGCAGGGGCTGCGTGGGCGCCGATATCGGCGAGCCGAGTCTGGATTTCGGCGATGCGGTGCGGGTCGGTGGCGGTTTCCGCCTCGTGCATCAGTTCGGTCCGCTCGCTCGGCGCCTTGAGCACGACCTCGAGCAGGCTCTCCGGACCGTTCGGCGCTTCCTGGGCGAGGCGGCCGATGCGCCAGCGCGGCGGCATCTCGATCGAGCCGCTTTCGGCCGCGAGTTCGCCGGTAATGACGTTAAACAGCGTCGATTTGCCGGTGCCGTTGCGGCCGACCAGGCCGACGCGCGCGCCCGGGACGATGCGGGCGGAGGCGTCTTCCAGGAGCGAGCGCCCGGCGATGCGGACCGTGAGGTCGTCGATGATGAGCATGGGCGCTATTTGGACGAGTGCGCTGCACAACGCAATCCCTTCCTTTGTCATTCCGGACGCGCGGAATCGCGCGATCCGGAATCCAGACGCGTATTCGGAATGGCCATCTGGATTCCGGGTCCGGCGTGAAGGGGCCGTCCCGCAATGACGAGGGTGGTTAGCTTATTTTACTCATGCCCTGGCCAGTTTCGCGCTGGTAGACGATCAGGTCGAAGGAGGGCGTGTCGGCATTGCCAATGATCGACGTCAGCAGAGCATGCGCCTGGCCGCGGTGGTGGGTCTGGTGGTTGAAAAAATGGTCGAGCGCCGGCGCCAGCGGCTGTTCGATGGTCTGCGGCTTGACGACCGTCTTGTAGGTGATGGTGCCGGTCAGCATCCGGTCATCGAGATTGTCTATGTAACGATTGATAAGGACGTCCTGAGACCGCCGCGCCGCCCGCAACGCCGCGAAGTCGTCGTACAAAATGGCGTCGAGGCTCGGCGGCAGCTCTCCGGCGCCGGTGAAACGCTTCATCCAGATACGGTCGGCCACTAGAATATGGTTCAGGGTTCCGTGCAGCGACTTGAAAAAGGCGCCGCGGTCGGCGCGGTAATCGGTGTCGGAAACGAGGGCGGTTGCGTCGTAGAGGCGCTCGTTGCACCAGGTATTGTAACCGGCAAACATGCGGTAGCGCGATTTCATCGTTGGACCTCAAGGACTGAAAACAAGCCTATCACCGAACTTGCCGCCATTCCGGGCCCCCGGTATAAGCCGCCGCAACCAAGCTAATCCAACGAAAATCGGTCATCCCACCGATCATTCCCAGTGAAGGACGAATACAATGGCGGTCGAGCGTACTTTTTCCATTCTCAAACCCGATGCGACCGCGCGTA
>JAUSBQ010000244.1 GCA_030651965.1 Pseudolabrys sp. | reverse complement strand
GCGGCCCCGGGCAGGCCGTCGCTTGAAGTGCCTCCCAACTTCGCCCTATCAAAACGAGGGCGCGCGGAACGCCGGGGTCGCAACAACCCCATAGCCCTGCGTATATGTTTTAATAAGTACGCAGGTTAGTCACCACGAAGTTGCCGGTCGCCCGGCGCTCCGCGCGCGGTGTTTGAGGTTTGCTCCGCATCGCCCCTGGTGGAAGTACCTTTCAGGCGCCCTTCCTTGCGGAAGGAGCGCCTAATCCACCACTGTAGAGCCAAGCACCCGATGGCTTGCGCCGCCGGGCGGACCCCCTGTGGTCGTGCGGCTTGCACGCCGGGACGAAGCGGCTTGGACCGCCGATGGGTTTGTTGCGCCGAATCTCCGACACCCCCACCGGCCACCGCTCCCCGCCCCAGCATCTGACGACGCTGATCAAACGCCCCCTCGTAAGTTGGGACGGGATGCGGCATATATACCCTTATGTGGGAATGAGGTCAAGGGGAATTTTGAATTTAATCCGGCCTCTCTTATCCCTTCCCCTGCGGGGGAGGGATAGAAAAAGCCGCTATAACCCCGCCATGAACAACGACCACGAAGCGCTCGCGCGCGACGTCCTGATGCTGGAAGGCGGCACGGCCGCGACCTTGGAGCCAGTGACCATCGGCCTGAGCGAGGCGGCGGTGTTTCGCGCGGCGCAAGCCGGCCACGCGCCACGCTATGTGAAGGCCGCCACCGGGACGGCCGCCGCGGCCCTGCGCGACGAGATCGCGCGCACGAAATGGCTCGCCGCGCGCGGCATCAGCGTGCCGCGCCTGCTGCGCGTCGAGAATCGGGGCGACAGCATCGCCGTGCTGATGGCGGCGATCGCCGGCCAGCCGGCCGACGAGACCGCGCTGCCGACGCCGCGTCTGGTCGACGCGCTGGCGAAGGCGCTGGCCGCGCTGCATGCGCTGCCGCCGGACCAATGCCCTTTCGACGAGACTTTGGCGACGCGGCTGAAGCGCGCGGCAGCGGCAATTGCCGAAGGCGGCGTCGACCCTGCCGAATTCGAACCGCGCAACCGCAGAATCGCGCCTGCCGCGTTGCTGCGGCGCTTGCAGAACGAGCAGCCGCGCGACGACATCGTCGTGCTGCATGGCGATGCGACGCTCGGCAACATCATCGTCGATGATGACGGCGCATTGGGCTTCATCGACTGCGGCAATGCCGGGCGCGGCGACCGCTATACCGATCTGGCGCTGCTGCACGCCGACCTCGTCGGGCACCGTGGCAAGGCTGCCGGGGCGCAATTCCTCGAAGCCTATGGTGCGGGCGACTTCGACACCGCCCGGGCGCGCTATTTCCTCGACTTGTACGAACTGTTCTAGGCGCGGACAGGTTGCAAAACGTCCCTTTTGCCGCCGGTCCCTAAAAGTCTAACGATCGCCTGAGGCTAGTTTTAAGTCGCTTGCGGCACTGTCGCCGCAACAGACATTGGGGACCATCGATGACCAAAATTCTCGTCAAGAACGGCGACTGGGACAAAGCCCGGTCCGAACTCGGTGTCGTTCTCGACGCCAAGAAGGCAAGCTTCAACGCCCAGTTCGAAGCGGCCTTCGCGTCAAACCGCAAGCCGGCGGCCAGGCCCGAGCCGGCGCCGCCGAAACAATCCAAGGCCGAAGAGATTCTGAGCAAGAACTCAAGCGTCTCGGCGCTGCCACGTTCGCGCCCGCGGGGGTGAGGCCAGGATCGTCATGCCCGCGCAGGCGGGCATGACAACCTCCACTACTCCGCCGCCTCGCTCCGCGGCATCGCCTTCTCGACCTTGGCGGCGCAGAACTTGAACTCCGGAATCTTGCCGAACGGATCCAGCGCCGGATTGGTGAGAATGTTCGCCGCCGCTTCCACGTAAGCAAACGGGATGAACACGACGCCGTCCGGAATGGCGTCGTCCTGCCGCGCGGCCAGCTCAACCTCGCCGCGCCGCGTCGCCACGCGCACCATGTCGCCGGGCGCAATGCCCAGCTTCTCAATGGTGCCGCGCGACAATTGCGCGATCGCCGATGGCTCCAGCGCATCGAGCACAAACGAACGGCGGGTCATCGAGCCGGTGTGCCAATGCTCGAGCTGGCGGCCGGTGGAGAGAATGAACGGATATTCCTCGTCCGGCACTTCGTTCGGCGGCTGCAACTTCGTTGCGACAAGTTTGGCGAAGCCGCCCGGACGCGGGAAGCCGTCTTCGAACACGACGTCGCGGCCGGGCATGTCCGGGCCGGCGGTCGGATAGGTGACGGCGTATTCGCGGTTGACGCGGTCCCAGGTGATGTTGTTCAGCGCCGGCATCATCGACGCCATCTCGTCGAACACTTCGCCGACGGATGTATAGTTCCAGCCGCAGCCCATGCGGTTGGCAATGTCCTGGATGATCCACAGATCCTGGCGCGTGTCGCCGGGCAGCGGAATTGCCGCGCGGCCCATCTGCACCTGGCGATTGGTGTTGGTCACCGTGCCGTCCTTCTCCGGCCAGCCGGAGGCCGGCAGAATGACGTCGGCATACATCGCGGTCTCGGTGAGGAACAGGTCCTGCACCACGAGATGTTCGAGATGCGCCAGCGCCTGGCGCGCGTGGTTGAGGTCGGGGTCCGACATTGCCGGGTTTTCGCCCTCGACATACATGCCCTTGATCTCGCCGGCATGCACCGCGTCCATGATCTCGACGACGGTCTTGCCGCGCTTCGGCGGCAGCTTGACGCCCCATTTGGTCTCGTACATCGCGCGGATCGTCGGGTCTTCCACCGGCTTGTAGTCGGGGAAGAACATCGGAATGAGGCCGGCGTCGGACGCGCCCTGCACGTTGTTCTGGCCGCGCAGCGGATGGAGACCGGTGCCGGGGCGGCCGATCTGGCCGGTGATCAAAGCGAGCGCGATCAGGCAGCGCGCATTGTCGGTGCCGTGCGTGTGCTGCGACACGCCCATGCCCCAGAAGATGATCGACGATTCGGCGCGCGCATAGGCGCGGGCGACTTCGCGCAAGGTGTCGGCCGGAATGCCGCAGATCGGCTCCATCTCCTCCGGCGTGAAGTCCTTGATGTTCTCCTTCCACGCCTCGAAGCCTTCGACATAGGTCTGGATGTATTGCGTGTCGTAGAGCTTCTCGGTGACGATGACGTTCAACATGGCGTTGAGCATCGCCACGTCGGTGCCGTTCTTGAACTGCATCATCTTCCAGGCGTGACGCTTCATCGCGGTGCCGCGCGGATCCATGATGACCAGCTTGGCGCCGCGCTTGGCGGCCTGCTTGAAGAAGGTGGCGGCGACCGGATGGTTTTCGGTCGGATTGGCGCCGATGACGATGATCAGCTCGGAATTCTTGACCTCGTTGAAGGTCGCGGTGACGGCGGCCGAGCCGACGCCTTCCAGCAGCGCCGACACCGACGAGGCGTGGCACAGCCGCGTGCAGTGATCGACATTGTTGGTGCCGAAGCCGGTGCGCACCAGCTTCTGGAACAGATAGGCCTCCTCATTGGAGCCCTTGGCCGAGCCAAAACCGGCGAGCGCATCGGGGCCGTCGCGGTCGCGGATTTTTTTGAGGCCATTGGCGGCGCGGTCGAGCGCTTCCTCCCAGGTGGCTTCGCGGAAATGCGTCCACGGATTGGACGGGTCAATCGACTCGTGCGGGATTTTCGGCACGCCTTCCTTGCGGATCATCGGCTTCAACAGGCGCTGCGGATTAGCGACGTAGTCGAAACCGAAGCGGCCCTTGACGCAAAGCCGGTTGGCGTTGGCCGGGCCGTCCTTGCCGGTGACGGCGACGATCTTGTCGTTCTTGATTTGATAAGTGAGCTGGCAGCCGACGCCGCAATAGGGACAGACCGAGTCGACGGTGCGGTCCGGTTTGCCGAGATAGACGTTGTTGGCGTCGACCATCGTCGCGGGCATCAGCGCGCCGGTCGGACAGGCCTGCACGCATTCGCCGCAGGCGACGCAGGTCGACGCGCCCATCGGGTCGTCGAAATCGAACACGATCCTTTCGAGATGGCCGCGGCCGGCCATGCCGATGACGTCGTTGACCTGCACCTCGCGGCAGGCGCGCACGCACAGGTTACACTGGATGCAGGCGTCGAGATTGACCGCCATCGCCGGATGCGAACGGTCGGGCGCTGGGACAGCTTCAAGCTCGCGCTTCGGAAAACGTCCGGCGGTAACGTTCTGGCGCTTGGCGGTTTTCCAGAATTCAGAGTCATTGTCGTGCGCGACTTCCATCGCCGGCTGGTCGGTGACCAGCAGTTCGGCGACCATCTTGCGCGCGGTCTTGGCGCGGTGGGTATCGGTCTTGACCTTCATGCCGGGCGCGGGCGTGCGGATGCACGAGGCGGCGAGCACGCGCTCGCCCTCGATCTCGACCATGCAGACGCGACAATTGCCGTCGGCGCGGTAGCCGGGCTTCGGCGAATAGCACAGATGCGGCAGCTTGATGTCGAGGCGGCGCGCGGCGCGGAAGATCGATTCGCCGTCGCGGATGTCGATCTCGCGGTCGTCGATGAAGAAGGTCTTGGCGGTGGGGGCCTCTCCCAAGGACGCGCCTTTGCCATCAACCTTGTCGACCGGCGCAGTGTGCGCGACCGCGGGCTTGCCCTCGTTCAGGGCTTCGCCGCCGGCCGCGCCTTTGTTGTCCTGTCCGTAACCGGCGGAACTTTTTGTGTTGTCAGACATGATTCACCAAGTCCCTAGCGGCTTCGTCAGTTCCTCGGGGAAGTTTTTCAGCACGCTGAGCAGCGGGTTCGGCGCGGCCTGGCCGAGGCCGCAGATCGACGCGTCGCGCATCAGTGCGGCCAGCTCGTTGAGAAGCTCGACGTTCCAAGGGCCCTGCGCCATCAGCTTGACGGCCTTCTCGGTGCCGGCGCGGCATGGCGTACACTGGCCGCAGGACTCGTCCTCGAAAAACTTCAAGAGATTGAGCGCGACCGCCTTCATGTCGTCCTTGTCGGAGAGAATGACGACGGCGTGCGAGCCGATGAAGCCGCCGTAAGGCTCGAAGGTGCCGAAGTCGAGCGGCAGGTCGGCCTTGTCCGGCGCGAAGATGCCGCCGGACGCGCCGCCGGGCAGGAAGCCCTTGAGCGTGTGGCCGTCGAGCATGCCGCCGGAAAATTCCTCGATCAGTTCGTTGATGGTGACGCCGGCCGGCGCCTGCTTGACGCCGGGATTCTTGACGCGGCCGGACACCGAATAGCTGCGGAAGCCCTTCTTGTCGCGGCGGCCCTGCGCGATGAACCATTGCGGGCCGCGCTCGACCAGATCGCGGATCCAGTACACCGTCTCGACATTCTGCTCGAGCGTCGGCCGGCCGAACAGACCGACTTGCGCCAGATAAGGCGGGCGATGGCGCGGCAGGCCGCGCTTGCCTTCGATCGACTCGATCATCGCCGATTCTTCGCCGCAGATATAAGCGCCGGCGCCGCGCCGCAGATGGATCTTGGTGTGCGGCATCAGGCCAGCAGCTTCGACCTTGGTGATTTCTTCCGCCAGCATCAGGCGGATTTCCGGATACTCGTCGCGCACATAGAGATACGTGTCGGCGGCCTCGACGACGAAAGCCGCGAGCAGCATGCCTTCGATGAAGCGGTGCGGATCGAGTTCGAGATAGTAGCGATCCTTGAAGGTGCCGGGCTCGCCTTCATCGCAATTGACGGCGAACAGGCGCGGCGCGGGTTCGGCGCGCACCAATGTCCATTTGCGTCCGGTGGGGAAGCCGGCGCCGCCGAGACCGCGCAGGCCGGCATCGCTGACGATTCTGATCAGTTCGTCGCGCGTGCGCTTTCCGGCGTAAACGTCCTTGAGCAGCGCATAGCCGCCGGCCTTTTGGTAGGCGACGAAATCGGTCGCCGGATGCCAGGCATGCGCATGCGGCTTTGCTTTCACCGCGGCGGTGAGGTTGTCGACAGTGGCGTGGAAGGTCTGCACATGACCGACGGCGGCGACCGGCGCGCGGTCGCAAGCGCCCATGCACGGCGCGCGCACGACGCGCACATCCTTGCCCAGCGCGCCGGGCAACGTGGCGAGCAGTCTCTCCGACCCGGCCATGGCGCAGGATAATGAATCGCAGACGCGGATGGTGACCGGCGGCGGCGCGGGCCCGTCCTTCACCACATCGAAATGCGCGTAGAAGGTGGCGACTTCGTAGACCTCGGCCATCGCCATCTTCATCTCGAAGGCGAGCGCGGCGAGATGCGGCGCAGCGATGTGGCCGTAATGATCCTGGATCAGATGCAGATGTTCGATCAGGAGATCGCGGCGGCGCGGCCGGTCGGTCAGCAGCGACTGCACCTCGCGCAAAGCGGCGGGATCGATCTGGCGGCCCTTCGGCGTGCGCGCCGACTTGCGGCGGCCGCCTTTGCCGTTACCGCCGGACTGCGGCGGATTGTGCATGTTCATTGCGATCTCCCTGGACGCTCTTTTTGCAGGCGTTCCAGACTGGGTACAATCCCGTGCTCCCCATGGGTTGATAGGCAATTCCTATCAATGGTAATGTGTTTGATGCTCATTACTTGCCCAACGGCGATGGGCCGAAATATACTAAGCTATTGAATAGACAGGATAAACGTCGTGATCGACAAGCTCGAATTCCTGCTGGCGCTGGCCCGCGAAAAGCATTTCGGCCGCGCCGCCGAGTCCTGCGGCGTCACCCAGCCGACATTGTCGGCCGGGGTGAAGCAGATCGAGGAGCAGATGGGCGTGCTGCTGGTGCGGCGCGGCTCGCGCTTCCAGGGTTTCACGCCGGAAGGCGAGCGTGTGCTGGAATGGGCGCGGCGCATCGTCGGCGACACCCGCAACATGCGTGAGGAAATCAATTCGCTGCGGCACGGCCTTAGCGGGCG
>JAUSBQ010000243.1 GCA_030651965.1 Pseudolabrys sp. | reverse complement strand
AAGGACCCGACCTTCGCCTTCGGCACCTCGGTCGCTTTCGGCCCCAATGCCCGCCTCAACCAGGGCTGGTACACGTTGGGCGGCGGCAAGGAAGTGCTCGACGAGTTCTACAAGAAGTACAATCAGATCTCGCTGCTCTGCGGCAACACCGGCTGTCAGATGGGCGGCTGGTTCCGCAAGGAGATCAAGACCGTCGACGATCTCAAGGGCCTCAAGATGCGCGTCGGCGGGTTCCCCGGCCGCGTCCTGCAAAAACTCGGCGCCGTGCCGCAGCAGATCGCTGCCGGCGACATCTACCCGGCGCTGGAAAAAGGCACCATCGACGCGGCCGAATGGGTCGGGCCGTATGACGACGAAAAGCTCGGCTTCTACAAAGTCGCGCCCTACTATTACTATCCCGGCTGGTGGGAAGGCGGCTCGATGCTGTTCTGCATGGTCAACCTCGACAAGTGGAACGCGCTGCCGAAGCACTATCAGGCGATCCTGTCGCAGGCGGCGGCGGCGGCCAACACCTGGTGTTTGGCCAAATACGACCTGGTCAATCCGGCGGCGTTGCGCCGTCTCTTGGCTGGCGGCGCCAAACTGCACGGCTTCTCGCCGGCAATCATGGAGGCCTGTTTCAAGGCCGCCAACGAATTGCACGACGAGATTGCCAAGGAGAACGCCGGGTTCAAGAAGGTGTACGATTCGATGACCACCTACACGAAGGCCGGCTACGCCTGGTCGCAGGTCGCCGAACTCGGCTACGACTCCTTCATGGTTCGCCACAATCGCTGATCGCGGGCGTCACGCCCGCGATACAGCGCGCAAAACGAAAACCCCGGAGCCTAGGCTCCGGGGTTATTTTTTTGGCCCTGCGCCGAGCGATCTATTTCGGCGGATCGAAATTCAGCGCCGGCAATTCGATCTGCGGTATATCGATCTTCACCTTGTCGGGATCGATCGTCGAGGCGGCGCCCTTGTAGTGCATCACCATCGCCGGGAAGGCGATGACCAGCCCGACCATGATGCACTGGATGACCACGAACGGCACCGCCCCCCAGTAGATCTGGCCGGTGGTGACCGGCTCCATGCGCAGGCCGGTGATCTTGTCGTTATACGGCTCCTTCGGCGCGACCGATCGCAGATAGAACAGCGCGAAGCCAAACGGCGGGTGCATGAACGAGGTCTGCATGTTGACGCCGAGAATGACGCCGAACCAGATCAGGTCGATGCCGAGCTTCTCGGCGGCAGGTCCAAGCAGCGGAATGATAATGAATGCCAATTCGAAGAAGTCGAGGAAGAACGCCAGGATAAACACCAGCGAGTTGACGAAGATGAGGAAGCCGACCTGGCCGCCCGGCAGTGAAGTCAGCAATTCCTCGACCCAGATATGACCGCTGACGCCGTAGAACGTCAGCGAGAAGACGCGGGCGCCGAGCAGAATGAAGATCACGAAGGCCGACAATTTGGCGGTGGATTCGACGGCCTGCCGGATCAAATCCCAGGTCAGCCGGCCTTTCGCCGCGCCGAGGATCAAAGCGCCCATCGCGCCCATGGCGCCGCCTTCGGTCGGCGTCGCGATGCCGATGAAGATGGTGCCAAGCACCAGGAAGATCAGGAACAGCGGCGGCACCATCACGAACGTCGTCTGTTGCGCCATATGCGACAGAAAGCGGAAGCCGATAAAGCGCGTCGTCAGCCAGTTCACTACCGCGACAGCGAAAGCGAACAGGATAGAGAAGAACATGCTGAGGACGACGAAATCGGCGCCGCGGGATGTCGCGTTTCGCATCATCAGCCAGCCGAAGCCCGCGCTGGCAATGGCCAGGATGCCAAGCGAAATCAGGCCGCGCCCGCCATCGGACTCACGGAAACCGATTGCTTCGATCGGCAGTCCGGGCGTCGCTTTCGGATAGATCATCGTCACGAGAAATACATAGGAGGCATACAGCGCCGAAAGCACCATGCCGGGTATGAACGCGCCCTCATACATATCGCCGACGGACTTGCCGAGCTGGTCGGCCATCACGATCAGAACGAGCGACGGCGGAATGATCTGTGCCAGCGTGCCGGACGCGGCGATGACGCCGGAAGCGACACGGCGGTCGTAGCCGTAGCGCAGCATGATCGGCAGCGAGATCAAGCCCATCGAAATCACGGATGCTGCGACGACGCCGGTGGTGGCGGCGAGCAGGGCCCCGACGAAGATGACGGCATAGGCCAGGCCGCCGCGCACTGTGCCGAACAATTGGCCGATGGTTTCGAGCAGATCTTCGGCCATGCCGGATCGTTCGAGCACCAGCCCCATGAAGGTGAAGAACGGGATTGCCAGCAACGTGTCGTTGTTCATCACCCCGTAGACACGCTCGGGCAAGGCTTGCAGGAAGTCCGGAACGAAGAGACCGAGTTCGATACCGATCAGTGCGAAGATCAGGCCGACAGCGCCGAGTGAAAACGCCGCCGGATAGCCGAGCAGAAGAAAGATCACCAGAGCGCCGAACATAATCGGCGCCATGTTGTGGATGAGAAGAGCTGTCATGGATAACTCCGGCGGCCGCTGGCGGCGTTCAACGCTTTTCGATGGCTTCGACGATGTGCTCGACTTCGGCTTCGAGCGCATGCACCTGGTTTTCGTGCGGGTCCGGAATGAGCTGGCGCATCACGGCGATGCGCTTGATCAGTTCGGAGATGCCCTGCACCAGGAGGAAGGTGAAGCCGATCACCACCAGTGACTTGGCCGGCCATTGCGGCAGGCCGCCGGCATTGCCCGATTGCTCGTTGAGGAGAAACGAGCGGTAGAAGAACGGGAAACCGGTGATGATCATCACGATGGTCAGCGGTAGCAGGAATAGCGTATGGCCGACCACGTCGATCCAGTTGCGTACGGTTTTCGGCAGCAGGTTGTTCACGATGTCGATGCGGATGTGCTCATTGGCGAGCAGCGTCCACGGCGAGCACAGCAGGAACACCACGCTGAACAGCACCCATTGCAGTTCGAGCCAGGAGTTCGACGAGGTATCGAAGATTTTTCGCACGCTGGCGTTGACCGCCGAAACGACGACAGCGAGGAGGATCAGCCATGCGATCCGTTTGCCGATCCAGACGGTAATGCCGTCGATAACACGCGTTGCCGGCAGCAACGCCTTTAGCACTGCGTCAAGAGCGCCCACTGGTAATTCCCCTCTGTGCGGCCTTCGGCAACCCGCCGGCCGGTATTTTGTTTTTTTTACGCCCCACGACCGTGGCCACCGGCCACGGACACCACCTTAATCCGATGCTGCCATCGGGCGTCAATGGTGAAAATGCAAAGGTCCAGCCCAATCGGACCATGGTCGAGGCCGGAAAAGGGAGCGGCGCGCACTTGGTCCGGCCGGAGAACCTATGGATACCGCTTAAACGCGCGGCTAACCCCGGTGGTTTGTTTCCGGAACCCCCCGGGGATTCTTGCCCACCCCCCGTATCGACGGTCACGGCGCAGGCGCGCAAAGTGACGCATGCGCATCTATTGGCGCCGAGGGGGGGGGGGCGGGGCTGGCGGCCTGACGCCGCCCGGGACGGCATCAGCCGCCGGTCACGCTCATATGGCGCGACAATGCCGGGCGATGTTGACGCCGGTCGATCACGAAATCATGGCCCTTCGGCTTGCGGGTGATCGCATCGTCAATCGCGGCATGGACCAGGTCGTTGCCTTCGGAGGCGCGCAACGGCCCGCGCAAATCGGCGGCATCTTCCTGGCCGAGGCACATATAGAGCGTGCCGGTGCAGGTGATGCGCACGCGATTGCATGACTCGCAGAAGTTATGCGTCATCGGCGTGATGAAGCCGAGCCGTCCGCCGGTTTCCTTGACGCGTACATAACGCGCCGGGCCGCCGGTCTGATAGTCGATGTCGTCAAGTGTGTAGCGCTCGGACAAGCGCGCCCGCACCATCGACAGCGGCAGATACTGGTCGAGGCGGTCTTCGCCGATCTCACCGAGCGGCATCACCTCGATCATGGTCAAATCCATGCCGCGGCCGTGCGCCCATTCGACCAGGCCTGAAATCTCGTCCTCGTTGGCGCCCTTCAGCGCGACGGCGTTGATCTTGACCTTGAGCCCCGCCGCCTGCGCGGCGTCGATGCCGGACATGACCTTTCCGAGGTCGCCCCAGCGGGTGATCGCGCGGAACTTGTCTGGATCGAGCGTGTCGAGCGAGACGTTGATGCGCTCGACGCCGTGGCCCTTCAACTCGGCGGCATGCTTCTCCAACTGCGAACCGTTGGTGGTGAGGGTAAGTTCGTTGAGCGCGCCGCTCTTGAGGTGGCGCGATAGCGATTCCACCAAAGTCATAATGCCGCGCCGCACCAGCGGCTCGCCGCCTGTCAGTCGCAGCTTGTTGACGCCCTTGGCGATAAACGCGCTGCATAGCCGGTCGAGTTCCTCGAGGCTGAGGAGGTCGGCTTTCGGCAGAAAGCTCATATGTTCCGACATGCAATAGACGCAGCGGAAATCGCAACGATCCGTGACGGAGACCCGCAGGTAAGTAATAGCGCGGGCAAACGGGTCAATGAGCGCGCGGGGCCGCGTGCCGGCAAGTCCGATCGTTGAAGCGACAGGAGAAGGAGCCATCATAAATCCCGGCGTAACGGAACACGTCGCCCGCTAGATATAGGAAATGCGGCCGCACTTGACCATAGCGTCCCGGTGACGCCCTGACATAGGACAAAAACGCCGCCGATGCTGGGCATCGGCGGCGGGATTTTCGGTCAATAAGCCCGGATTACTGCCTCGGCGGCGCCGGCCACGGCGCGGCGGCCGGGGGGGCGGGCTGCTGGCTCGGCGCGGGCGCCGGGGCTGTGCTCTGCTGCGGACGACGCGCCGCCGGCCTCGCCGCCGGTTTGGCGGCCGGCTTTGCAGCCGGTTTGGCCGCCGGCTTGCGTCCCGGCCTGCCGGCGGGCTGCGGCGGGGCAGGGGTCAGCTCGACCAGCACCGGGTTCGGCCGCAGCTGCGGCGGGCTGCCGGTTTGCGCGATCGGTTCCAGCGTTTCGCTTTCCGGCTGATAGCCGCTCAACGTGAAGGTCACCGTCAGCGGAGATTCGATCGGCAGCGCCAACGCGCAGGGCGTGCGGCAGGTCTGACCGTTCGAGGTTTTCGCTTCGGCGCCGGGCGGTTCTGACTCAAACCGGACCGTGTCGACCATCGGTCCCGGCTTCAATCCGTCGAGACTCATCCATTCGGAGGTCGATGAACACGCGCCAAGCGCAAGTGCACCACCGACAATCGCTATAACTCGATACATCATTTTAACCGACCCACCCGAACACGGCAGAGGTTATCCGCCTTTGAAATAGAATACGGGCGCGGTAACGGAGAGGCAACCAGCGCAGCGCCGTTAACCTTACCGCGTTAACCATAATTGAGGCAGCTGCGCTCAGTCGGCGAAGGAAATGCCAGCGATTTGCTCCGGCAATTGCGAGAAATGACTAATGAGCCGGTCGGGACCGTACTCGGATACGGGCCGGTCGCTATATCCGAAGTCGACCGCGATCACAGGAATGCCGGCGGCGCGCGCCGTCAGGATGTCGGTTTCGGAATCCCCGACCATGATCGAGCGCCGGACGTCGCCACCGGCGGCGGCGATCGTACGGCGAAGAATTTCCGGATCGGGCTTCTGGATGCCGAACGTGTCCTGTCCGCAGATCGCCTCAAACCGCGCAGTGAGTTTCAGTTCGTTCAGCAGCAGCACGGACAAATGTTCGAGCTTGTTGGTACAGACCGCGAAGCGATGGCCGCGCTCGCTGAGAATATCGAGCGCTTCGGTCAGGCCGGGAAACGGCCGCGAATGCACGGCGACATTCGCGGCATAATGCGCGATGAAATCGGCGAACATCCGGTCGAGCGCGGCGGGTTCGACGGTGCGGCCTTCCGCTTCGATGCCGCGCGCCAGCATCAGCTTCGCGCCGCCGCCGACGAAGTTGCGCGCGATCTCGTAGGCGACCGGCGCAATGCCTTCGCGTTGCAGCACGACGTTGAGCGTGGCGACCAGATCGGGCGCGGTTTCCACCAGCGTGCCGTCGAGATCGAAAATGAGGGTGGGGGCGGACATGGGGCATCGCTAACCGCCGTCCGGCCTTGATGCAAGGGCGTTTCCCGCCTTGATAACTGGCTTTTCGGCTGTTCAGACCATCGGAACGGCGCTAGACAGGCCTCCCGTTCGTCGCCGAAATTCGAGGATCTCAGCATTGCCCCTGAATGCCGATGACCAGAAGCGCGCCGCTGCCGCGCGCGCCCTTGAATTCGTCGAGCCGGGCACGCGGCTCGGGCTCGGCACCGGCTCGACGGCCAAGCACTTTGTCGATCTGCTCGGCGAGCGCGTTCGCGCCGGCCTCGATGTCATCGCGGTGCCCACGTCCGAGGCGACGAGGGCTCAGGCGGAAGCCTGCGGCATCCGGCTGACGACGCTCGACGAGACGCCGGAGTTGGACCTGACGGTGGATGGGGCCGACGAGATCGCGCCCGATATGAGCCTGATCAAAGGCGGCGGCGGCGCCCTGCTGCGGGAAAAGATCGTCGCGGCGGCGTCGGCGCGCATGCTGGTGATCGCGGACGAGAGCAAGTGCGTGGCCATGCTCGGCGCGTTTCCGCTGCCGATCGAAGTGACGCCGTTCGGCTTCCTGGCGACCTTGCGCGCGGTCGACAAGGCCATTGCCGGTATCCAGCGGAGCGGACCGCTCAATCTGCGGATGGGCAAAGACGGCCATGCTTTCGTCACGGATGGGGGCCACTGGATTATCGATGCGAAGTTGGGCCGGATCGACGATCCGAAAGCTCTGGCGCATGCGCTATCCGGTATCCCAGGGGTCATGGATCATGGACTGTTTGTCGGCATGGCGGCGATGGCGATCATCGGCGCTCCGGCTGGCGTGCGGATCATCGAGCGGACCTGATTTTTTTGAACCAGACGGAGTTACGATAATGACTTTCATGCAGGCAACCCGGCGCGCCATCCAGTTGGCGCTGGTTGGCGCCGCGCTCACCGTTTCCCTTCCGGCGCTGGCTGCGCCGCCGACGCCGGCCGCGAAGGCGACCGCGGGCGAATTGGTGAAACTGACCGGCGCGACGGCGTTGTTCACGCCGCTGGTCGCGGGCGTCGTCGAGCAGTCGAAATTGCTGTTTCTGCAACAGAACCCCGGCCTGGCCGGCGACCTCAACGAAATCGCCGCCAAGATGCGCGCCGATCTGGCGCCGCGTCTGGCCGAACTCACAGCCGAAGTGGCCAATATCTACGCCCAGCAATTCAACGAGCAAGAGCTCAAGGATCTGGTGGCGTTCCACAGTTCGGCGGTCGGCAAGAAATACGTCGCCGAGCAGGCGGTGGTCGTCAATGCGAGCCTCAAATTCGCGCAGGAATGGGCGAACAAATTGTCCGACGAAGTCACCGCCAAGATGCGCGAAGAACTGAAGAAGAAAGGCCACGTGCTCTAGGCGGCTTTTCGCCCGGACTGGCGGCAAGGTCCCATGGCAGACAACGACGTCGATCTCTTCGTCATCGGGGCGGGCTCCGGCGGCGTGCGCGCCGCGCGCATCGCGTCGAGCTACGGCGCACGCGTGATGGTGGCGGAGGAATTCCGCGTCGGCGGCACCTGCGTCATCCGCGGCTGTGTGCCGAAGAAGCTTTTGGTCTACGCCTCGCGCTTCGGCCACGAATTCGAGGACGCCGCCGGTTTCGGCTGGACCCTGCCGGCGCAGCCGGCCTTCAACTGGCCAACCTTGATCGCCAACAAGGACCGCGAAATCGATCGTCTGGAAGCGGCCTATGTCTCGACGCTCGAGCGCTACAAGGTGCAGATCGTGCGGGCCCGCGCCGTGATCGAGGACCCGCATACCGTGCGGCTGTCGACCGGCGCCAAGATCAGCACCGAGACCATCCTGATAGCCACCGGCGGCTGGCCGCATATGGGCCCGAAAATTCCGGGCCTTGAGCATGTGATCTCGTCGAACGAGGCGTTTCACCTGACCGAATTGCCCAAGCGCATCGTCATCCAGGGCGGCGGCTATATCGCGGTGGAATTCGCCTGCATCTTCGCCGGCCTCGGCAGCAAGGTGACATTGGTGTACCGCGGCGAGAATATCCTGCGCGGCTTCGACGATGACATCCGCGAACATTTGCGCTCTGAAATGCAGACGCGCGGCATCAACATCCTTTGCGGCCATACCGTCGATGCGGTCGAGCCGGCGGGCGATGAGTATGTAACGAAGCTGTCGGACGGCACCGCGATCGCCGCCGACAAGGTGATGTTCGCCATCGGCCGGCGGCCGAATGTCATGGGAATTGGCTGTGAAGCGCTCAAGATGGAATGCCACGAGCATGGCGGCATTCAAGTCGACGAATATTCGCGCACGTCGGTGCCGAACATCTATGCGGTCGGCGATGTGACCAACCGCGTCAACCTGACGCCGGTGGCGATCCGCGAAGGTCACGCCTTCGCCGACACCCTGTACGGCGGCAAGCCGACCAGGGTCGACCATGCCAACGTTCCGACCGCCGTCTTCTCCGAGCCCGAACTCGGCGTCATCGGGCTCACCGAAGCGCAGGCGCGGGCAGCCTTCGACACCGTCGATGTCTACAAGAGCAGCTTCCGGCCGATGAAGGCGACCCTGTCCGGCCGTGCAACCCGGGTGTTCATGAAGCTCCTGGTCGATGCCGCCTCCGGCCGGGTGGTCGGCTGCCATATTGCCGGGCCGGACGCCGGCGAATTGATCCAGGTGATCGGCATTGCCGTCAAAATGGGGGCCACCAAGGCCGATTTCGACGCCACCATGGCGGTGCACCCGACCATGGCCGAGGAACTGGTGACGATGCGGGAGCGGGCGGCGCGCTATACCCGCGACAAGGTCTGATTTTGGCCTGATCCGGCTTAACTTAACGCCGACCAAACGGCTGGCCTCCGGCGCCACGCTTCGTGTATAACCCCCGAAACTCGTTGGAGTATTGGTGATGCCTGAGCGTTGGACGCCGGATAGCTGGCGCAAGAAGCCCGTTTTGCAGGTGCCGGACTATCCGGACCGGCAGGTGCTGGCCGACACGGAAAAGCAGCTTGCGACCTTCCCGCCGCTGGTTTTTGCCGGTGAGGCCCGCAACCTGAAGAAGGCGCTCGGCCGCGTGGCACAAGGCGAGGCTTTCCTGCTGCAAGGCGGCGACTGCGCCGAAAGCTTTGCCGAGCATGGCGCCAACAACATCCGCGACTTCTTCCGCGTCTTCCTGCAGATGGCGATCGTTCTGACCTATGCCGGCGCCTCGCCGGTGGTGAAGGTCGGCCGCATCGCCGGCCAGTTCGCCAAGCCGCGTTCGTCGGGCACCGAGAAACGCGACGGCATCGAACTGCCGAGCTATCGCGGTGACATCATCAACGACATCGCCTTCACCGAGGAAGCGCGCCGTCCCGATCCGCGCCGTCAGGTCGAAGCCTATCGGCAGTCGGCGGCGACGCTGAACCTGCTGCGGGCTTTCGCCAAGGGCGGCTACGCCAGCGTCGAGAACGTGCATCAGTGGATGTTGCAGTCGGTCAGCGACAGTCCGCAGTCGAAGGCCTATTCCGATCTGGCCGATCGTGTCTCTGGCGCGCTCGATTTCATGCGCGCCTGCGGTTTGACCTTCGCGGTCGACAGTACGCTCGGCACCACCGATTTCTACACCAGCCACGAAGCGCTGCTGCTCGGCTACGAGCAGGCCTTCACCCGCATCGATTCGACGACCGGCGACTGGTACGCCACCTCCGGTCACATGATTTGGATCGGCGACCGCACCCGCCAGCACGATCACGCGCATATCGAATGGGCGCGCGGCATCAAGAATCCGATCGGCCTGAAATGCGGCCCGTCGCTCAAGGCCGACGATCTGCTGCGGCTGGCCGATATTCTCAACCCGGACAATGAGCCGGGCCGGCTGACTTTGATCGGCCGCTTCGGCGCCGACAAAGTCGGCGACCATCTGCCGGCTCTGGTGCGCGCCTTGAAGCGCGAGGGCAGGGTGGTGCTGTGGTCGTGCGATCCGATGCACGGCAACACCATCACCTCGGCCTCGGGCTACAAGACCCGGCCGTTCGATCTGATCCTGAAGGAAGTGCGCGCGTTCTTCGACATCCACGCGGCCGAAGGCACCCATGCCGGCGGCGTGCATCTGGAGATGACCGGGCAGAATGTCACCGAATGCACCGGCGGCGCGCGCGCGATCTCGGATGCCGATCTCAACGACCGCTATCACACGGTCTGCGATCCGCGCCTCAATGCCGAGCAGGCGATCGATATGGCGTTCCTGTTGGCCGACCGGCTGCGGAAGGAACGTGCGGCGATGCCGGTTCAGGCCGTTTCCGGCCTTTAAGCCGCGGGATCAAACAACACCAAGGCCGCTTTGCGGTCTTGGTGCCCTGCGCCTCAGGCCATTGCCGGGCCGGACGCCGAAGCGGTAAAGATTGCACCCATGAATAGCCGTCCCGCCGACAAACTGGCGATTTGCTGCGCGCAGCTCAACTCGACGGTCGGCGACATCGCCGGCAATGCCGAGAAGGTGCGCCGCGCGCGCGTCGAGGCGGCCGCGCAGGGCGCCGATCTCGTGGTCTTCCCCGAACTGTTCATCGCCGGCTATCCGCCGGAAGACCTGGTGCTCAAGCCCGCCTTCCAGGCGGCCTGCCGTACCGAGATCGAAAACCTGGCACGCGAGACCGCCGCGGGCGGGCCGGCGCTGCTGGTCGGCACGCCCTGGGCCGACGGCGGCAAACTCTACAACGCGGTGGCGCTGCTCGACGGCGGCACGATCGCCGCGCTGCGCTTCAAGGTCGATCTGCCGAACTACGGCGTGTTCGACGAGAAGCGGGTCTTCGCTGCCGGCCCGATGCCGGGCCCGGTGAACTTCCGCGGTGTGCGCCTGGGTGTGCCGATCTGCGAGGACATCTGGGGCGAGGAGATCGTCGAGTGCCTGGCCGAGACCGGCGCCGAAATGCTGGTGGTGCCGAACGGCTCGCCCTATTGGCGGCAGAAGGGCGACGTGCGCCTCAACATCGCGGTCGCCCGCGTCACCGAGCAGGGCCTGCCGACGATCTACGTCAACCAGATCGGCGGCCAGGACGAATTGGTCTTCGACGGCGTCTCGTTCGGCCTGCATGCCGATTGTTCGCTGGCGTTCCAGCTCGTTGCCTTTGAGGAAACCATCGTTACCACGCATTGGGCGCGGCGCGGCGCGACCTGGATCTGCGAGGACGGACCGAAAGTATCCGCGGTCGAGGCCGAGCGCGCCGACTATGCCGCCTGCGTGTTGGGCTTGCGCGATTATGTCAACAAGAACGGTTTCCCCGGCGTCGTCATCGGCCTGTCGGGCGGCATCGACTCAGCTTTGGTCGCGGCGATGGCGGTCGATGCGCTGGGCGCGGCACGCGTCCGCTGCGTCATGATGCCGTACAAATACACCGCGCAGGAATCGCTCGACGACGCGGCCGCCTGCGCCAAGGCGTTGGGCGTTGCCTACGAGATCATTCCGATCGCGCCGGCGGTCGAGGGCCTGGAACGGGCATTGGCGCCGGCTTTTGCCGGCAAACCGCGCGACGTCACCGAGGAGAACCTTCAGTCGCGCGCGCGCGGCACCATCCTGATGGCGATCTCCAACAAGTTCAATCTGATGGTCGTCACCACAGGCAACAAGTCGGAAATGTCGGTCGGTTACGCCACGCTCTACGGCGACATGAATGGCGGCTTCAACCCGATCAAGGACCTCTACAAGCTCGAAGTGTTCCGACTCTCGCGGTTGCGAAATGAATGGAAGCCCGCCGATGCGCTCGGGCCCGATGGCGTCGTCATTCCGGACAACATCATCACGAGGCCGCCGACGGCGGAGCTGCGCGAGAACCAGAAGGACGAAGATTCGCTGCCGCCTTACAGCGTGCTCGATCCGATCCTTGAGCGGCTGGTCGAGCGCGAGGAGCCGATTTCAGCCATTATCGAGGCGGGCTTTGAACGCGACACGGTGGTGCGCATCGAGCGATTGCTCAACATCGCCGAATACAAGCGCCGGCAGGCCGCGCCGGGCGTGAAGGTAACGTTGAAGAATTTCGGCCGCGACCGCCGTTATCCGATCACCAACCGCTTCCGCGACCCGGGCACGCCATTGCCGGCGCCCGACACGTCGCTCGTCACCGGCCAGCCGGTGAAAACGGAAGCGTTCGATTACTAGGGGCTCAATTTGCGCAGGCGGATATTTCTCCGTTCGTCCCCGCGAAGGCGGGGACCCAGAGCATCTCCTTCCAGAATGTGTGTTTCTGGATTCCCGCTTGCGCGGGAATGAGCGGAGTGTGGACTACCTTGCCGGCAGGAACGTCGGCCCGACGGTGCGCACATCACGCTTGCCGGGCTCGGCCGTCGCTGGCGCTTGCGCCGCGGGCTGAGCCGGCTGCGCCGGTGTCGCGGCATTGGCCTGGGGACGGCGGATCGGCTTGCCGTCGGCGCCGATGCGCGGCAGCGATAGCTGCTTGGCATTCTGCTCGGTTACCACCACGTCGCCCGGCGCAATCGTATCGTCGCCACCCAGCGTCTTGAGCGCGGCGGCCCAGCTTTCGCCCGGCCTGCGGCAGCCGCATGCCGGCGTCAGCGCCTTGCGATAGCTGAAGGCGTTCGGCAGCGCCGTGTAAGGCGAGCCGTTGAGCGAGACCGCCTGCGCCACTTCCTCGCCGGGGTTATGATAGGTGTAGAGCGCGACCTCCGCCGCCGGGCACATGCGCTGGCAGGCCTGCTCGTCGTCGCGGAAACGCTCCTGCGTCGTCGCGTAGGAGATCGGGAAATAATAACCATCGCATGAGCGCACGCAGATCGTGCGGAAGGTGCTGCCCATCGGGCCGGACGGCGTCGAGAACAGTCCGCCTTGCGAGCCGCCGCCGAACAGGCGGTCGAAGAAGCCGCCTTGCTGGCCTTGCAGCGCGGCGGAACGATACTGCGCGCCGCAATTGTTTTCGCCGAGCGAGATCAGCAGCGATTGCCGCTGCGCGGCGCGCTCGGCGGTGCCGCCGTTGAGTTGTTCGAACTCGACCTGCATGCGCTCCAGCGTGTTGCGCTGCTGGCCGATCTGACGATTGATGCCGCTGCATTGCGGCGGCGGCTGGCTGAAAATCGAAAAGAAACCGGAGTTCTGGCAATTGCTGCGGCGGCCTTGCTCGACCAGCCGGTCGACTTCGTTCTGCTGGCGGTTGAGTGCATCCTCGGCGCGACGCAGGCGTTCGGCGCGGGCCGGGTCGTTATTGCCGCGGTCGAGCGAGGTGAGGTGCGCCTCCAACCGCTGACAGGTCGGGCTTAGCGATTGCCCCTGCGACGGGGCTTGCGCCCATGCGGCGCCGGACGCCGTCAGGGCAATCAGGGCGGCGCTTGCCGCCAGGGTGATCGCAGATAAGGTCATGCCGTTACTCTAATTCGAAATTTGAGACCTTGCGAGACGCTATCTCTCAGGGCGTTTGCGCCCGCGCGTGCTCCGAACGCAGGTTCCAGAGCACGCCGGCAATGATGATCAGGGCTCCGAGCAACACGAAAATATCCAGGCTTTCGTCGTAAAACGCCCAGCCGACCACTGCGATCAATGGGATACGCATGAAATCCAGCGGCACGACCAACGTGGCATCGCCCGCCCGGAAGGCATTACTAAGGCAGTAATGCGACGTCAGGCCCGCCACTCCGACCGCGATTGCGGGTAGAATGTGGCTCATATTCATGGCGAAGAACTTGCTCGGGTCGCTGCCGGCCAGCGACAGCGGAAACTGAATGACCGCCATCCAGAAGATAATCGAGAAGGTGGTTTCGGTTGTGGTCAGCTTCTTGGTGGCGATCATGATGACCGCATAGCCGAAGGCCGCCATCAGCACGAGCATCGCAGCCGGATTGAAGTCGGCGATGCCGGGCCGCAGGATGACCAGGACACCAGTCAGGCCGAACACCACGACGCCGAATCGGCTCGGCGTCATCTTCTCTTTCAGGAGCCAGACCGCGAGCAGCGCGGTCCATGCCGGCATCGTAAACTCGAGTGCGAACACCATGGCGAGCGGCAACATGGTCAAGGCAACCGCCCATGCATATTGCGCCACGTAGTGCACGACATTGCGCAGTGCATGAAGGCCGATGCGGCTTGTCCGTGTCAGTGGCCGCAATTCCGGACGAAACACCAGCAGCACGAACAGCACCAGCAGCGCGACGCCACTGCGGATGGCGAGAATTTCAAAGATACTCATGCCGCCGCGCGACAATTCGCGGATCGACACCGCCATCATCGAAAACGACAGCAGAGCGCCGATCATCCAGAGGACGACGCGGGCAAGCTTGGATGTGTTCACAGGGCTGATCGCAAATCGTTGAGGGGCCGGGCGTCGCGGCTCGTCTAGCAGGCCATCACCGCCTCGTCACTCCGCATCTGGCTGGTTTTCCGGCCGCGCTTTGTCGAAGGCCGGCAATTTGAGACAGGCCGCTTCGACGGCGACGATTTTCGGAAAGTTGTCGAGCGGAACTTTCAGCCGGCGGGCATTGTAGACCTGCGGCACCAGGCAGATATCGGCCAGCGTGACATGCGTGCCGCAGGCATAGGGCCCTGGCGTCATCATCGCTTCGAGCGCGGTGAAGCCTTCGATTACCCAGTGGTGATACCAGGCATCGATTTCCGGCTGCTCGTGCTTGAGCGTGCGCTTGAGATATTGCAGCGCAACGAGATTATTGAGCGGGTGAATGTCGCAGGCGATCAATTGCGCAATCGCCCGCACCTTGGCGCGCGCCAGCGCGTCGGCCGGCAGCAGCGGGCGTTCCGGATTGATCTCGTCGAGATATTCGATGATGGCGAGCGACTGGGTTAGCACTTCGCCGCTCGACAGTTTGAGCGCCGGCACCCGCATCTGCGGATTGACCGCCTTGAATTCGGGCGAGCGCTGGCGGCCGCCATCCTTGGTCAGATGGATCGACGCCATCTCGTAGGGCAAGCCTTTGAGATTGAGTGCAATGCGGACGCGATAGGCGGCGGACGATCGGAAATAGGAATAGAGCTTCACAAGTGTTACCCCGGCTGGCGCGCAATCTAGCGGCTTCGGGCGTAAGTTATCTGGAATTGCCGCCTTTGGCGATATCGGTGGCAATCTGCGTCGAGCGCTCGGCGAGCTTGGTCAGCGCGCGGCCGAGCGCGGCGCGGTCGGCCGGCTCGACGGTTTCCATCAACTGACGAGAGAATTCCAGCGCGCTGGGCGCCAGGTCGCTGTAAAGGTCGCGGCCGGCCGGCGTCAGCGACAGGAATGCCTCGCGCAGGTCATCGCGGTTGGCGCGCCGCGCCACGAATTTGCGGCGTTCCAGCATCGCCACCGCGCGCGACACCTTGGTCTTGTGCATATGGCTGTGACTGCCGATCGCCTTGGCGGTCATCATGCCGAATTGGCCGAGGGTCACCAGAACGCGCCATTCCGGCACGCCGATCTTGTAGCGCTCGGCATAAATGCGGGACAGTGCATTCGAGACCATATTGGCGCAGACATTGAGCCGGTAGGGCAGGAATTCTTCCAGCTTGAGCGCCGCATCGGCATTGCCCGGTTGGGCGGGCATTGCTGGAGCGGATTGATCGGTCATCGCTGGTCGCCGCATTTCCCCGGTGCCGGCGGGCCCGTTTCGAGTGGCCGCCTTGGCGCAAACGGTGACTCTGGCCGAAACTGAGTTTGCGTGCAACCAGTCTGGAAGGCTTCTAAGCTGCATAAGTTGCTTCCCGGTCCACCCGCGCATTGACCATGGTTGCATTGGAAACTAGTTTGCCCGGAAGGGTCAAACTTTAGGGAGGTCGGCGATGGCGTATATGTCGGGGTTCGGCAACAGTTTCGAAACCGAGGCGCTGCCCGGGGCGCTGCCGGTCGGCCGCAACTCGCCGCAGAAATGTGACTATGGTCTATACGCCGAGCAACTGTCCGGCTCGGCCTTCACCGCGCCGCGGGCGACCAACGAGCGCTCCTGGCTCTACCGCATCCGGCCGACGGTGCGGCACTTCGGCCGCTTCGCGCGCGTCGACCGCGGCAACATCCGCACCGCCCCGGTGCGCGAGGACGGCAACGTCCCGATCGGGCCGATGCGCTGGTCGCCGGTGCCGATGCCGCCGGGCGAGGTGACCT
>JAUSBQ010000229.1 GCA_030651965.1 Pseudolabrys sp. | reverse complement strand
GACGCGGCTGGGGATGTGCGTGGCGCCGAGGCAGCTGACCGCCTGCACCTTGCCGAACAGGTTGTCGAGCACATAGCGCCAGTGGCACAGCATATCGAGGATGATGCCGCCGCCGTCGGCCTTGCGGTAATTCCAGCTCGGCCGCTGCGCCGGCTGGCCCCAATCGCCTTCGAACACCCAGTAGCCGAACTCGCCGCGCACCGAGAGCATGCGGCCGAAGAAGCCGGCCTCGCGCAGCATCTTGATCTTGCGCAGGCCCGGCAGGAACAGCTTGTCCTGCACCACACCGTTCTTGACGCCCTTGGCCTTGGCGAGCTTGGCCACCGCGATCGCCTTGTCCAGCGTGTCGGCAACCGGCTTTTCGCAATAGACGTGCTTGCCGGCATTGATCGCCTGGATCAGCAGATCGGCGCGCATCTGCGTCGTCGCCGCGTCGAAGAACACCTCGTCCTTCGGGTCGTTCAGCGCCGCGGTGAGATCGGTGGTGTGGCGCTCGATGCCGTATTGCTTGGCCAGCGCAGCGACCTTCTCGGCGTTGCGGCCGGCCAGGATCGGGTCGGGCATCACACGGTCGCCATTCGGCAGCAGAACGCCGCCCTGCTGGCGGATGGCGACGATCGAGCGCACCAGATGCTGGTTGAGCCCCATGCGTCCGGTGACGCCATACATGACGATGCCGAGTCTGCGGGTTGCCAAGCGCCTTCCTCCGAATTCGCGGGCGCTCTTGTCAGGCGCCGTAAGTAACCAGATGGTTACTATGCGGCAAGACCCCGGCCGTCGTCAAGACGCCCGGAAAACCAGGTTTTTCAGGGTTTGAGGTAGCTTTGAATGACGTCGACGATGTGCTCGCCGCGCCGCGCCAGCCGCTCCGGCGTGTTCAGGTTCTCGCCGAAAATGGTCGAGAGCGTGTGCCGGTTCGACATGTAGAAGAAGCCGAGCGCGGCGATGCTGATGTACAGCTCGACCGGATCGACGCCGGCGCGGAACACTTTGCTGGCGGCGCCGCGCTTGAGCAGCACCTCGATCATGCCGACCAAAGGCGCGTGCAAGGTGCGGATCTGTTTCGATTTCTTGAGGTAGGCCGCCCGGTTCATGTTCTCGGTCGCCAGGAGGGCCAGGAATTCCGGGTGGTCGATGAAATACTGCCAGGTGAACAGCACCAGCCGGCGCATGCCCGCGGCCGGATCGAGTTCATCAAGCTTGAGGCCGATCTCGGCAGCACGGATGGCGGCATAAGTGTGCTCAAGTACCGCAAGGTAGAGGCCCTGCTTGTCGCCGAAATAGTGATAAAGCATGCGCTTGTTGACGCCGGCGCGCTCGGCGATGGCGTCGACGCGGGCGCCGGTCAGCCCCTTGGCGGTGATCTCGGCGGTGGCGGCGCGCAGGATGGCGGCGCGCGTGCGCTCGGGATCGCGCGTCAGACTGGCGGCGCGCGACCTGACCTGAGACTTCGGCCGGCTTCCTTCCATCGCTCCTGTTTACCGCAAGAGCTTGAGAAGTCCTAGGCCGTGGCCACGATCCGACGCGGCTGCGCTTGCATCAGGCTGTCGAGCGCGCGCCCGACCATCACCAGCACCGGACCCGACAAGCTGGCCTGCTTTAGCCGCGAAGGCAGTTCGCCAATCGCGCAGGTGATGACCTGTTGATCGGGCCGCGTCGCGCGGGCGATGGCCGCAGCGGGCGTTGCAAGATCGAGGCCTTCGGCCAGCGCGCGTGTCACCAGCGATTCAAGCGTCCGCACCGGCATGTAGATCGCGGTCGTCGTCGCCGTGTCGGCGAGAGCGCGCCAGTCAATGTCGTCCGGCAGCTTGCCGCTCTGGGCGTGGCCGGTGATGTATTGCAGGCGGCGGGAATGCTTGCGGTCGGTGAGCGACAGGCCGAGGCGCGCCGCCGCGCCTTGCGCCGCCGTGATGCCGGGCACGATCTCGACCGCGATGTGGGCTACCTTGCAGGCGTCGAGTTCTTCACCGGCGCGGCCGAAGATCAGCGGATCGCCGCCTTTGAGACGCACCACGCGCTTGCCCTGCTGGGCGAGCGAGACCATCAGTTCGTTGATGTCGCTTTGTTTGCAGGACGGACCGAAGCCGGTCTTGCCGACCAGCATCTTGCGCGCTTCGCGGCGGGCGAAGTCCAAGACGTCGCGCGACACCAGATCGTCAAACAAGATGACGTCGGCGGATTGCAGCGCCCGCACGGCGCGTAGCGTCAGCAATTCAGGATCGCCGGGACCGGCGCCAACCAGAGTGACCGAGCCGGTTTCGACGGCAGCGCCGAGGCCTTTCACCTCGGCGATAAAGCGCTCGAAATCGCTTTCGACCGGCGCGCTTCCGGGATTCTTGACCGCATGGGCGGTGAACACCTGCCAGAATTTGCGGCGGCCGGAAAATGACAGGCCCGACGCCTTGACGGCGCTGCGCCACTTGCCGGCGGCGGCGGCCCAGTTGGCAAAGCCGTTCGGCAGCAACGCCTCCAGTCTGGCGCGAATCGCCTGCGCAAACACCGGCGCCGCGCCGTCGGTGGAAATGCCGATGACCAGAGGCGAGCGGTTGACGATGGCGCCGAAAGAGAAATCACAGAAGGCGGGCTTGTCGATGACATTCACCGGCACACCGGCTTTGCGCGCGGCGGCGGCAAAGGCCGCTGAATTCTCGTCGTCCTCGAACGCGCCGATAGCGACGGCAGCACCTTGCAGATCGCTCGCGGTCCACACCCGTTCGATGATCGCAATAACACCGCCCGGCGCTTCGGCCGCCATCGCCCGCATCTCGTCGGAAACGTCCTCGGCATAGACATCGACGCGCGCACCGGCAGCGGACAGTAACTCCGCCTTCCACGCCGCCGCCGCGCTGCCGCCGGCCAGCAGCACGCGTTTGCCCTCCAGCGCGAGAAACACCGGCAGCCGCGCCAGTCTGGCCATTCTGTAGGGCCGCGCTTCAAGCGGTTTGCGCAATGCGTCCATTGGCCACGATCCTTTTGAGTTCAGGCAAACAGGAGCCGCAATTGGTGCCGGCGCGCAGCGCCTTGCCGATCTCCTCGACATTCTTCGCCGCGCCGTCGGCAATCGCCGCGCGAATGACATTGAGCCCGACGCCGAAACAGGCGCAGACCACCGGGCCGGGGTCTGCCAACCCGTCGGTCGATTTGCCCGACAGCACGGCGCGGCGCTGCGCCTCGCCCATGCTTTCGGATTCAAACAGCAGCTTCACCGCGTCCCATTGCGGCGCGGCCTGGGCTGGACCGACGAAAAGACAGCCGGCGAGACGGCCATCGACGAAGGCCGCGATGCGAAAGCTGCCGCGCGGCTCGTCGTAATACTCGGCGATTTCGGCATCAGCGCCAAACAATGCGGCGACGCGCTCGCGCCACAGCGACGGCGCATCGTTGGTGGCGAGCAGCAGCCCCTCGCCGCCATTGATCGCCGCGCGCGCCCACCAGGTTTCCGCCGGCAGCGCCAGCCGGGTCCGCGACAAGGCAAAGCCGCGATACCGATAGTCGACCGGTGCTATTGAAGCCGGTGTCGCCTTGGCTTCCGGCTGACCGGAGAACGGATCGGTCGCCGGCGTGACCAATTCGCCGATGCGCCCCGACGACGCGGTCTCGCCGCTCCAGTGAATCGGCGCGAACAGCGAACCGCGCAATTGCCCTTCGCTGACGACGACCTTGAGCACGCAAGCCCCGTAAGGCGTCGTGACTCGCGCGAAGCCGCCGTGATGCAGCCCGGAGCGTTGCGCATCGTTGGGATGCACTTCAACAAACGGCTCCGGCATATGTGCGCCAAGTCGCGGGCTCAAGCCCGTTCGCGTCATGGTGTGCCATTGGTCGCGGATGCGGCCGGTGTTGAGCCGCAGCGGAAAATTCGGCGACACCTCGGCCTGCGGCCGCGGCACTTCCGGCGCGATCATCCGTGCCTTGCCATCCGCCGTGTAGAATTGACCGTCGGCAAAGAAGCGCGTTTCAACTGTCGCAGCGCCAAGGCGCGCCGGCCACTGCACCGGGTCGAGCGCGTTGAATTCGTCGTTGTCGAGCCCGGCGAGTGCGCCGATATCGAAATCGCGCGCGCCGTTATTCTCGAAGGCGGAAAGTTCGGCGTGTTCACGGAACACATCGGCCGCCGAGGCGAAATCGAAAGCTTCCGAGAAGCCCATGCGCCGCGCCACCTGTGTGACGATCCACCAGTCCGGCTTCGCTTCGCCAGGCAGCGCCAGGAATGGCCGCTGACGCGAGATGCGGCGCTCCGAATTGGTGACGGTGCCGTCCTTCTCGCCCCACGCCGCCGCCGGCAGCAGGATATGCCCGTTCGCATTCACGGTATCGTTGCTGACGACGTTCTCCGAAATCACCAGGAGATCGAGCTTGGCCAGCGCGTCGCGCACATGGCCGGCGCGCGGCAGCGACACCCCCGGATTGGTCGCCATCACCCACAAGGCCTTGATCTCGCCGCGTTCGATGGCCTCGAACATCTGCACGGCCTTGAGGCCTTCGCGCTGCGCCATGTGTGACGCATTCCAGAACCGACCTACTCGATCGATATCGCCGGGCGTGAAATTCATATGCGCGGCGAGTTGATTGGCGAGACCGCCGACTTCGCGGCCGCCCATCGCATTGGGCTGGCCGGTCAGCGAGAACGGCCCCATGCCCGGTCTGCCGATGCGGCCGGTGGAAAGATGACAGTTGACGATCGTGGTCACCTTGTCGGTGCCCTGCGCCGACTGGTTCACGCCTTGCGAAAAACAGGTGACGGTCTTCGCCGTCGCGGTGAACATCGCGAAGAAACGCACGACGTCGGCCGGCGACAGCCCGGTGGCGATGGCGGTCGCCATCACGTCCGGCGCGATTTCGCGCGCGCGCGCCAGCGCCTCCGGCAGGCCGGTCGTGTGCGCGTCAATATATGCGTAGTCCATCGCCAGAGTATCGGCGAGATGCACCAGCAATCCGCAAAACAGCGCCGTATCCATGCCGGGCGCGACCGGCAGAAACAGATCGGCTTCCTCGGCGGTCGCAGTGCGGCGCGGATCGATGACGATCAGTCTGGCGCCGCGTTCGCGCTTATTGGCGATCATGCGCTGGTAAAGAACCGGATGGCACCACGCCGCATTGGAACCGACCAGGATAATGAGGTCGGCGGAGTCGAGATCGGCATAGGTGCCCGGCACGGTGTCGGCGCCGAAGGCGCGGCGATGGCCGGCAACCGATGAGGCCATGCACAGGCGCGAATTGGTGTCGACATTGGCGGTGCCGATGAAGCCCTTCATCAGCTTGTTGGCGACGTAATAGTCCTCGGTCAGCAACTGGCCCGACAGATAGAAGGCGACCGAGTCGGGGCCGTGTTGCGCGATTGCGCTAGCAAAGCCCTCGGCAGCGGCATCGAGCGCATTGTCCCAACCGGCGCGGACCATCGCGCCGTTCGGCCGGCGCAGCATGGGATGCAGCAGCCTTGTACCGAGGCCGAGCGTTTCGCCGAGCGCCGAGCCCTTCGAGCACAAGCGTCCGAAGTTTGCCGGATGCTCCGGATCGCCGGCGATCACCGCGCCGCCCCGCCCGTCCGTCTTGGCCAGCACGCCGCAGCCGACGCCGCAATACGGGCACGTCGTGCGCACGGTGGGCGGGTGCTGCGCGGGCGCGTTCATCAATACACGTCCTGCTGATAACGGCCTTTTTTCTTCAGATCGCTGACGAAGGCGCTCGCCTCCTCCGGCGTGCGCGCGCCGTGCTGGGCGACGATGTCGACCAGCGCCAGCTCGACATCCTTGGCCATGCGCTTGGCATCGCCACATACGTAGATGTGCGCACCGTCAGCGAGCCAGCCCCACAAATCCCGGCCAGTTTCGCGCATGCGATCCTGAACGTAGATTTTCTGATCGCTGTCGCGCGACCAGGCGAGCGACAGCCGGGTCAGCAGCCCGGACGTCTTCATCGCCTTGAGTTCGTCTTCATAGAAGAAGTCGCAGTTGGAACGCTGGTGACCGAAGAACAGCCAGTTGCGGCCCGGCGCCTCGATCGCCTGACGCTCATGCAGAAAGGCGCGGAAAGGCGCGACGCCAGTGCCGGGGCCGATCATAACGATCGGCACATTGGGGTCAGTGGGCAGGCCGAAGGCATGCGCCTTCTGCACATAGGCGCGCAAAGTCGCGCCCGATTCGATGCGGTCCGCGAGCAAGGTCGAGCACACGCCGAGCCGCTCGCGGTGGCCTACCTTGTAACGCACGGTGTCGACGGTGAGCGAGACGCGGTTTGGGTCCGGCTTCGGCGACGACGAGATCGAATAAAGCCGCGGCTGCAGCGGATCGAGCGCTTCGATGAACGCTTCCGGGTCGGGATGGATGCCTGGAAACTTCTCGATGGCCGCCAGCACGTCGAGCGTCGTGGCGTCGCCGTCGGGATCCTCGCCGGTCGACAATGCGCGCGCCTTCTGCCGCCTCTCGCCGCCGGTGATGTAGGAGAACAATTGAAACAGCATGTCCGGCGCCGGCGACAGCGACACGCCGTCGATCAGCACCTCGCGCAAGGTGCGATCGCCGATCGGGAAATCGGCCGGCGCTCGAAGCGCCTTGATCACCGCATCGGCCAGCGCGGGATCGTTCGCCGGGAACAGGCCGAAGGCATCGCCGACATTGTAGGCGATGCCGGAGCCGGTGAGATCGAACTCGACATGCCAACTCTGCTTCTCGGAGCCTGGTCTGTTGAGCAGAGTGCGCGCCAGGACTTTTACCGTCGACGGATTGTCGCGGGACGAACCGGGCGGGCCGGCGGGAGCCGTAACCGCCGCGGGCGCGGCGGCTGGCGCGACCGTCTTCGGCGCATTCTTCAATTCCTCGGCCAGCGCCTTGACCATGCGCGCGGTTTCCTTGCCGCCGGGCACGCACAGGTTCAGCCGCTCTTCGGCGCCGGAAACGATGGCGCCGGAGTAATTCTTGCAGTCGTAGCCGCATTGACCGCAGTCCTGCTGCGCCATCGCCGCCATCATCTTCCAGCGCAGCGGCTTGCCGTCCGCGAGCTTCATGCGCTCGGCAATTGGCAGAGTCTGGTCGTGCCACGGCGCGCCGCCGTCATCGTCTTCGGCGTTTGCGCCGCCAGGACCACCACTCAGCAGCGCCGCCGCCTGATCGCCGGTCAGCGCCGTCACGCCGGAAGTGTCGAGCGAGATCAATCCGGCGAAAAAGCCGTTC
>JAUSBQ010000228.1 GCA_030651965.1 Pseudolabrys sp. | reverse complement strand
CGGGCGCGGGATCGAGTGCTTGCAGGCGCGCTCGAGCGCTTCGAAGAACTGCGGCCCGGGTTCCGAGGGAACCGAGCGGATCACCCCGCCCGCCATCAGGAAGCCGAAGGCGTGGATCGGATAGCTCGGATCGGGCACGATGACGACGTCGCCCGGCGCGGTGATCGCCTGCGCCATATTGGCGAAGCCCTCCTTCGAGCCCAGGGTCGCGACCACCTGGGTATCGGGATTGAGCTTCACGCCGAAGCGGCGCTCGTAATAGGCGGCCTGGGCGCGGCGCAGTCCCGGAATGCCGCGTGAGGCGGAATAGCGGTCGGTGCGCGGCTTGCCCAAGGTCTCCTTGAGCTTGTCGATGACGTGCTGGGGCGCCGGCAGATCGGGGTTGCCCATGCCGAGGTCGACAATGTCTGCCCCCGCCGCGCGGGCCTTGGCCTTGGCCTTGTTCACTTCTTCGAACACATAAGGCGGCAAGCGGCGGATGCGGTAAAATTCTTCCATATCCTAGACCTTCAAAATCGCCTGTCGCTGCCCGATCCAGCCGGCGGCGTGACCCCGGCTGGCTTTTATCACGGGTTCGTCTTTGCACCAGAGGCCCCGCCGCTTTTGGCGGCGGCCGGCTTCTTTTTTGCCGCCGGCGCGGTGGCTTTGGGAGCCGAACCGTAGAGCGCCTCCTGGCGGTCGCGGGCGGCCCCCAGTTCTTTTTCGAGCCGGACCTGATCGGTGTCGTTCATCGGCGCGGTTGCGCGGGCCGGCGGCATGTCATGGACTGCCGGAAACTGGTACCCGGTCTTGGGCCGCGGCGGCAGGCTGTCCGGCTCGCCGCCGAGCGCCGGCGGCAACTGGTCGAGCATGCCGCCCGAGGCGCAGCCGCCCAGCCCCAAGGAGACGGCCAGGGACAAGCCCACGATCGCCAAGGCCGGTCCTGGTAAGCGTCGCGCCATGCTCAATGTCGATCCGATGGGAATGGGAAATCGATGCAGACTCAATGAATTATAGCATAACTCGGCTAACCGGCTATTATGGCGCAAGCAAGGACCGTCGGTTTTTTGGGCACCTTGCGATAAAACGCGCCTTGCGATCCGGCGCAGTCCGGGCCACTTCTGCGCCGGGGATCGGCATCGAAGCATGGATAAGTCCAGTACCGAACTGAAGGTGGAGACCAAGGCCCCCGGCCTGCCTGAGTCCAAACCCGTGCAGGTCGCGGAGCCCGTCAAGGTCGGCGGCGTCGACGTCGAAGTGTTCGCCCGCAATCTCGCGCGCATGATCGAGGAAAGCGGCAAGGCGATCGCCGCCTATATGAAGCCGCGCGAACAGGGCAAACTCAAAGACGAGCTGTCCGAGGACGTCACCGACGTGGTCAAGACGGTCGGCACCGTGGCCGAATATTGGCTGTCCGACCCGCAACGCGCGCTCGAATTGCAGACCAGCCTCGGCCGCGCCTATCTCGATCTATGGGCTAGCACCGTCAAACGGATGGCCGGCGAGCCGGCCGAACCCGCGGCCGCGGCCGACCCGAAGGACAAGCGCTTCGCCGACCCCGAATGGTCGCAGAACCAGTTCTTCGATTTCCTCAGGCAGGCCTATCTGCTCACCACGCAATGGGGCGAGAAGCTGGTCAAGGACGCCGACGGTGTCGACGAGCATACCCGCCAGAAGGCCGAGTTCTACGTCCGCCAGATCGCCAACGCGATCTCGCCGTCGAATTTCGTGCTGACCAATCCCGAACTGCTGCGCGAGACCCTGTCGTCGAATGCCGAGAATCTCGTGCGCGGCATGCATATGCTGGGCGAGGACATTGAAGCCGGCAAAGGCAATCTCAAGATCCGCCAATCCGATCCCTCAACTTTCGAGGTCGGGCGCAATCTGGCGCTGACGCCCGGCAAGGTGATCTTCCAGAACGACCTGATGCAGCTCATCCAGTATGATGCGGCCACCAAGGATGTGCTGAAGGTCCCGCTGCTGATCGTGCCGCCCTGGATCAACAGATTCTACATCCTCGATCTGACGCCGGAAAAATCCTTCATCAAGTGGTGCGTCGATCAGGGCATCACGGTGTTCGTGATTTCCTGGGTCAATCCCGATATCCGTCTCGCAGCGAAAAGCTTCGAGCAGTACATGAACGAAGGGCCGATCGCGGCGCTCGACGTCATCGAGACGGTCACCGGCGAGAAGAAGGTGCACACGATCGGCTATTGCGTCGGCGGCACCCTGTTATCGATCACACTCGCCTGTCTCGCCGCCAAGAAGAAAAATCGCGCGCTGTCGGCCACCATGTTCGCGGCGCAGGTCGACTTCACTTATTCGGGCGACCTCAAGGTATTCGTCGACGAAGAGCGCATCGCGCAGCTCGAAGCGCACATGAAGGAACAGGGCTATCTCGAAGCCTCGCGCATGGCCAATACCTTCAACATGCTGCGCTCGAACGACCTGATCTGGCCTTACGTGGTCAACAACTACCTGCGCGGCAAGAAACCTTATCCGTTCGACATCCTGTACTGGAACTCGGACGCCACGCGCATGCCGGCGGCCAATCATTCTTTCTACCTGCGCAACTGCTATCTCAACAACCGCCTGACCAAAGGCGAGATGGAAATCGGCGGCGTCAAGCTCGACCTCAAGAAAGTGAAAGTGCCGATCTACAATCTGGCCACCCGCGAGGACCATATCGCGCCGGCGAAATCGGTGCTGCACGGTTCGCAGTTTTTCGGCGGGCCGGTGAAATATGTCCTGGCCGGCTCCGGCCATATCGCCGGCGTGGTCAACCCTCCGGCGAAGCCGAAATACCAGTACTGGACCGGCGATGCGCCGAAGGGCTCCGACGTCGAGGCCTGGATGAAGACGGCCAAGGAGCATCCCGGCTCGTGGTGGCCGAACTGGCTCGACTGGATCAAGAGCCTCAACAGCAAGATGGTGCCTGCGCGTGCCATCGGCGGCGGCAAGCTTAAAGCCATCGAGGATGCGCCTGGATCGTTTGTGAAGGCGAAGGACTGAAAATCAAAAGGCCGGATCGCTCCGGCCTTTTTCGCTTCACGATGCCAGTCTGATCGGCACCTTCAGATAGTGCACGCCATCGACGTCGGCCGGCGGAAACTTGCCGGCGCGGATGTTGACCTGGATCGATGGCAGCAACAACAAAGGCGCGGCCAGGGTCGCGTCGCGTTTCTCGCGCATCGCGACGAAGGCATCCTCGTTGATGCCTTCGCGGACGTGCACATTGCGCGCCTTCTCCTCGCCGACCGTGGTCTCCCAGGCGTAAGCATCGCGGCCCGGCGCCTTGTAGTCGTGGCACATGAACAGCCGCGTC
>JAUSBQ010000203.1 GCA_030651965.1 Pseudolabrys sp. | reverse complement strand
CCAGCAAGGACGGCACCGCGAAATCGGGCGTGCCCAAGAAGATCAGGCGAAGGGGCATGGAGCGGACTCAAGAACTCCCCCTCCCCCATGTGGGGAGGGGTTGGGGGTGGGGGTCGTTGTTATCGGCCGAGCGCGTTCGCTATTACCCCCCTCCCTAACCCTCCCCCACAAGGGGGGAGGGAAAAGGAAGCGGGTGACGTGAACTACTACCCAATATGATGCGACGGCTCTTTGTCGTCGGCCAGCGGACCGTCGCCGCCGGATTTCCTGGCCGCCTTCTTGAACTTCTTCATCACCATGTCGCGCTTGAGCTTGGAAATATGGTCGATGAACAGAACGCCGTTGAGGTGGTCGATCTCGTGCTGCAGACAGGTGGAGAGCAGGCCATCGGCGGTGAGCTCCTGCTCCTTGCCGTCGATGTCGAGAAACTTGACCTTGACCGACGCCGGCCGGTCGACCTCCTCGTAATATTCCGGGATCGACAGGCAGCCTTCCTCATAGGTCGAGGTTTCGTCGGAGGCCCAGACGATCTCCGGATTGATGAACACCCGCGGCTCTTTCGGATCGTCCTTGCCGGCGACATCCAGGGTGATCAGCCGCAACGGCTCGCCAATCTGGATCGCCGCCAGGCCGATGCCGGGCGCCTCATACATGGTCGCAAACATGTCATCGACCAGCGCGCGCAAGCGTGCGTCGATGGTTTTGACCAGTTCCGACTTCAGCCGGAGTTTCTTTTCGGGAATGATGAGAATGTCACGGATCGCCATGGCCGCGATTTAAGGGCTGGGCGGGGCGGGGTCAATGGACGGTTTCTGGCGCGGTTTGCTGCGATTTCCCGCCCTTGAGCCATTCCGCCAACCACCCTACCGTTCGCCCTTCGTTCGCACCCCGGCCCGAATCACGCTAGAAACGGCCCCATGCTGCAAAACCTGAACATCCAAGACCTCACGCTCAACGACCTGATGCTGCCGCAGAACCTGCCGCTGGTGATCGGCCTGGCCATCGGCCTGCTGCTGATCATCGGGCTGGTGACCGTGATCGCGCTGCTGATGCGCAAGCCGGAGCCCGTCGCCGACCCGGAAGCCGACCAGCGCCTGCGCGAATTGAACGCGCGGCTGGACGCCATGGGAAGCTGGCTGCAGAACTCGCACACCCAGCTCCAGCACACGGTGAACACGCGGCTCGACGCCGTCAGCCTGAATCTCGGCGAGTCGATGAAGACCTCGACCAAGAACACCACCGATCATCTCCAGCAATTGCACATGCGCCTGGCCGTGATCGACAACGCGCAGAAAAACATCACCGACCTCGCCGGCACGGTGACGTCGTTGCAGAACGTCCTGTCCAACAAGCAGTCGCGCGGCGCCTTCGGCCAGGGCCAACTGGAAGCGATCGTCGCCGATGTGCTGCCGAAGGGCGCCTATGAATTCCAGTACACTTTGTCGAACCGCACCAAGCCGGATTGCGTGGTGTTCATGCCGGATTCCGGGCCGCTGGTGATCGACGCCAAGTTTCCGCTTGAGGCAATGACGGCGCTGCGCGCCGCCCAGACCGACGACGAACGCAAATTCGCCGTCGCCCGCGTCAAGCAGGACATCGCCAAGCACGTTACCGACATTTCCGACAAATATCTGATCCCGGGTGAGACCCAGGACATCGCGCTGATGTTCATCCCGTCCGAGTCAGTTTACGCCGATCTGCACGAACAGTTCGACGACGTGGTGCAGAAGGCGCAGCGCGCCCGCGTGATGATCGTGTCGCCGACGCTCATGGTCATGGCGATCCAGGTGATCAAGCAGGTGCGCAAGGACGCCGAGATGCGCGAGGCCGCCGACCAGATCCGCACCGAGGTCGGCTTTATGATGAAGGACGTCACCTTGCTCAGCGACCGCGTGCGCAAGCTGCAAAATCATCTGAACCAGACCAACACCGACATCGACGCCATTTTGATCTCGACCGGCAAGATCGAGAAGCGCGGCGGCAGGATCGAGGCGCTGGAGTTCGACGCCGACTTGCCGGCCAGCGCCGACATCATCGCCGCGCCGGTGCGCAAGCTCGGGGCGGCGGAATAGAGAATGACCGCCACCCCCGACACCGCGCCGAAGCAGTCCTACGCCGACGCGATTGCCGTCTATTTCAAGCCGCGCGTGCTGATCGTGCTGCTGCTCGGCTTCTCGTCCGGCCTGCCGCTGGCGCTGTCCGGCTCGACGCTCGCCGTATGGCTGACCGAGAGCAATGTCGACCTCGGCACCATTGGCCTGTTTTCGCTGGTCGGCCTGCCCTACACGTTCAAGTTCCTGTGGGCGCCGCTGACCGACGCGCTCGATGTGCCGTATCTGTCGCGGCGGCTGGGACGGCGGCGCGGCTGGCTGGTGTTCACGCAACTCCTGTTGTTTTGCACCATCGTCTTTCTCGGCTTCTGCGATCCGGTTCGCTCGCTGCCGCTGATCGTGTTCGGCGCGGTACTGGTGGCGACTGCTTCCGCGACGCAGGACATCGTCGTCGATGCGTTCCGCGTCGAGAGTCTCGAGACCAGCGAGCAAGGCGCCGGCATGGCCGGCTATGTCGCCGCCTATCGCATCGGCATGCTGGTTTCGGGCGCCGGCGTGCTGGTGCTGGTGGCGCTGTTGGAGCGCCTCGGCGTGGCGCACAGCCAGGTCTGGATGTGGGGCTATATCGCCGCCGCTTTCGGCATGACGATCGGCATTGTCGCGACCTTGCTGGCGACAGAGCCGGACGCGCCGCCGCAGGTCGCCGATCACAGCCACTCGCCGTTGAAGCGGCTGGGCGAGACAGCCACCGGCGCCTTCGGCGAATTCCTCGCCCGCGACGCGGCCATCGCCATCCTTCTGTTCGTCGTGCTGTACAAGTTCTGCGACGCCTTTGCCGGCGCGCTGACCGCGGCTTTCGTCATCAATATCGGCTTCGACAAGGCGACCTATGCCGCCGTGGTCAAGGGCGTCGGGCTTGCCGCCGCCTTGATCGGCGGTTTTGCCGGCGGCTCGCTGGTGCGCGCCGTGTCGCTGTCGACCTGCCTGTGGATCGGCGGCATCGTGCAGATGCTGTCCAACCTGACCTTCGCCTGGCTGGCCATGGTCGGCACCAGCGTATCGGCGCTGACCGTCACCATCATCATCGAGAATTTCACCGGCGCCATCGGCACGGTAATCTTCGTGGCGTACCTGTCGGCTCTGTGCGGCAACCGCGCCCACACCGCGACGCAATACGCGCTGCTCACCGCGCTCGCCGCCGTCGGCCGCACCACATTGGCCTCGGGCGGCGGCTTCATCGCCGAATATTCCGGCTGGGTGTCGTTCTTCGTGATCACCGCGCTGTCGGCGATTCCGAGTCTGTTCCTGCTGTGGTGGCTGCAGGCGCGCGGCCACTTCAAGGCGCTGGAAGTGAAGAAGGCCTAATGACTCCTGCCCCGGACGCGGCGCAGCACGAGCGATAGCGACGTGATGCGACGCAGATCCGGGGCCTTCCCGAATTCCTAATTTGAAACGGTCCCGGTTCTGCAGCGCACCACGAAAACGTGCTGCGCTGCGCCCGGGACAGGCCGCTCAGAACGGCAGCCCGACATAGTTCTCGGCCATGGTTTTCTTGGCGGCGTCCGACGACAGTAGATATTCCAGCTCGGTCTGCTGCAACTTGTCTTCATAGGGGCTGTTGGCCGGGAAACGGTGCAGCATCGTGGTCATCCACCACGAGAAGCGCTGCGCCTTCCACACGCGCGCCAGCGCCTTCTGCGAATAGCCCTTGAGGCCGGCGTCGTCGCCTTTTTTGTAGTGATCGAGCATCGCGTGATAAAGATAATAAATATCGGACGCGGCGCTGTTGAGGCCGCGCGCGCCGGTCGGCGGCACGATGTGCGCGGCATCGCCGGCGAGAAACAACCGGCCGTAGCTCATCGGTTCGGCGACGAAACTGCGCAGCGGCGCGATGCTTTTCTCGATCGAGGGACCGGTGATCAGGCGCGCCGCGACATCGGCCGGCAGCCGCCGCTTCAATTCGTCCCAGAACGCGTCGTCGGACCAGTCCTCGACCTTGTCCTCCAGCGGCACCTGGATGTAGTAGCGGCTCAACACCTGTGAACGCAGCGAACACAGCGCGAAGCCGCGTTCGTGCGTGGCGTAGATCAGTTCCGGCGACACCGGTTTGGTCTGCGACAGCACGCCGAGCCAGCCGAACGGATAGAGCCGCTCATATTCGCGTAAGGTCTCCTTCGGGATCGCCTTGCGGCTGACGCCGTGGAAGCCGTCAGCGCCGACGACGTACTCGCAATCGATGCGAACGATTTTGTCGCCGTCGCGATAGGTGACATAAGGCGCCGCGCTGTCCAGATCATGCAGCGTCACGTCCTCGACATTGTGAATGACGTTACCCTTCATTTTGGCGCGGGCGTCGTAGAGATCGCGCGTCAGCTCGGTCTGGCCGTAGACGATGACCGAACTGTCGCCCGAATATTTGTGCAGGTCGATGCGGTCCATGCCCTTGCGGTGCGAGATGAATATCCCCTCGTGGATCTCGCCTTCGCGGTCCATCCGCTCGCCGCACTGCGCCTCGCGCATCAGGTCGGCGAAGCCGTGCTCCAGCACGCCGGCGCGAATGCGGCTCAGCACATATTCACGGCTCTGCCGCTCCAGCAGCACCGTGTCGATGCCCTTGAGATGCAGCAATTGCGACAGCAGCAGGCCGGACGGGCCGCCGCCGATGATGCAGACCTGGGTTTTCACCGGACATCCTCCCTGTGCGCGTTTTATCCGCCGATCTTCAAGCAGCGGCGCTTTCCGGGGAATGGATCATGCGCACTTTCTCTTGTACAAATCGAACATGCCCCGCACCCCGCTTAAGCCCGCCATCCTGTCGTACAACCTCTTCGGCGAGGTGCGCGACCTGCCGGACGTCGTCCATTGCGAGACCATCGCGGCGCGCTCGGTGCTGCACGACTGGGAATTCGCCCCGCACCGTCACGCCCGCCTGCACCAAGTGCTGCTGATCGCGCGCGGCGGCGGACGGGCCACGCTCGAAGGCCGGCAGCACCGGCTGCGGCCGATGAATGTCGTCAACGTGCCGGCCGGCCAGGTCCACGGCTTCAGTTTCACGCCGGGCACGCAAGGCTGGGTCGTCACGCTGGCGAGCGAAACGCTGGACGAGGTGCTGACGCCCTCGGAGGGCCTCGGCCGCGCTTTGTCCGAGGCCGCTGTGCTGCGCGGCACGCCGGCGATGCGCCGGCTGATGACGGACATTTTTGCCGAGCATGGCAGCCGCGACTTCGCCCGCGCCCATGTCCTGAAAGCGCTGTCGGCCACGCTGCTCGGGCTGGTGGCGCGGGCGCTGACGGCGAAGAGCGCACGCGGCGGCCCGGTGCCCGGCGCCGGGCTGATCAAGAAATTCGAGGCGATGCTGGACGACCATTACCTCGAACACTGGCCGGTGGCGCAATACGCCAACGCGCTGAAGGTGACGCCGACGCATCTCAGCCGGTTGACGCGCGAGGCGTTCGGCTGCCCGGCGTCGCACATGATCCGCGACCGGGTCGTGCGCGAGGCGCGGCGCAACCTCGTCTACACCAACCTGCCGATCGCGACGATCGCCTATGCGCTCGGCTTCGACGATCCGGCCTATTTCAGCCGCACCTTCACGCTCGCCACCGGCCTGTCGCCGAGCGAGTTTCGCGAGCGGGTGCATTCAGCATGATAAAAATATTTTATTTGAGCATGATCTTAACCGAAAACCGGTTCCCACTTTTCGGGATCATGCTCTAACGCGGCAGCGGTCCGGTGAAGCGCCATTTGGTGGCGATGGCATCGCCGGTATGCGGCACCGTGCAGGTAAATTCATCGGCAACGATTTCGACCTTCTGGCCGACCGAGCGCTTCAACCGGATGGTCTTGGCCTTGTTGTCGGTCTCGGCGAGATGGAAAATCTTCGGCGCCGCCGCCTTGCACGCGTCCTTGTGCGCGAACGGTTTCGGCGCGTCGCTGACGATCTGATAGACCGGCTCATTGTTTCGACGGACCGCCCGCACCTGGCCGCTGATGACATCGCCGTGCTTGAGAAGCTCCTGTTTCGATTCTTGCTTCTGATCTTGCTTGGGTTCTTGTGCCTGCGCCGCGCTTGCGAGCAGCGCGACGAGGGCCGGGACGCCGAGGATAGTGTGCATCATTAAAACAGTGTCCTCTGTTTCATCGCCGCCGAGAGCGTGCCTTCGTCGAGATAATCCAGTTCACCGCCGACCGGCACGCCATGCGCCAGCCGCGTCACCTTCACATTGGCGTCGTGCAGCAATTCGGTGATGTAGTGCGCGGTGGTCTGGCCGTCGACCGTGGCGTTGAGCGCCAGGATCAACTCCTTGACCTGCGGCTCGTGGGCGCGCGCGATCAGCGCGTCGATCGACAGATCGTTCGGGCCGACGCCGTCGAGCGGCGACAACGTGCCGCCGAGAACGTGATAGCGGCCGTTGACGGCGCTGGCGCGCTCCAGCGCCCACAGGTCGGCGACATCCGCCACCACCACCAGAATGGATTGATCGCGGCGAAGATCGGTGCAGACGGTGCAGGGATCGTGCGTATCGATATTGCCGCAGGTCTTGCAGACGACGATCTTCTCGTTCGCGGTTTGCAGGGCGACGGTCAGCGGCGCCATCAGCAGTTCGCGCTTCTTGATCAGATGCAGCGCCGCGCGGCGCGCCGAGCGGGGCCCGAGCCCCGGCAGCTTGGCCAGCAACTGGATCAGGCGTTCGATTTCCGGTCCGGCAACGGCGGTGGGCATAAACTTATCCCAACAACCCCGGCGGCAGCGACAGGCCGCCGGTGACCGCTTTCATCTTCTCGGCCATCACGGTCTCGGCCTTGCGGCGCGCGTCGGCATGCGCCGCGACGATGAGGTCCTCGATGATTTCCTTCTCGCCGGGCTTGATCAGCGACTCGTCGAGTTTGACGCCCTTGAGATCGCCCTTGGCCGACAGCGTCACCGTCACCAGGCCGCCGCCGGCGGTGCCGTCGACGGTGATGGTGTCGAGCTCGGCCTGCATTGCCTGCATCTTGGATTGCAGTTGCGCCGCCTGCTTCATCATGCCCATGAAATCAGCCATGCTTAGTCTTCCTCATCCATGTCCGGCGGCGGCGCGAAGTCACCGCCTTCGACGGCGCCCTCATCCTCGCCGCGCTGCGTGATCTGCCCGACGGTGGCGCCGGGAAACTTCTTCAACACCGCAAGCACAAGCGGATCGCTCATCACTTGCTCGCGCACTTCGGCCTGGCGGTCATTGGCCTGATCGCGCATGGTCGGCGCGCCCTGCTCGCGCGACACGACCACGACCCAGCGCTTGCCGGTCCAGGCGGTGAGCTTGCGTTGCAGATTGTGGACGAAGGTCTTCGGCGCGTTCGGCTGCAACGCGATTTCAAGCTGGCCGTCCTCGAAACGCACCAGCCGGACGTCGCGTTCCAGCGCCATCTTGGTGGTGATGTCGCGCTTGTCGTTGGCGAGCGCGATCAGCGCCTCGAACGAACCGAGCGACAAAGTCGGCGCGGCCGGCTCGGCGGTGCCAAGTTGCGCCACCGGCTCATCCGACGGACGCGGCGAAGCCGCCGCCGATGAACGCGCGGCCCCGCGGGGCGCGTCAAAACGCTGAGTATCCTGACGCGGCGCGAAACTTTGCGAAGCGGTCGGTCCCGCCGAAGCGCTGCCGCCATTGGTCGAGGGGCGCGATGGCGCCGCACCGCCGCCCTCGCCGAGCGATTTGATGACCTCGTCCGGCGTCGGCAGATCGGCGGCATAGGCAATGCGCACCAGCACCATTTCGGCCGCCGCCACCGGCCGCCCCGACGCCTGCACCTCGCCGACGCCTTTGAGCAGCATCTGCCAGCAGCGCGACAGCACGCGCATCGACAGTTGCGTGGCGAAGGCGCGGCCGCGCACGCGCTCGGCTTCCGACAGCGAGACGTCATCGGCCACCGTCGGCACGACTTTGACGCGGGTGACGAAGTGGGTGAATTCGGCAAGGTCGCTCAACACCACCGCCGGATCGGCGCCGATGTCGTATTGCGCGCGCAGTTCGGACAATGCGCCGGCAATGTCGCCCTTCATCAAGGCTTCGAACAGGTCGACGATGCGGACGCGGTCGGCAAGTCCGAGCATCTGCCGCACGTCCTCGGCGCGAACGGGCCCTGCTGCGTGGGCAATGCCCTGATCGAACAGCGACAGCGCGTCGCGCACCGAGCCTTCGGCGGCGCGCGCGATCAAGGCCAAAGCGGCGGGCTCGGCTTTGATATTTTCCTTGGCGGCGATCTTCTGCAAATGCTCGACCAGCACGGCGGCATCGACGCGGCGCAGATCGAAGCGCTGGCAGCGCGACAGCACCGTCACCGGCACCTTGCGGATTTCGGTGGTGGCGAAGATGAATTTGGCGTGCGGCGGCGGCTCCTCCAGCGTCTTCAACAGCGCGTTGAAGGCGGCGCCGGACAGCATGTGGACTTCGTCGAGGATGTAGACCTTGTAGCGCGCCGACACCGGCGCATAGCGTACGGCATCGTTGATCTGGCGCACGTCATCGACGCTGTTGTGCGAGGCGGCGTCCATTTCCAAGATATCGATGTGGCGGCTGTCGATGATCGCCTGATCCTGCACGCCCATCACCGGCATGTGGATAGTCGGGCCCTTGATCGAGCCGTCCGGCAGTTCGTAATTCAGCGCGCGGGCGAGGATGCGGGCGGTCGTCGTTTTGCCGACGCCGCGCACGCCGGTGAGAATCCAGGCCTGCGGAATCCGGCCCGATTCGAAGGCGTTGGAAATGGTGCGGACCATGGCCTCCTGGCCGATCAGGTCCTCGAAACTGGCGGGGCGATATTTGCGCGCCAGAACACGATAGCCGCCGGCCGGCGCCTCGGCCGGGGCGGAACCAGGACCGGAGAGGTTCGCGGGTTCGCTCATGCGCTCGTTCTCATGCGCTGTTCTCTTGCGCCTATTCTCGCAGCCATCGGCCGTGGGTACCACCCGCCGCGGCGGCGCGGGCAGCTTCACGCCTAATGAATCGTGGAAAAATGGGTGGGAGGCTGACAACGACCCGAACCGGGCTCGTTAGGGCTGCTTCCTTCCGGATCTGACCCGGTTGGCGAGTGGTTCGTCCACCGCCAACCTCCCGGGCCCTATATCGGGCCAATGGGGGGAGAATGCAAGTTGGGGAATCCCGGACGTCGTCATTGCCGGGCTTGACCCGGCAATCCATGATGAATTTCCGAGAAACCGGCGTTGGTAAGCATTACCGCTTGGCAAGGCCTCGTGGATGCCCGGGTCAAGCCCGGGCATGACGCAGAATTTTTGACTGGCTTTGCAATGCCCGACACCGCCTTCTCCCTCCACCCGCAACTCGCCGCCGATACCATCCCGGTCGGCGATCTGGCGCTGACGCGCGTCCTGCTGGCGAACGACGCCAATTACCCGTGGCTGATCCTGGTGCCGCGCCGCGCGAGCGTCACGGAACTCATCGACCTTGCCGACAACGACCGCCTTGATCTGATGCGCGAAACCGACGCCGCCGCGCGCACGCTGAAATCGATCACCGCATGCGACAAGCTCAACGTCGCCGCGCTCGGCAATGTCGTGGCGCAACTACATGTCCACGTCATCGGCCGCCGCCATGGCGACAAGGCCTGGCCGAAGCCAGTCTGGGGCGCGGCGCCGCCAACCGCCTACGGTCCGGCGGTGCGCGACGGCTTCATCAAGGCGCTGCGGCGCGGGCTCGGTTTGGCTGGCACATAACGGGCTATGCACCGTCACCCTGAGGATGACGGAGGTAAGGTGCATTGCACTCCCCCGTGCCCCGTGCCAGTTTCCGCGCCGATGTCATCCCGCCCGAATCTCGGTCCAAATCTGGGTCCCAAGCCCCGCCTCGGCTACACCGACAGCCGCCTCGAACGCGCCGCCGAACTGCGCATCGACCGGGCGGCGGTCGACACCATGGCGAAAGGCGCGCGCGCCGGCGCTTACGTCATCGGCGGCGAACTGATCGTCACCCGCAAAGGCGCAACCGTCTGCGAGCCGCTGTTCACGCTTGAAGAGGCGCGCGGCTTCGGCGGAGCCGCCGAAACGATTTTCCTCGGCCACCTCAACGGCGATGGCCGCTTCGGCGTCGGCATACCGCAAGACGCCGCCGAAGCGCTGAAAACGCGCGACGACCTGATGGTCACCGACTTGCGCTCGATCGCGGTGCAGGGCCTGGTCGACAACGACCACCTGCCGCCGATCGCCGAGGCCAAGGCGGTATTGCAATGGCACATGCGGCACCGGTTCTGCTCGAATTGCGGCCACGCCACCGATCCGGTCTGCGCCGGCTGGAAGCGCGATTGTCCGCGCTGCAAGGCCGAGCATTTCCCGCGCACCGATCCGGTCGTCATCATGCTGATCATCGATGGCGACAATTGCCTGCTCGGCCGCTCGCCGCGTTTTGCGCCGACGATGTGGTCGTGCCTGGCCGGCTTCATCGAGCCCGGCGAAGCACTCGAGGACGCGGTCAAACGCGAAACCCGCGAGGAAGCCGGCATCGTCTGTGGCCGGGTGAAATATTATCGCTCGCAGCCGTGGCCGTTCCCGATGTCGCTGATGATCGGCTGTCATGCCGAGGCATTAAACCGCGAGATTGTCGTCGACCGCACGGAACTGGAAGACGCCCGGTGGTTTAGCAAGGACGAGATCGCGCAGATGCTGATGCGCACGCATCCGGATGGCCTGTTTACGCCGCCGCCGGTGGCGATCGCGCATCACATCATTCGCGCCTGGGTCGAGGACGAAACCAGTTTTGACTGAACGCGCGCCGCTCAACAGACCGCCGAGAATCCTCTGCGCCGGCGGCGCGGTGCAGGACATCATCATGCGGGTGGAGACGTTCCCGCGCGCCGGCGAGAAAGTTCAGGCGTCGGACTTTCTCATCACCAGCGGCGGCCAGGCGGGCAACGCCGCGGTCGCGGTCGCGCGCTTGGGCGCCGTCACCAGCTATATCGGCGCGCTCGGCGACACCGATGACGACGTCGCCAACACCATCATCAAGACATTCGCCGGCGAAAACATCGACGTCAGCCGCGCCATCCGCGTGCCGGGCGCGCGCTCGTCGGTGTCGCTGATCATGCTCGATGCCTCAGGCGAAAAGATGATCGCCACCCGCCGCAATCAGGGTCTCAGCGAAGCCGTGCCGGACGACCCGCAAGGCGCGGTGGCCGAACTCGACGCGGTGCTGCTCGACAATCGCTATGGCAATATCTCGCTGCCGATCTGCCGGGCCGCCAAGGCGCGCGGCATTCCGCGCGTGCTCGATCTCGACAAGCCGGCGCCACCGGACGACGCGCTGGTACAAGGCTGCACGCATGTGATCGCGTCGGCGGACGCGATGCGCGAAAGCACCGGGCTCAAGGACCACGCCGCCGCGCTGAAGAAGTTCGGCGAGACCTACACAGGTTTTCTCGCCGTCACCGACGGCCCCGATGGCGTCTATTGGCTCGATGGCGGCCAAAATGATCGGGGCGAAGTGCGCCACATGCCGGCCTTCAAGGTCAAAGCGGTCGATACGTTGGGCGCGGGCGATACGTTTCACGGCGGCTTTGCCTACCGTCTCGCTGAAACCGGCGACGAGGTCGACGCCATGCGTTTCGCCGCCGCCGCGGCGGCGATCAAATGCACGCGCTTCGGCGGACTGATGGGCGCCGCGACGCGCGCGGAGGTCGAGGCGTTTTTGAAGGAACGGGCGTAATCCTGTCCCGGGCGCTGCGCAGCACGAAGTGATGCGCTGCAGACCCGGGACCGTTACGGACTCCGAATCTGGAAAGGCCCCGGTTCAGCGTCGCAGCATTTCATGCCGCGACGCGCCCGGGGCAAGCACTACTTCTTCACCGGACAGGGCGCGCCGCAGGGCGCGCAAGCGCCGGCGAAATCTTCCGGCGACACCGCCCGCCCGCTCGATGGGCTGGTGAGATGATTGCCGACGATGGCGACCAGTGCCGCGATCATGACGACCATGTAGGTTTTTCTCATGGCGCTAATCTCTCGACAGGCCGAACAGCGGCCGCAGGCGAATGCCGACCAGATTGCCGCACAAAGCTGCGCCGAACCAGATCCAGCCATGCAGCGAACCGGACGCAACGCCGCCGACAAAGGCGCCGATGTTGCAGCCGAAGCCGATGCGCGCGCCCCAGCCGCACAGCAGGCCGCCGATCGCCGCCGCGAGCAGCGACTTGAACGGCGGCCACGCGGTGGCGGCGTAGCGCTTGGTCGCGGCGGCCGCCGCCATCGCGCCGAAGATCATGCCAAAGTCAGTGAGGCTCGACGTGTCGGTCAGCACCGAGTCGGTGAGCGCGCGCTTGGGGCCGGGCCATTGCCAGAATTCGGCCTGCGAGAAATCGAAGCCGAGCGCCGAGAATATTTTGCCGCCCCACACCGTGTAACCGAAGGTCACGCTCCAGGGGTGCCCGCCGACGAGGAACACGCCGACGCACAGCACGCCGATGACAATGCCGCCGATGATATAAGTGCGCGACGGCCTCCAGTTGGCGCCGCGCTGGCGCGCCACCGCGGCCATGATCGCGGCGACCAGCGCGAGACTGGCGAGCGTCGCCAGCAAGCCGCCCCAGGGGCCGAGATAATCGGCCGCCAGAATCGGATTGACGCCGCCGAGCGCCAGGAACGACGGCAGCGACAGTGAGCCGAACACGCTGCCGATGATGAAGAAGGCGAGCGTGATCAGCATGCGCCCCGAACCGCCGCCGACGGTGTAGAGCGTGCCGGAGCCGCAGCCATTGGCGAGCTGCATGCCGACGCCGAACACGGCCGCACCGATCAGCAGCGACGGCCCGATCGGCGCGATGGCGCCGCCGAAATTCGGTAACAGCGCCGCGATCGGCACCACCGCCAGCGCGCAGATGGCGATGACAAGGAGGCCGCCGATCAGGCCGCCGGCCTCGCCGCGCGTGAGGAAGCGCCGCCACGAGGCGGTGTAACTGAATTCGGCTTTGAGAAAGGCGACGCCGAGGCCGAAGCCGCCGAGGATCAGCGCGGCCGATGCCGGCTGGCCATCGAGCAGCACCAGCGCGATCAGGATCGCGGTGGCGAAGACGGCGGCGCCGACAAAAAGGTAGTCGATGCGAGGAGCGGCCGGGGCGGAAGCGGAAATGGTCGTGGTGGACATGGGCGACTTTCTATCACCGTCATCCTGAGGTGCGAGCGCAAAAGCGCGAGCCTCGAAGGATGGACGGCCCCTGATACTGAAGCGCGTGGAGGGAAACCTTAAGAACCCAGACCGAGCGCCTTTTTCAAGTCATCCCATTTCGTGCGCGACGATTCAACCGGGCGACTGGCATTGGCGGTCCACTCCACCATGGAACCGTCATAGACGCGCACATCCTTGCGGCCGAGCAATTCGTGCAGCACGAACCAGTCGGTCGCGGCCCAGTGGCCGGTGTTGCAGTAGCTCACCGCGGGGCCGGCGGGTATATGCGACGAGAGCGCGACGAGTTCGGCCTTCGGCTTCAGTTTGTTGGTGCGGGCGTCGTAGTACGCGGCGCTATCGACATTGACCGAGCCGGGAATGTGGCCATAGGCGGAGGCGTTCGGCGCCTTTTCCTTGCCGAAGAAGAACGAGGCCGGACGCGCGTCGATCAGGACCGCGTTGCCTTTGCTTTCGATCGCCTCGACCTCCGGTCCTTGCGCGATCAGGCTCTTGTCCAGCGTGGCGGTGAAGATCGTCGCCGTCGGCTTCTTCTCGCCGCTTTCGACCGGCAGGCCGGCGGCGCGCCAGGCGGCGACGCCGCCGTCAAGGATCGACACGTTCTTGAGGCCGACGACTTTCAGCGTCCAATAGGTCCGCGCCGCCGAACCGAAATCGGTGTAGCTGACGCCGGCCGGGACAACGACGACATGCTTGTCCTCGTCAATGCCGATATCGCCGATCAACTTCTCCAGCTCGGCAACGGTCGGCAACATGAACGGCACGTTGTTGCGCGTCACGCGCCAGCCGGCCTTGTCATAGTCCGAATGCACGCTGCCGGGGATGTGCGCCTCGGCAAAGGCCTTGGCGCCGCCACCATCGATGGCCGAGCGGATGTCGAGGACAACGACATCTTTGTCGTTCAAATTGTTCTTCAGCCACTCGACAGTGACCAGAGGCTCCGCGCCGGGCGCGGCGGAGGCGGTGAATGACGCACCCAACGTCACCAGCGCGGCCAACGCCGCGGCGCCGACACTGCGGGTGAAAAACCGGCGGGCGAACAAAGAGGCGAAAATTCTCATGGCGGCGGTCCAGGTGGCAGGAGACGCTCGATGGCGCGTCAGATTATTCTTGAAATAGAATATTTTTCTCTATAAAGACAGATGGGCTGGCAAAATAAGAATGACATTCTAACTATCAACCTCGCCGTAGGTGGCGATGCTAATTTCCGAAGGGTTTGGAGAATGGACGCCATCGACCGCAAGATCCTCGCCGTCGTGCAACAAGATGCCGCGCTCTCGGTCGCCGAAATCGGCACCCGCGTCGGCCTGTCGTCAACGCCGTGCTGGAAGCGATTGCAGCGGCTCGAAGCCGATGGCGTCATCACCCGGCGCGTCGCTCTGGTCGATCCGGAAAAGGTCGGGCTCGGCATCACCGTCTTCGTGTCGGTCGAGACCGGCGACCATTCGCAGGAATGGCTGGCGAAGTTCGCCGAGGTGGTCAACGCGATGCCGGAGGTGATGGAGTTCTACCGCATGGCCGGCGACGTCGATTACGTGCTGCGCGTCGTCGTCCATGACATGCAGAGCTACGACACGTTCTACAAGAAACTGATCGCCACCGTGCCGCTCAAGAATGTCACGTCGCGCTTTGCGATGGAGCGGATCAAGTCGACGACGGCGCTGCCGATTTCCGAACCGCGCGAGCGTTCATGACCGGGGGTCAGGTGCAGGCCGTGGTACCGTAGGTCGGCGCGGTGACGCGCGGGCTCATATACATCTTGTCGGACAGGTTGATCGTGCCGGTAATGTTGGAGCCGACGGTCGGCGTGTACGCATAGGACACTTCGGCCAGAACCAGTTGCGTTCCCGCCACCGCAAGCGCCGACGGCAGCGTCATGGTGCCGCTGCTGGCCGTGCCGTTACGGGTCACGCTCCATTTTGCCGTCGCCTTCTTGGTCGAATCGATACTGATGCAGGTAATGGTGATCTTGAGCTTGGTCTTATCGTAGGGCGAAATGACCGCGCTCGACGCATCGAGAATATTGGTCATGTCCGAACTCGATATCGTCGCGACCTGCGCCGTGAGGTTCGCCAGGGTCGCGGCCGTCAAACTGACCTTGCGGTCGGCGCTGACGCCTTCCGACACTTCGACGACGCCAAAGTAAAGTGCGATCATAATCGGCGCCACCAGAGCGAACTCGACCGCGGAAACGCCGCGCCGGTCGCGGGCGAAGCGCCGCAGAATATTGGGTTTGCAAACCGCGCCGGTCTTTGTATGTGCCATGACCTGTTCGCTCACTTGTACGGCTCGACGCGGAACACCGAGGTCGCCGCGAGCAGGCGCTTGCCGCCGTTGAGATTGTCCAGATTGTTGCCGAGCATCGAAACGTAGATCGGCCACTGGTAGTAGAGCGACACGACGACGATATCGCCGACGGTGCCCGGGCTGTAGGTCGTGGTGGTGTTGAACGTCTTGTTGGTGACCGGGCTCGCGGTATTGACCGAGGCGAAGCTCGAATAGCTCTTGACGTCGACATAGAGGCCGCCCGCGCAATCGAACAGTCCGTAGATGCGGTTGCACACCTGGGTCTTGAAGTCGCTCTTGCTAAAGCCCTTCGACTGCGCCTCGCCGGTCATGATCAGGCGCGCGGAATCGGCGGCGGCGGCTTCCAGCGTCTGACCGGCGAAGAACACCATCGCGGTTTCGATGATGGCAAACAACAGCGCTATGAACGGCGTGGCGACCAATGCGAATTCGACCGCCGCGCTGCCGTCCTTTTGCCGCACGAAGCGGCGGAGCAGGCGCGAGCGCTTCAGCGCGCGCAGGCCGCGCGCAACGTTAAGTCTGGCTGTGTCAAACATGGCGTCGTCTCGATGTTTCGGAGCGACATGAACCCCGCATGTTTTATATCAAAGGCCAGCTTTAAATTCCGTGCGGCGCTTGCCATTAAATCCGGGCATCGTGTTAAGCCGGCGCTAACTCTGGCGCTTACGTCAACGCGGCGCCGGCGCAGCGCTCGCGCCAGGTGCGCCGCCACCGGTGCGGCTGCCCGATTGCGCCAGGATATTGCCAAAGTAGGCCGGCGAGTCACCAAGCGTAAGCCTGCGTTCGCACTCCGGCGCGCAGCTATAGGTTTCACGCTCGATGCCTTTATAGACCACGACAAGATCGCGGGAGGCGGGGCCCCGCACCTGGATGGTCGTGTTCATCACGATCTTGCCGGCCCGGTCGAGCGCCAGCATGTTGGTGGCGCCGAAACCCTTGCCGGTCAGCACCAGGACGCCGCCGCCTTGCAGGGCGGCGTCGGCGATCAGCGGATTGCCGATAACGATGGTGGCGACCCGGTCGGGCAGCGTCATGATCTTGGCTTCGTCGACCGAGACGACGACCTGATCGGCACGCGCCATCGGGACACCAAGCGCCACGGCGGCGAACAACGTCCAAGCCAGAACGTCCAGCAGACGCCTGCGGCGTCCGAATACGGCCGACATTGCACTCTCCAACGCTTTACGCACACAGCCGCGGCCATACACGCCGCGGACCTCGATAAGGCCCTCAGTTGACTGCAAATTGGTGAACGAACTGCCACCGCAAGTGGTGAACGAATTGCAAAGACGTCCCGACGCGCCCCCGCGCGTCTCGACCGGCGGCCTGCTTTATCGCCGGAACGGATAGAGCATCTGGCCGCCGAAGGTCTCGGGGAAATTCTTGTCGTCGACGCCGTAGGCGTCCGGCAGCTCGTTTTCCGGCATGTACCAGGTGCCGAACATCAGATCCCAGATCGGGAACGTGCCGGCGAAATTTCTCGAGCCGCCGCGATCGGCCGCGGTGTGGTGCCAGCGGTGAAATACCGGGCCGGCCATCACGTATTTGAACGGGCCCAAGGTCCAGTTCAGGTTGGCGTGGACGAAGGCCGACGAGGCGGTCGTGAACGGCCCGACCCACAGCATGACATTGGGTGAAATGCCGGCAAGCAGCAGGCCGACATCGACCAGCACGGTGCCGAGCAGGATATTGACGGGATGGAAGCGCGCCGCCGAAATCCAGTCCACTTCGGTCGAGGAGTGGTGGACGGCGTGATACTTCCACATCGCGGCGCCGTGATAGAGCCGGTGGAACCAGTACAGCAGGAAATCGGAGACGACGAGGAACACCAGCGCCTGCGCCCAGAGCGGCAGTTGCGCCAGCGGCCCGAAGCCGTCGTCGTAGAACTGAATCAGCGCCTCGGAGCCGTGAATGCCGTAGATATAGGCCGCGCCCGTCACCATCAGGCCGATACGCACGAAGCGCGCCCCCAGTGGGATCACAAACCAGTACAGGGTATCGGTGACGATCTCGCGCTTGCGCCACCAGGGATTGCCGGGATTGCAGGCCGACCAGTGCGTCAGTACCGCGAACACGATTCCCAATGCGATCGAGATCGGAATTATCTTGAGGACGGTCTGCCCGGCGACCTGAAAGACGGACACTAATTCAGTGAGCATGCTGGCAACCCGATCGGCGGCGACATCCGGTCCAAATCGTATCGCGCTACGCGGTTAAGATGCCGTGAAGGCGGCGCGTCCCCGCCTGCGCAACTGCCATGCAAGTTTTACTCCGGCGCCAAGTAGAAGTTCCACCTCAATTAGTCTCGATGACAGTATAGATTATTAATATACCGAGCTGACCTGATGTAAACGTTTGTATTCGATTTGATCTGAAAAGAATATCTATCCTAAATCATTGTATTAATACCTCTTTAACCCTAATAATCGTTTGGTGATATCTCATTAACTACATTTTATATTCATCAAACCGGCCTGTCTTTCTCTGATCGATTTAATATAGAGGCAATACCTGCCGCGTAATGTTCCCGAATAGCCGGGAAACTGGATCAACCAGAGACCAGCTCAAACAGTCACATGTGGATCATGGAGCTCCCAATGAAGAACCTCGTTTCGCGTTTCCTGAAGGACAACTCGGGCGCCACCGCCATCGAGTACGGCCTCATCGCCGCCGGCATTTCCGTCGCGATCATCGCAGTCATCAACGGCCTCGGCACCTCGCTGAACGACAAGTTCACGAGCATCTCGACCCAGCTCAAGTAGTCGGCCGGACATGCGAACTTCAAAGGCTCCGGCACCAAGCCGGAGCCTTTTGCTTTGAGGCGCTAACCGATCGGCAATCATCCTGCGCCTATATGCGAGAGAGTCGCTACGTCGACTACGCCGAAGGACATATTGCCATGACGCTTACCGACATGATCAGGCTGCTGCTGTTTCCGGCCCTGATGGCCTTCGCGGCGTCGAGCGACCTCTTCACCATGACGATCTCCAACCGCCTGTCGCTGGCTTTGGCCGGCGGCTTCGCGCTGCTGGCGATCGCGACCGGCATGAGCTTGCCCGCCGTCGGCATGCATCTCGCCGCCGGCTCGTTGGTGCTGGTCGTCGCCTTCGGTCTGTTCTCGCAAGGCTGGATCGGCGGCGGCGACGCTAAGCTGGCGGCCGCGACGGCGCTGTGGTTCGGCTTCGAGCACCTGCTCGACTACGTCACCTATGCGTCGCTGTTCGGCGGCGTTCTGACATTGGTGCTGATCCAGTTCCGCAAGCTGCCGCTACCCGCCGTGCTGGCGCGGCAGAAGTGGATCATGCGTTTGCATGAAGCCGGCGGCGGCGTGCCTTACGGCATCGCACTCGCCGCGTCGGCGCTGATGGTTTATCCGAAAACGTTATGGATGCCCGGCGCCGGCCTTTGACGATCGCGGTTCAGTCAATTTGAGTTTTGATTTTACGCAGCCCATACACACTGTCTTCGAATCAACAAATTATTAACTCGATTTAGTCACCGCTCCTTAACCATGCCTTGACCTTTAACTGGTCAAATCCCGTGTAAGCGACCGCCTCGGTCGCCATGTGGATTAGGCGGCCAGTCCGGTCGTCATCGGTTGAGAGTGAGCGTATGAAAGCCGCGCGTCTAGTCGTTTTGGCAGTCGCCATCGGTGCCGGTGGCATCGCTGCGCTGTTGGCCGGCCGCTCCGAGAAGCCTCCGGAGCCCCAGGCCGCCGCCCCTGCCAAGCCCGAGACCATCGATATTCTGGTGGCACGATCCGACATCGCCTTGGGCCAGACTGTGTCGCCGGGCGAAATCCAGTGGCAGGCCTGGCCGGCCAGCGCCGCCACGGGCAACTTCATTCGCAAGCCGGATCGTCCGGGCGCGATCGAGGATCTTTCCGGCTATATCGCGCGCGTGCCTTTCGTCGCCGGCGAGCCGATCCGCGATGCCAAGCTGGTCAACGCCAAGGGCTCCGGCTTCATGGCGGCGATTCTGCCGACCGGCATGCGCGCCATGTCGATTCAAATCTCGCCGGAAACCGGCGCCGGCGGCTTCATCCTGCCGAACGATCGCGTCGACGTCGTCATGTCGCGCCGCGGCAACGACAAAGCCGCTGAAGCGAACGGCAGCGAGACCGTACTCAGCAATATTCGCGTACTCGCGATCGACCAGAACGTCGAAGAGAAGAACGGCCAGAAGGTCGTGATCGGCAAGACCGCGACGCTCGAACTGACGCCCGTTCAGGTCGAAACGCTGACGATGTCGCAGCAGATCGGTACGCTGTCGCTGTCGTTGCGCAGCATCACCGACGCTTCCGAGAGTGCGCCGACTAAGGATACACGCCGGGGCGGCGTGAACATCGTTCGTTTCGGCGTCGGCACGGTGACGACGCCGCGATGACCGATCGAGGGGACGCCAGGGATATGGGGACGACCAACAGCACTTTGATCCGCGCGGCAGTCGCCGCGGCGATCGCCGGCGCGACGCTGGCGACGATGCACATCGCGCGCGCCGCCGACCGGTACCCCACGCAGGTCATTCAGGTCGCGGCCAGCGAAGCGACATCGCGCTTCGTGCCGCTCGGCATCGGCAAATCGGTCGCCATCGACCTGCCCGCCGATATCAAGGACGTCCTGGTTGCCGATCCGACCATCGCCAACGCCGTCGTGCGCTCGTCGCGGCGCGTCTACATGATCGGCGTCAAGGTCGGGCAGACCAACATTTTCTTCTTCGACGCCAACGGCAGGCAGATCGCCGGCTTCGACATCGCGGTGACCCGCGACCTCAACGGCGTGCGCGCCGCGCTCAAGCAATCCATGCCGGACGCGGATATCCGCATCGAAGGCGTCAATGACGGCGTCATGCTGACGGGCTCCGCCTCGAGCGCCGCCGAGGCGCAGCAGGCTTTCGACCTCGCCTCGCGGCTGGTCGGCGACATCGCCAAGGTGGTCAACGGCATCACGGTGCGCGGCCGCGACCAGGTGATGCTCAAGGTGACGGTGGCCGAAGTGCGCCGCGACGTCATCAAGCAGCTCGGCATCGATTTGTCCGGCAGCTTCAACTACGGCGGCTCGGTGGTGAACTTCAACACCCAGAACGCGTTCTCCGCCACCGGCCAGACGCTCAGCAATTCATCGCTGGCCGGCACGATGAAGGGCGTCACCGCGACGCTGCGGGCGATGGACCGCGCCGGCGTGCTGCGCACCTTGGCCGAGCCGAACCTGACCGCGATTTCCGGCGAGACGGCGAGCTTCGTCGCCGGCGGCGAATTCCCGATTCCCAACGGCCTGTCGTGCGACACCACCAAGTCGCCGCCGGTCTGTCAGGCGCAAGTCGACTTCAAGAAGTTCGGCGTCAGCCTGGTGTTCACCCCCATCGTGCTGACCGAAGGCCGCATCAGCCTGAAGGTGATGACGGAAGTGTCCGACCTGTCGACCGACAACGCCCTGACGCTGTCGGTTCCCGGCTCGGACCAGACCCTGACCATCCCGTCGATCTCGACGCGGCGCGCCGAAACCACCGTGGAAATTCCCTCGGGCGGCTCGCTGGCGCTCGCCGGCATGATCCAGGAAAAGACCAAGTCGCAGATCAACGGCGTGCCCGGCCTGATGCAATTGCCGATCCTCGGCGCGCTGTTCAAGAGCCGCGACTACATCAACAACCAGACCGAGCTGGTCGTGATCGTCACGCCGTACATGGTTCGCGCGGTGGCGGCCAAGCAGCTTTCGCGGCCGGATGACGGCTTCGCCGACGCAAGCGACCCCTCGTCCACGCTGCTCGGCAGCTTGAACCGCATCTACGGCAGCGCCCCTACCAGGTCCGAGCCGCGGCACGCCGGGCCCGGCTACCACGGCAAATACGGCTTCATTCTCGATTGAGCGGCGGAGACGGTTCGATGACAGCACTCTACACGGCGATGGCTGGACGGCGCGGCCGCAAGGCGTTGCGCCTGCTCGCGGCCGGTTGCCTCGCCGGGCTGCTCTCCGGCTGCTATCAATCGCAGAACGGCCATCAGGCCTACGCGACCGATTATCGCGAACGTCATCCGATTACCTTGAAGGAAGGCGAGCGGCGCGTCGAAATCTTCCTCGGCCGCAATCGCGGCGGGCTCAATCCGAGCCAGCGCGCCGATGTGCTGTCGTTCGCCCAGTTGTGGAAGCGCGAGGCGACCAGCGGCATCGTCATCGAGGTGCCGAAAGGCGGGCCGACCGACCATGCCGCCGCCGACTCGATGCGCGAAGTGCATTCGATTCTTGCAGCCTCCGGCGTCCCGGGCAGGGCCGTCTATGTGCGCAACTACAGGCCGTCGGCGACCGCGATGGTAAGCATCAAGATCAACTACACAAAAATGGTCGCGGAGGCGGGTCCGTGCGGCAAGTGGCCGCACAATCTCGGCCCCGGCCAGGATGCCACCTATCAGAACAACCAGCCGTACTGGAATCTCGGTTGCGCCTATCAGCGCAACATGGCCGCCATGATCGACAATCCGGCCGACCTGGTGCAGCCGCGCGGCGAACAGCCCGCCTATAGCGCGCGCCGTTCGATCGCCATCGACAATTACCGCAAGGGCATAAACCCGTCTGGCGCTTATAGTGGCCAGTACGAGACAAACAAGATCAGTGATCTGGGCAAATGATAAAGCACGCCAGTCAAGTCGCAGTCGCGCAAGACGATACGCTGCCGGCGATGGAAGTCGCCGCGCCGGCCGCCGAGGAACATATCGCGCCGGCGCCGCGCGTATCGGTGCAGGCCTTCTGCGAAACGGTCGAGACCGCCGCCGCCGTCCAGGCCGCCGGCGAGGACCGCCGGCTCGCCAAGGCGCATGTGAAGATCCAGATGGGCGGCGCCACCGCCGCCGTCGAAGCCTATCGCAGCGCGCCGACGCCGAACGTCATCATCATCGAAGCCGAAAGCCGCGGCGATGCCATTCTCGGCCGGCTCGAC
>JAUSBQ010000151.1 GCA_030651965.1 Pseudolabrys sp. | reverse complement strand
CCGTGGCGACGTCGGAAGGCGATTTGAAGGACGGTACTGGCAAACTCTACGCGCACGCCACGACGACGTGCATGATCTTTCCGGCAAAAAGCTGACGGCAACGGCGCGCGCCGCTTTTGTTACAATTTGATGAATGATCTGCCTCAATTTCGGCGGCGCCAGGATGTGCATTGGTGACACTCGCGCAAGGGTGCATGCACATGAAATCGTTGATCATCGAACAACTCGGCCAGACCGACATCCTGCTCCCCGCCCTCATCGGCGAGGGCCTGGCCGCCAATGACCGGGTGAAGGTCCGTCTCAGCATCGTCCAGGCGGCGGCGCGCCATGCCCGCGATCCGAATGGCGCCGGCTTCGACCTGACGAACGAATGCCGCGCCGCTGCCATCGATCCGGTGACGATGGAGCCTCTGGTCAGAGGCGCAATCCTGATCGGCGGCGACCGAATGACGGCATCGGGTTTGAGCCAGCTCACAGCCGCGATCTGGGACGACGTCACGACGATGGCGCGCGCCGTCAAAGCCGGCGACGCGGCGGCCGGGCAAGCCGCGCTCGACCGCCTGGCCGCGATTCAAGCCTCGGCCGGGCCGGAGGCGGCGGATACAATTACCCTGGTGCAAATCGCCAGACTGGCAGGGCTCGCGGAAACCGACGGCGACAGCCTGCATCGCCTCGCCATGGACCTGCACAAGAATCTCAATCGCCTTTCCGCCGCGCATGCGGAGGAAAACCTGGCCGGCGCGCATGTCTTTGGCCTGCAGGCCGACGACCGGCCGGCCGTCGAGGCTTTCATGCGGGGCGTGAAGCAGACCCGCGGATTGAAATTTGGCCATCCGGGGCTGGCGACGACCGCGGCGCGCTCGGGCGCGCGGCTCACCATTCAAAACGACATCGGCGAAACCGACGCGCATGTCGTCGTCATCGCGGTCGAAGCGGACGCGGTCACGATCACCTATACCGACGTTCATTTGCCGCGCGCCAAGTTCTTCACCCGGCTGTTTCGGGATTTTCCGGTTCAATGGAGCGGGCTCAACCGCATGAGCGCGGAGGGGCTCAGCGACGGCGGCGTGTTCTATCTGGTGACCGGCCGCCTTGCCACCGATAACAGCAAACAACGTGACGAATTTCTCGAAACGATCGGCGCATCGCTGGTCTTCCTGATCGACTGGAACAAGGCGCGCAAAATCCTGCGCACCTGGGTCTCCAAAGCCGACGCGGTCGTCGTGCTGGACTGGGCCGCGCGTCATCGCGTCGGTCATCGCGGCTTTCTCGAACTCGGCGGCAGCGAACTGGTCGCTTCCGCCGTGCATCATGCCACGCCGCAACGCATCGGTTTCGGTGAGCGGTTGGACCACGCGCTTGGGCGCGCGGCGGCGGTGGATTTTCTCAAGACCGTTCTGCGCGTCTCGGCGGAAGCGTTGCAGGAAGGTGGGTCGGTCAGGCTGGCGCGGGATCGCATCGAGGCCGACCTGGTCCGGCACCTGCAACGTGTCGACAGTCTGTTGCTGGAGATCGTCGTGCGCCAGGCTGGCCTTGCGCGCGACATCGCCGCCGGCATGGCGCAATTCATTGCCCAACTGCAAGCCGGCCGGCCGTTCGATCGCCGGTCGCTGGCGGCGCGGGCGCAGCGCATCGAAGAAAAGGCCGACAAGATCGCCATCGAGGCGCGCCGGGAGATCGAGCGATTCAACGCCGACCCACTTATCGGGCAAATCGTCAACCGCATCGAGGATGCGATCGACGAACTCGAGCAAGCCGCCTTCATTTCGTCGCTGATGCCGGACGCGGTTGCGCCGAACGCGCTGGATCGATTGGCCGAGTTATGCGCCGCGGCCATTTCCGGCGCCGAGGCCGCGGCAGCGGGGATTGCCGCGGCCGCCGACATACCCGACGGCCAGCGCGTCGACTCGGAAGATGCGCTGGCGGCGGTCGATCGGCTGATCGACGCCGAACATCGCGGCGATGCGGCCGAACGGGCGATCACAGCCATTGTTCTGCGCGGCGATTTCGAATTGAAGACCGCTTTGTCCGTTCTTGAACTGGCCCGCGCCATCGAGCGGGCCACCGACCGTCTCGCCGGTTTTGGCCATTTGCTGCGCGCCCGCGTCCTGGCGGAATTGTCGACTTAACCGGACCTTTGACCATGCAAATCGTTCACATCGCGGACGGATCGACCGAACGGCATTCCGCCGATACCATCGGCGCGAAGGCCGCGAACCTGGCGCGCATGGCCGCGGCCGGGCTGCCGGTGCCGCCTGCCTTCGTTCTGCCGGTCGCGCTTTGCAAAGCCATCGTCGATGGCGATCGGCACGCCCAGCACAAGCTGGTCGATGGCCTCGCCGAAGGCATCGCCTTTCTCGAAAGCAGCACCGGCCGCTCGTTCGGCGGCCGGCGCCAGCCTTTGCTGGTGTCGGTGCGATCCGGTGCCGCCCGGTCGATGCCCGGAATGCTCGATACGGTTCTCGATGTCGGCTGCACGCTTGCGGCCGTCCACGGTCTGGTGCGGATGACGGGCCATCCGCGCTTTGCCTGGGACTGCCGGCGCCGCTTTCTCGAGAGCTATGGCAACGTTGTACTCGGGATCGACCGGACCAAGTTCATGCACCGTCTTGCCGAATTGGTCGCCGCCGAAGGCGTCGGGAGCGATCAGGAGCTTGATGTCGAGGCCGTAGAACGCTTGACGAAATCATACCAGCAGATGATCGAGGACGAAGACTTCGTCCTGCCGGACGAGCCGATGGAGCAGATCGAAGCCGCGGCGCGCGCGGTCTACCTTTCATGGACCAGCGACCGCGCCCGCACCTACCGCCAGTTCGCGCATCTTGAAAGCCTGCAGGGCACCGCTGTCACCATCCAGGCGATGGTGTTCGGCAATCGCGGGCTCGATTCGGGAGCCGGCGTCGCATTCTCGCGCGATCCTTCGACCGGCGCAGCGCGGCCGGTGATCGACGTCCTGTTCGACTCACAAGGGGAGGATGTCGTGTCCGGCAGCCGAACCCCCGAAACCGAACAGGCCCTCGACCGATCGGCGCCGGCGATCTCCGCCCAGTTGCGCGAGACCCTGACGCGGCTCGAACATGAGTTCGGCGATGTGCAGGACGTCGAATTCACCATCGAGAGCGGCAAACTGTGGATGCTGCAGACCCGCGACGCCAAGCGGACGCCGCGCGCGGCATTGCGTTTTGCCATCGATTTCGTCAACGAAGGCCTGCTGACGCCGCAGCAAGCCTTGGCCCGCCTGAACGATCTGGATTTGAGCAAGCTGACGCGCAAGCGATTGGCCGGATCCTATGAGCCGGCCGCCCGCGGCACCGGCGCTTCGGCGGGCATCGCGGTTGGCCGCGCCTGCTTTGACTCAGAGAGCGCCGAACGAATGGCAGCCGGCGGCGACCCGGTGATGCTGGTCCGGCCCGATACCAGCACCGCCGATGTCGCCGGCTTCGCCGTCGCCGCCGGAATCGTGACGGCGATCGGCGGGCGGACCGCGCACGCCGCGCTGGTGGCCCGCCAGATGGGAAAGCCATGCGTGGTCGGCTGCACCGCGCTTGCCGTCGACGTCACCGGGCACAGAGCCGGGCTTTCCGGCGCGGACATCAAGGAGGGCGATTGGCTCACGATCGACGGCGAAGCGGGGGCCATCTATCTCGGCCGTTGTGATGTCGCGATCGAACAGCCCGAAACCGAACTTGCGGAAATCGAACGCTGGCGCGCCCAGGCGCAGACGGCTTGAGCGCCGAGCCTCATCGACGCTTCAGTTCCACGCAAAGCTTTGGCTAGTTGTTGTTGCTGGCGGCGAGCGAGGGACGCAGCCCGAGCGGCTGGCCGCTGTCATTGCTGGACGAACTGGCGCGCACGGTGCGGCGGGTGAATTGGCACGAGGCGAAGCCGAGGCCGGAGATGGCGCCGCGGAAGGTCTGGTCGTCGACCTTGGTCAGGTTGAAGCACGGCTCGATCGGCAGGCCGCGTAGCGACGCGCAGACGGCCCCGCCCTTCACTTGCAACGTATTGGCCGGTAACGCGGCGTAGCGCACCTTGCCGGCGCCCTGGAACTGAATCTAGCCGACTACGGAACCGTCGGCATGCACACGGCCCTGCCCGCGCGGGCCTTCGAAACAGTTGTAGCTGAAGGTTTTGCCGATGACGAAACGGCGCGCCTCTTCGGCGCTCATTTCGCCGGCCATTGCCGGCAGCGCGGCCAACAGGCCGACCAGACACGCAACACTACGCAACATCAAAAGAACTCCGACTGACGCCACAAGTTTACCCGGGCTGAAGCCCGCTTTTAAAGCCTAAAGCGAGTATGCCTAACGAAAGTCGACAAATCCTGAACGCCGTTTACCCGATTTTGACCACGACCCGGCCGCGGACCTGGCCGGCGACGATGGCGCTGGCGGCGTCCGGAAGCTCGTTAAGGCCGATTTCCCGGGTCATGGCGGCTAATTTGGGGCGATCGAGGTCGGTTTCGAGCCTTTTCCACGCCTCTTGCCGGCGGGGCAGCGGGCACATCACCGAGTCGATGCCGTAAAGACACACTCCGCGCAAAATAAACGGCGCGACCGAGGTCGGCAGGTCCATGCCGCCCGCCAGGCCGCAGGCGGCCACCGCCCCGCCATAGCGGGCCATCGACAGCAGGTTGGCGAGCGTCGTGGAACCCACGGCATCGATGCCGCCGGCCCAGCGCTCCTTGGCCAGCATCTTGACCGGCCCGGTCAAAACCGCGCGCTCGACGATCTCGGCAGCGCCCAGGCCCTTGAGATAGTCCGCCTCCTCCGCGCGGCCGGTCACGGCGCTGACGGAAAAGCCGAGTTTGGCCAGAAGCGCGATGGCGACCGAGCCGACGCCGCCGGCGGCTCCGGTGACGGCGACCGGGCCGCTCGCGGGGGTGAGGCCGTGCTTCTCCAGCGCGATCACCGCGAGCATCGCGGTGTAGCCGGCGGTGCCGATGGCCATGGCCTCGCGGGTGCTCATGCTCGACGGCAGGCGCACCAGCCAATCGCCTTTGACGCGCGCCTTTTCGGCATAGGCGCCGAGATGGGTTTCGCCTGACCCCCAGCCGTTGAGGATGACCTTGTCGCCCGGCTTCCAGGCGGCGTGGGTCGAGCTTTCGACCGTTCCGGCGAAGTCGATGCCGGCGATCATCGGGAAACGGCGCACCACCGGCGCTTTGCCGGTGAGCGCGAGGCCGTCCTTGTAATTGAGCGTGGAATATTCGACCCGGACGGTAACGTCGCCGTCCATCAGATTGGCGTCGTCGAAATCGGCGAGAGCGGCCTTAGTGCCGGTCTCGGTCTTGTCAATTACCATCGCCTTGAATGTCGCCATAGTGCGTACCTTGGGCCCTGCTCCCTTGAATCTCGAGAGCATTCATTGCGCGGGCACAGGCCCCGCGCAACTGTTTTAAGCCGGTTGCGCCGCCGGGCGGAGCACCGGCTTCTCGACGATCGGCAGGTTGATCAGCGCCGACAGCACGCCGAAGAACACCGACAGCCACCAGACCGGGTCGTAGGACCCCCAGCGCTCGAAGACGACGCCGCCGAGCAGCACGCCGAGGAAGCCGCCGACCTGGTGGCTGAAGAAGGCAAAGCCGAACAGCATGGTCATCCAGCGCGTCCCGAACATCACCGCGACCAGCGCCGAGGTCGGCGGCACGGTCGACAGCCACAGCAGGCCGGTGACCGCGCCGAAGATCAGGGTCGCCGTCGTCGACGGCGGCATCATGATGAACACGGCGATCGACACCGCGCGCATGGCATAAATGAACGACAGGATGTAGCGCTTCGGCATGCGGTTGCCGAGATAGCCGGACGTCAGCGAACCGATGATGTTGAAAAGGCCGATGGTGGCGAGCGTCCAGCCGCCGACCTCCGCCGATATGCCGCGGTCGATCAGATAAGACGGCAGATGCACGGTGACGAAGGCAAGCTGGAAGCCGCAGGTGAAGAAGCCGAGCACCAGCAGGTTATAAGAGCGATGGCCGAAGGCTTCGGTCAAAGCCTGCTTCACCGATTGCGTCGCGAGCGGCGCCGGCGCACCGGGGGCGCGGCGCGGCGTCATCAAGGCCAGCGACAGCGGCAGGATCAGCAAGACGATGCCGCTGAAAATCACCAGCGCTATCTGCCAGCCGTACAGGTGCATCAGATAGACGCCCAGCGGCGAAAACAAGAACTGCCCGAACGAGCCGGCGCCGGTGCCGACGCCGAATGCGATCGAGCGCCATTCTTCCGGCAGCAGTTTGCCGAAGCCGCCAATGACGATGGTGAACGAACACGCCGACAGCCCGAAGCCGATCAGCACGCCGGCGGTCAGATTGAGACTCCCCGGCGTCGTCGAGTAGGCCATCAAGCCAAGGCCGGCAGCGTAAAGGATCGCGCCGAAAGACAGTACCCAGTTGGTGCCGTATTTGTCGGCAATGGCGCCGGCAAAAGGCTGCCCAACGCCCCACAGCAAATTCTGGATTGCCAACGCCATGGCGAAGACTTCACGGCCCCAGAAGTTGGCTTCCGACATCGGCGTGAGAAAGAAGCCAAGAGCGGAACGCGGGCCGAAGCCGATCATCGAGATCAGACAGCCGCAGATCATGATCACCATCGGCGTGCGCCACGTGAGAAGGGCCGACTTTTCCGCGGCGGCAGGCATCGGCATGAGGACGCTCCGGTCGTATTGCTTTCAAGAATCGCGCGACAGATCGCCGCGCTGGCGGCGGAACATAGAGGGTCAGCCGCCGGTCCTGAAACGAAAATTCGTGATCCGACGCATTTACCGGACGCATGGCTCGCCCCCCGGATTGCGCCTGAAATCGCGGCTTTACGGGCTAAGACCGGTTTCGGGCGGCGGCCGGCAGCCGATTGCCCCGCCCCTCAAGTCACAGCTTTTTGACTTCCGCCGCCGTGGTCTTGGCGTCACCCCAGCGCGGCTCGTTGGAACCGTCGCCCCAATTGCGCGGCCGGTAGAAGATCAGCCCGCCGAGCTTGTCCATCTTCTTCATCTCGCCAATCCAATTCGGGCGCGCCCAGTCGTCGTGATAGTGGGTCGATTTGGCGACATCCGGCATCCAGAATTTGCCGTCGAGGATGTCGCGCGCGATGGTCTGCGCCAGGTCCCACGGGGCCGGCTCCTTGATCGCCTTGGATTTGCCGTCGCAAGCGAAGGTGAACTGGCACTTCAGATGACGATGATCGTTCTGATAGATCACGCCGCAGATGTCGTTGGGGTAATACTTGGTGAACGCCCGGTTCAGCACCACCTGCGCGACCGCGATCTGGGCCCGCACCGGTTCGTCGCGCGCTTCGAAATAAATCGCGGTGGCGAGACACTTCTCGGCCTTGACGCGCGCCGCGCCATGCAGCTTGAGCCGTTCGGCCGGCGAACGCGGATGCTGGTTGACACCCGTGACCACGCCTTTGCTGGCGATGCTCTCGCCTTCCTGAGCGATCGCGCCGGGTGGCGGCGGCGTCAGCGCCGACTGCTTGATGTCGGGATCGACCGACGCCAGCACGACCGGCGCCTCGCCGGGCTTCCAGGGCGCGATGCGCTCGCGCTTTGGTGTCAGCGGATCGGCGTCGAAATAGACATCTTCCCCGTCGACTGCCTGTTGCTTGAAGAGATCGGGCGCGGCATCGACGCCCGGCGCCGCCGCTTCGAAATCAGGCGAAGGCGGCATCGGATCGCGGCCGCGCGATATCTGCGAATCGCGTTTCGCCTGACGGTTGACGGTCGGGAATCGCAGCGGCGCATTCGGATCACCGAGCGGCTGCGCCCCGATCGACCCGGCGATGTCGGCGGGATCGAAATTGGCCAGCGCATAGACCGGCGGCGGCGGGATAGAAGTTCCGACCGGACGCGGCATCGAAAACATCGCCGCGTGAATGGTGCCGAAAGGCGAGGCAATCAAATGCGCACGGGCGCGTTCGGTGACTGCCGGCTGTTGCGCCAGCAGCGCGCCGAGATCCTGGTAGCCGACCGCATTGGGCAACAGCGCCAGCACCAGCGCGCCGATCCCGGTACGCACGAGGCGCGACGACGCAAAGCTGCGCCGCTGACGCTTTTCTGACGATAGCCTTGCTCTACCCACGCGACACCACAACAAACCAGGCGACGGCCGTATCGACGCCGACAATGCGACAGGCTTTGTTATGGGCCGGTTAACCTTGAGGACCCGTTAACCGGGCGAGTTCCGCCCCTTCGTGGCGCTGCGCCAGGTTGACGCGGCAGCGTGCAATGTCGGGTGGAAGCGAAAGTTAACTATATCGAAATCGCTGTTGCCCACTATGCCGGCGGAACAATACCCCGCGAGCCCGCATGCGATTTCAAGAAGCCCTGTCGACGCTTGCCGGCCAAGCACCCTTTCTGGCCGGGCTGAGCCTGGCGTTCCTGCTGCTGATCGCGGTGCTGCAACGGCGCCAGAGCGCGCGGGGTCTGCGGCTGTCGACAGCTCTCGACAACATGTCGCAAGGCCTCTGCATGTTCGATGCGCAAGGCCGCATCACATTGCTGAACCGGCGCTATCTCGCCATGTACGGTCTCGACCCCGCGATCGTGAAACCGGGCTGCTCGCTGCGCGAGCTCATCCAACACCGCCGAGATACCGGCCTGCTGTCCGGCGACGTCGATGCCTATTGCAAGCGGATCCTGGACGGCATCGGCCGCGGCGAGAGTACGCCGTTTCATGTGCAGGCGAGCGACGGCCGCATCGTCCTGGCCAAGAACGAACCGCTGCCGGGCGGCGGCTGGGTTTCGACGCACGAGGACGTCACCGAACAGCGCCGCGCCGAGGAAGAACGCGCCGCGATCCGCGATCACGAACAGCGTCGCGGCACAATCGAGGCGGCCATCGCCTCGTTCCGCCCGCTGGTCGAGCAGCTGCTGTCGCGCGTGGCCGGCAGCGCCACCGCCATGCGCGCGACCGCCGACAGCCTATTCGGCTCGTCCGACCGCACCTCGCAGCGCGCCGACGGTGCGGTGCAGGCCTTCAACGAGGCCAGCGCCAATGTCGAGACCGCCGCGGTCGCCGCCGAGGAACTGTCGCATTCGATCTCCGAAATCAGCCGCCAGCTCACCCACACCAGCGACATCGTGCAACTGGCCACCGCCGAAGCCAAGGCGACCGACAGCGAGATCGCCGGCCTTGCCGAAGGCGCGAAAAAGATCGGCGACGTCGTCAAGCTGATCCGCGATATCGCCGGGCAAACGAATTTGCTGGCGCTCAATGCCACTATCGAAGCGGCGCGCGCCGGCGAAGCCGGCCGCGGTTTCGCCGTGGTCGCGGCGGAAGTGAAATCGCTGGCGGTGCAGACCGCCAAGGCGACCGAGGAAATCGCCAGTCACATTCTGGCCGTGCAGCAATCGACCGGCGGCGCGGTGGACGCGATCCGCAAGATCGCCGACCGCATGCATGAGATCAACCAATATACCACCGCGGTCGCCGCCGCCGTCGAAGAGCAGAGCTCGGCGACCGGCGAGATTTCGCACAACGTCGCCAGCGCCGCGCACGGTTCGGGCCATGTCGTCGAAGTGCTCAGCGAAGTGGTCGGCGCCGCGACCGAGACCCGGGTATCGGCGGAAGTGGTGCGCGACGCCTCGCAGACGGTGGAGAGCGCGGTCGCCAACCTGCGGCTTGAGGTCGAAGACTTCCTCGCCAAGGTCGCGGTGTAAATCTCCCGCTGCTCCGGGGCGCGTGCGCCCTACGCCTGGCTTGCCGCCGCCTTGCCGAGCGCGGCCTGCGCCGCCGCGAGACGCGCGATCGGCACGCGGAACGGCGAGCACGACACATAATCGAGCTTGGCGTCGTGGCAGAACGCGACCGAGGCCGGATCGCCGCCATGTTCGCCGCAGATGCCGACCTTGAGCTTCGGACGCACCTTGCGGCCGCGCTCGACGCCGATGCGCACCAGTTCGCCGACGCCGGTCTGATCGATCGACACGAAGGGGTCGACTGGCAGGATGCCGCGCGCGGTGTAGACGCCGACGAAGCTGGCCGCGTCGTCGCGCGAAATGCCCAAAGTCGTCTGCGTCAGATCGTTGGTGCCGAAGGAGAAGAACTCCGCCGTCTCGGCGATCTCGCCGGCCATCAGGCAGGCGCGCGGCAGTTCGATCATGGTCCCGACGTCGTAGCTGAGCTTGGCGCCGGTCTCCTTGATCACCGCTTGCGCCATCGCGTCGATGCGCGCCTTGACCAGATCGAACTCCATGCGGGTGGCGATCAACGGCACCATCACTTCCGGTGTGACCTGCTTGCCGGTGCGCTTGGTGACATCGGCGGCCGCCTCGAAAATGGCGCGCGCCTGCATCTCGGCGATTTCCGGATAGGCGATGGCGATGCGGCAGCCGCGGAAACCGAGCATCGGATTGAACTCGTGCAACTCGCGCGCCCGGTCCGCGATCTTCTTGGCGTCGACGCCCATGGCGGCGGCGACTTCGGCGATTTCGGTGTCGCCATGCGGCAGGAATTCGTGCAGCGGCGGATCGAGCAGACGGATGGTGACCGGACGGCCGTCCATGATCTCGAACAGTTCGACGAAGTCCTTGCGCTGCATCGGCAGCAGTTTGGCGAGCGCGACGCGGCGCGACTTCTCGTCATCGGACAGGATCATTTCGCGCACCGCCTGGATGCGCTCGCCGTCGAAGAACATGTGTTCGGTGCGGCACAGGCCGATGCCTTCGGCGCCGAAGCGCACGGCGGCCTTGGCGTCGGCCGGAGTGTCGGCATTGGCGCGCACGCCGAGCTTGCGCACCTTGTCGGCCCAGCCGATCAAGGTGGAGAACTCGCCGGACAATTGCGGCTCGATCATCTCGACCTTGCCTTCCAGCACCTGGCCGGTGGAGCCGTCGACGGTGATGTGGTCGCCCTTCCTGAACGTCTTGCCGCTCGCCGTCATGGTGCCAGCGGCGTAATCGACGCGGATCTGCCCGGCGCCGGAGACGCAGGGCTTGCCCATGCCGCGCGCGACCACGGCGGCGTGCGAGGTCATGCCGCCGCGCGTGGTGAGAATGCCCTCGGCGGCGTGCATGCCGTGAATGTCCTCCGGCGAGGTTTCGATACGCACCAGCACGACCTTGCGGCCGTCCGATTTCAACTGCGCGGCCTCGTCCGACGAGAACACGATTTCACCGGAAGCGGCACCGGGCGAGGCCGGCAGGCCGGTGGCGATAATGTTGCGATGCGCCTTCGGATCGATGGTCGGGTGCAGCAACTGGTCGAGCGACAGCGGATCGACGCGCAGCACCGCTTCGTTCTTGCTGATGAGCCCTTCATTGGCCAGTTCGACCGCGATGCGCAGCGACGCTTTGGCGGTGCGCTTGCCGGAACGGGTTTGCAGCATCCACAACTTGCCCTGCTCGACGGTGAATTCGAGGTCCTGCATGTCGCGGTAATGCCGCTCGAGCTTGTTGTAGAAGCGCGTCAACTCGGCATAGGCCTTCGGCAGCGTCGCTTCCATCGACGGCTTGTCGGAGCCGGCCTCAAGCCGCGCGGCTTCGGAAATTTCCTGCGGCGTGCGGATGCCGGCGACGACGTCCTCGCCCTGCGCGTTGATGAGGAACTCGCCGTACAGTTTCTTTTCGCCGGTCGACGGATTGCGCGTGAAGGCGACGCCGGTCGCCGAGGTCTCGCCCATATTGCCGAACACCATGGCCTGCACGTTGACCGCGGTGCCCCAGCTCTCCGGAATGGCGTGCAGGCGGCGATAGGTGTTGGCGCGCTGGTTCATCCATGAGCCGAACACGGCGCCGATGGCGCCCCACAATTGCGCGTGCGGGTCCTGCGGAAAGTCGTTGCCGAGTTCGTCCTTGACGCGCTTCTTGTATTTCACGACCAGGTCGGCCCAGTCGTCGGCGGTGAGATCGGTGTCGAGATTGTAGCCCTGACGTTCCTTGTGAATGTCGAGCAACTCTTCGAAATGCTCATGGCCGACGCCGAGCACGACATCGGAATACATGGTGATGAAGCGGCGATAGCTGTCATAGGCGAAACGGCGGTCGCCGGATTTTTTCGCCAAAGCCTCGACGGTTTCGTCGTTGAGGCCGAGATTCAAGACCGTGTCCATCATGCCCGGCATCGACGCGCGGGCGCCGGAGCGCACCGAGACCAGCAGCGGATTGACCTTGTCGCCGAAAACCTTGCCGGCGATCTTGCCGACCTGCACCAGGGCCTTGTCGACCTGGTCGCGCAATTCCTTCGGATACTGCTGCTTGTTGGCGTAATAATACGTGCAGACTTCCGTGGTGATGGTGAAGCCGGGGGGGACCGGCAGGCCGAGATTGGCCATTTCGGCGAGGTTGGCGCCCTTGCCGCCGAGCAGGGTCTTCATCTCGGTCTTGCCCTCGGCCTTGCCGCCGCCGAAGGCGTAGACCCATTTACCCTTGCTGCTGAATACCGGCTTTGCCTGCGAAGGCTTTTTCGCCGGTTTAGGCGCGGATTTGCGCCCGGCCTGCTGCTTTTTCGCGGGTTTTGCGGGTTTTCGTTTGGCCATGGTCGATCACTTGAGCTGACAGAAAGGCAGAATGCCGGTGCGGGGGCGATTTCGCCCCCCTAAAAGCACCCGCGCGGGCGGCCGCGCAAGTCCGCAATATTGCGGAGTTTGCCGCTTACTTGATGATGCCGAGGCCCATGATGCCGATGAAAATCAGATAGGCGGCGACAATGAAATTCAGCAAACGCGGCATGATGAGGATGAGAATGCCGGCGACGAGCGCGACGATGGGCTGAATATGGGTAAGGCCGATGACCATGGCAGTGTCCTTTGCGTTTGAATGGGATAAGAACGGCGCAGCCGACGGAAGAGTTCCCTACTCGACCCGGGTCGCTGAGCCAATACGACGGGCGGGGTAATCCCCTTCGGCTTTCTAATCCCTCCCCGCCTTCGGGGAGGGTGGACGCGAGCAATTGCGAGCGGCCGGGTGGGGTCCGTTTCTGATCGGGCAAAACCCCACCCGACCCGCCTTCGCTATTCGCTTCGGCGGGCCACCCTCCCCCTGCGGGGGAGGGATAAAAAGCGCCCTACCCCTCGATCTTGGAGAAATCCGCCACCGCGCGGGTGGCTTCGCGGATTTCGTTGAGCAGCGTCAGACGGTTGGCGCGCACCGCCTTGTCGTCGGCATTCACGGTGACCTTGTCGAAGAAGGCATCGACGGTCGGGCGCAGCTTCGCCATCGCCGTCATCGCGGCGGCGAAGTCTTCCTTCGCCACAGCAGTATCGCCTTCCGACTTGGCGGTGGCGACGGCGGCAGCAAGCGCCTTTTCCTCGGGCGCATCGAGCAGCGCGGCGTCGACCGCGCCGTTGTAGGCCTTGCCGTCCTTCTTCTCCTCGATGCGGAGAATGTTGGACGCGCGCTTGACCCCGGCGAGCAGGTTCTTGCCGTCGTCGGTGTCAAGAAATTTGCCGAGCGCCTCGACGCGGCGGACGACCATCAACAGATCGTCCTGGCCTTCGAGAGCGAACACGGCGTCGACCAGATCGTGACGTGCGCCCTGCTCGCGCAGTTGAACCTTGAGGCGGTCGGCGAAGAAGGAAAGCAAATCGTCCGTCTGCTTCAAATAAGAATGCGCCTGCACCAGCTTCGGATTCGACGCGGCGCGGGTCTTCTCCGATACCAGCACTTCGAGCTTCATCGCCAGTTCGATATCGGTAGCGCTGATGTTGACGATCTGATCGTGCAGCGGATGCAGTAGCGCGAAAGCCGCTGCCAAGGCTTCGTCGCGCTCGACCGAACCGAAATGACGCCAAAGCTGCCGGCGCAAAGGCAGGCGCAATTGATTGTCGATGACGATGCGGATCAAACCCAGCGCCGCGCGGCGCAGCGCGTAAGGGTCCTTCGAGCCCGTCGGCTTTTCGTCGATGGCCCAGAAGCCAACGAGCGTATCGATCTTGTCGGCGAGCGCGACGGCGATGGAGACCGGATCGCCGGGCACCAGATCGTCCGGGCCTTTCGGCCGGTAGTGATCCTCACACGCATGGGCGACGGCTTCGTCCTCGCCCTGCGCCTCGGCGTAATATTTGCCCATCAGGCCTTGCAGGTCGGGGAATTCGCCGACGACTTCGGTGAGCAGGTCCGCTTTGCAGAGTTGCGCGGCGCGCTCCGCCTTGGCGGCATCGGCCTTGACGAGCGGCGCCAATTGTCCGGCCAGCGCCGTGATGCGCGCGATGCGTTCGGCTTGCGAACCAAGCTTCTCGTGAAACACGATGCCGGCGAATTTCGGCAGCCGGTCTTCCAGCTTGGTCTTGAGATCGGTCTCGTAGAAGAACTTGGCGTCGGACAGGCGCGCGCGGATGACGCGCTCATTGCCGGCGACGATGGCCTTGCCGCCATCGCTGGCTTCGATATTGGCGACGAGAATGAACTTGTTGACGAGCTTCGCGGTTTGCGGATCGCGCAGCACGAAACATTTCTGGTTGGCGCGGATGGTCGAGCGGATCACCTCGCCGGGAATGCTGAGAAAGGATTTGTCAAACTCGCCCATCAGCACGACCGGCCATTCGACCAGTCCGGCGACTTCGGCGAGCAGGCCTTCGTCCTCGACCAGTTCAAAGCCTTGCGCAAACGCCAGGTTCTTGGCGTCGGCGCGGATGATGTCCATGCGCCGCGTCGCGTCGAGCACGACCTTGGCGCTCTCCAGCTTGGCGACGTAGTCGTCGAAGCGGCGCACCTGAATGTCGCCGGGGCTGAGAAAACGATGGCCGCGCGTGACGTCGCCGCCCTTGATGCCGTCGATGTCGAACGGCACCACCACCGGCTCCTCGGTTTCCGGGCCGAAGGTAGCGACGATTGCATGCAGCGGCCGCACCCATGACAGCGAACCGGGCGACGCCGATTGCGCGCCCCAGCGCATCGACTTCGGCCACGGGAAGGCGCGCACGATCTCCGGGATCATCGCGGCGAGAACGTCGAGCGCCGGCTTGCCCTCTTTCTCGGTGATGGCGACGTAGAAGTCGCCCTTCTTGTCGGCCTGCACCTTGGCCTGATCGATGGACGTCAAGCCCGCCGCGCGCAGGAAGCCGGCGATCGCCTGCTCGGGCGCGCCAACTTTCGGGCCTTTGCGTTCTTCCTTGAGGTCGGGCTGGCGCGCCGGCACGCCCTGCACGGTCAGCGCCAGACGGCGCGGCGTGGCGAAGGCCTTGGCGCCCTCGTAAGTGAGCCCGGCGGCGACCAGCCGGTCGGTGACCATCTTCTTGAGGTCGTCGGCGGCGCGCGCCTGCATGCGCGCGGGGATTTCTTCGGAAAAGAATTCGAGCAAAAGATCAGGCATGTGGGTCTCAGATGCAGGGGCAAATCCTGACGCCGCAGGTAGCAGGCAGCGGCCGGAATGTCACCCAGTCAGGCTTGCCCTACCAGCCGCCGCCGCCGCCACCGCCTCCGCCGCCGCCCGAACTGCCGCCACCGCCGCCCGACGAAAATCCCGACGAGCCGGACGACACCGGCACCGCGCTGGCGAGCGCGCTTGAGACGCCGCCGACGGTCGCCGCCACCGCCGTGCCGAAATTGGCGCCAGACCAGCCGCGGCCGCCGCCGGTCCAGGCCGGGTGGTAATGCTGCATCGGGTCGGCCTCGTCCGGATGCGCGCGGCGCAAGGCGGCGGCGAAGGCATCCGACCACGGCTTTTCGAGATTGAGCGCGACCGCGTAAGGCAGCAGCGCCTCGAACCTCTCGGCGGTGATATCGGGCACCTCTCTGTTGAGACGGTCGGTCTCCGCCGTCTCGATGTAGAGCCGCAGGCCCGCCAGTTGATCCATGATCGGCCGGCCGAGCGCGGTCGGCGCCCGCATCAGATAGAAGAACAGGCCGTTGAGCGTGGCGAAGGCCGACAGCAGCACGAACGAGAACGGGTAATCCCGCACGAATGTCAGCAGCGGCGACAGGTCGACCGGCTCGTCGGGAATGATCGTGGTGATCAGCCCGACGAAGATCGAGATGAAGATGGCAAACACGGCCAGCGACAGCAAGCTGCGAAAAATCGAGCGCAGGCCGCCGCCGCCAAACAGCGCGGTCAGGACTGGGATGATGAACACGGCGAGGAAAAAGCTGCCCATCGTGCTGACGATGAGCACGCCGATGTCGTTTTCCTGGAGGCCGCCGACGATCAGCACGCCGACCACGACGGCGATTGTCATCACGACGCCGGCGATGGCGTAACCGAGATTGCGGCGGAAGAACTTGTTCTTGCTTTCGGCTTCGATGGCGGCGGTGAACGCGTTGCCGGCCGCCACAACGGCGGCGCCGTGCTCCTTGTCGATGATCGCCTTGCCGTCGCGCTTCTGCACCCAGTCGTATATGGCGCGCTCGCCAGGCGGCAGGACTTCGCCGGCGGCGGACTTCCGCTTTGCCGTCAGCGTCAGCGTGTCGCCGCTTTGGTCGAACGTGATCAGGCCGCGCACCGCCAGCGACAAAGCCGCCGCGGTGAAGGCGCGCCAGCGGTCACGGCCGAAGCCCCAGTTGTCGATGTAATTGGCGAGCGCCGGCGACACGCCGGCCGGCGGATGAAACAGCGGAATGATGGTGCCGCGCCGCGGATCGCGGCCGACCGCGCGCCACGCCGCGACATAATAGAGCAGCACCAGCACGAAGCCGATCGAGCCGAAAATCCAGTGGCGGTTGTCGACGATCGCATACCATTGCTCGTTCGGCGGATCGACAGCGCTGAACGCCAGACCCGCCACGACGGTGAGCCCCTCGCCGGCGGCGAGCGGTCGCGTCGTCTCGACCGCCAGCACGCCGGCATCGCCGATCGCGCCGCGCCAATCCTTGCCTTGCGCGCCGAGCGGCCCGCTGAACGCGGTCCAGCGCAACGGGCGCTCGCCGGCGATCAGTTCAAGCCGGTACGCCGCGCTCAGGATCGGGAAATTCCAGAAATTGCCGGTGACGTTCCAGTTCAGCTCCGGCTGGCCATCGAACCAGCGCACCTGACGCGCGGTGCGGTAGCGGAAGACATAGGTGTGATCGCCCGTGGTCAGCGTCACGTCCTTGTCGCCGGCATAGATGCGCAGATAGCGCTGCTGGCGCTCGGTATGATGCGGCTCGGGCTTGCCGTCGCGGGTGACGCCGAGCAGCGTGAAATCGACCTCGCGCTCGCGACCGCCGGCGTCGGTGAACGTCATCGGAAAATCGCGGTAGATGCCGCGCTTGATGGCGCGGCCTTCGGCCCGCACGCGCACCGTCTCGGTGACGGTCAGCGTGCCGTCCTTGGCGAGTTGCACGGCCGATTCGAACTTGTGAATGACCTCGGCGGCAGCGGCGCCGCCGGCAAATGTTGTGATGATTGCGATGCCGAGGCAAACGCTGCGCAGCAAACCGTGCATCGGGCCTCCGCGGTTAAAGCGCGACGGCGGGCGGTAAGCGCGCCGCGGCGTCGTCGAGTTCGAAATAATCGGCGCGGGCAAAGCCGAACGGCGCGGCGACGAGATTGCTCGGGAAAGATTCGACGAGAATGTTTAGGTTGCGCACCGCGCCGTTGTAATAGCGGCGCGCCATCTGCAGCTCGCTTTCCAGGTCGCTGAGCTGCTGCTGCAATTCGAGGAAATTGCGGCTCGCCTTGAGGTCGGGATAGGCCTCGGCGGCCGCCATCAGACGGCCGAGCGCGAGCGACAGCGCGCCTTCGGCCTGGGCGCGTTTGCCAACCGCATCGGCCGGCACGGCGCGCGCGGCGCCGCGCAATTGCGTGACCTCGGTCAGCACGTCGCGCTCATGCGCGACATAGCCTTTCACGCTGGCGACCAGATTAGGCACCAGGTCGGAACGGCGCTTGAGCTGGACGTCGATGCCGCTCCAGCCTTCGCGCGCCATCTGGCGCGAGCGAACCAGACGGTTGAAGGCGACGATGACATAGATCGCCAGCGCGGCAATGATGAGCAGGATGATCCAAACAAGCATGGCCGTCCTTTACCCTCCGCTGGAGGGGGGAGGGTAAGAAGAGAGGATGCCTCCCCACAAGGGGAGGGGAGCAGAAAAAGAAGCGCTACGCCGCCACCCCGCCCGCTTCCGTCTTCAGCCACGCCGCGCCGCAGGCCTTGGCCAGTTCGCGCACGCGCAAAATGTAGCTCTGCCGTTCGGTGACCGAGATGACGCCGCGCGCGTCGAGCAGGTTGAAGACGTGGCTGGCCTTGATGCACTGGTCGTAGGCCGGCAGCGCCATCAGATGCTGCGACCTGTCGGCGGAGTAGCCGGCTTCGAGATATTTGCGGCAGGCCTCCTCGGCCATCGTGAACTGCTTGAACAGCATATCGCTGTCGGAGTGCTCGAAATTGTGCCGCGAATATTCGCGTTCCGCCTGGAGGAAGACGTCGCCGTAAGTCACCTTTTTGTCGTCGTCGCGGCCGTTGAAGTTCAAATCGTAGACGCGGTCGACGCCCTGCACATACATGGCGAGGCGTTCGAGACCGTAAGTGAGTTCGCCGGCGACCGGCGCGCACTCGACGCCGGCGACCTGCTGGAAATAAGTGAACTGCGAGACTTCCATGCCGTCGCACCAGCATTCCCAGCCGAGACCCCAGGCCCCGAGCGTCGGGCTTTCCCAGTCGTCCTCGACGAAACGGATGTCATGCAGCGCGGAATCGATGCCGATGACTTTCAGCGAGTCGAGATAGAGCTGCTGCAAGTCCGGCGGCGACGGTTTCAGGATCACCTGGAACTGGTAGTAGTGCTGCAAGCGGTTCGGGTTCTCGCCATAGCGGCCATCCTTCGGACGGCGCGACGGCTGCACGTAAGCCGCGTTCCACGGCTTGGGGCCCAACGCGCGCAAGGTGGTCGCCGGGTGAAAGGTGCCGGCGCCGACTTCCATGTCGTAGGGCTGGAGAATGACGCAGCCATACGCGGCCCAGTACTGCTGCAAGGCCAGGATCAGGCCCTGAAACGACTTGGTCGGATCGAGATCGGATGCCTGAGCGGCGCGTGACGTGGCCATGGTGAACACTTTGCTATCTATCTGATTTTAAAGGCGTCTCAAACGCGCGGACCCTAGCCATGACCCCCAAAAGGGTCAAGTCGCGAGAGGTTTACCAATTCTCTTTAGGGGATTTTGAACCGAAATCGGTAGCGTCGCGACCAATAAACAGTCAGGGCGACACGACCAAAGGAATTGGCCGATGATGACTTTTCAGCTTATTGGAATGGGCTTTATGGCGCTGTTTCTCGGCGCGCTGGTCACCAGCACTCCGTCGCCGCTGCGCGACTAGCTTACCAAAAACCGAAAACGTCTAGGGCCGATATTCGCCGGTGCGCGGATCGCGGCGCAGAGTCGGGCGATTCTCTCGGTCGGTGACGCGAACGCGGACCCGGCGGCGGGAATCGAGTTCTTCGTTGATCCGGCGCGCTTCCTTGACCACCCAATGCACGACCATGGCGCCGCCCAAGGTGGCGAGCGTCCATTTCACCAACGGCGAGAGCAGAAGTGCAGGCATGTCGGCTCCAAATTTCGCAATTTGTTGTCGGGAAGCTTGATCAGTGTGCCGCTCAATCTGGGCGTTTTCGCGGCTTGCCACATTGACAATTGGTAACGCGCCTACAACCCGTAACGTGACCACAGCGCCCGCGCTTCGAGCGCCGAGATCAGATCGTCGGCCAGGCCGCCGCGGTTGCTGAGCTGGTCGATCAGACCGATGCCCGGCACCTTGCGGCCGAAGAAACTCTTGTCGGCGGCGATCAGCGGCGTGCGTACCTTGTTGCCGTAGCGTTCGCGCAGGCAGGAACGCAGGTCGCCGCGATGATCGGCCAGGCCGAGGTCGATCGCTTTCGCCGCCGTCCAGAACTCGCCGGAGAACAAAGTCTTGTCCGCGCCTGTCAGCCGGGCGCCGCGGCGCTCCTTCACCAGCGCGATGAAATGCGCGTGGATGTCCTTTTGCAGCGCCTTGATGCGCTTCACGTCTTCCGGCGCCTCCGGCAGGAACGGATCGAGCATCACCTTGCGTTCGCCCGAGGTGTAGAGCCTGCGCTCGATGCCGAGCTTTTCCAGAAGCTTCGGAAAGCCGAACGAGCCGCCGACCACGCCGATCGAGCCGACGATGGAATAATCGTCGCAGATGATCTCGTCGGCGGCGCAGGCCAGCATGTAGCCGCCCGACGCGCCGACGTCCTCGATGAAGGCGAGCACCGGGATCTTCTTTTCCTCGGATAGCTGGCGGATGCGGCGGAAGAT
>JAUSBQ010000196.1 GCA_030651965.1 Pseudolabrys sp. | reverse complement strand
TGGCGCGAAAGCCTCGCCGCCAGCAAAGGCCCCTATCTGTTCGGCAAGACGCCGGGCATTGCCGACGCCATGTTCGGCCCGGTTGTGACGCGCTTCATCAACTCTGACGTCTAGCTCGACTCGGACTGCGCCGCCTATTGCAAGGCGATCATGGCGCTGCCGGCGATGCAGGAATGGCGCGAAGGCGCGATGGCCGAACCGGACGAAGTGGTCGAACTCGACGTCGAGTTTTAGGGCCGCTCAGCTTCATCGGCCGGTTGAAACTTTGCGTTTTTCTCTGCCCGGTTGCCGCGCGCGGCTCTAGAGTGGCGCATGGCCGCGCCGCGCTTTCCCTTGCTGTCCGTCGACACGCTGACGCATCGGCGGATCGTCACGATCCTCGCCGCGATCCTTGTCGCCGCCTTCGCGGCACGCATTGGTGCACGGCTGTACTTCGGCGAAGCCTATTTCTGGACCAACAGCTATTTCTATCTCTACGAGCTCGCGCAAGGCGTCGCGCGCGGCGCGGGCTTCTGCCAGGCCGCCGGCTGCGAGCGGCCGCCGCTGTATCTGTCGTTTCTCGCGCTGACGACACTGGCCGGCAAAAGCTACCTGCCGATCGTCATCCCGCAGGCGCTGATGGGTGCAGGCACCGCTTTGCTGGCCTTCCTGATCGGCCGCCGTCTGTTTACACCCGCGTCCGGACTGCTCGCCGCGGCGGGCGCCGCCTTCTATCCGTACTACGTCATGCACGACACCGCGTTGCAGGACACCGCCATGGTGACCTTCGTGATGGCGCTGTCGGTTTGGCTGCTGGTGCGCGCCGCGCAGGAGGACCGCGCTCGCGACTGGCTGATGGCCGGCATTGCGCTCGGCGCACTGGTTCTGGTGCGCGCCGCCATGGCGCCAAGCGTCGCCGCTGTTCTGTTGTGGGCGCTGGTCTGGGGCACGCGCGGCCCGCTCGTTGCGCGGCTGCGCACGACGCTGTTCCTCGCCGCCGCTTGCATGCTCACGGCAACGCCGTGGCTGGCCTACACCCATCGCGCCACCGGCGCGCCGGTGCTGACCACCGATTCCGGTTACCTGCTCTGGCAGGGCAACAATGCTGGCGTGTTTTCATATTATCCTGCCGAGAGCATCGACCGCAGCGCGCTCGCGGCAATTGCCGGTTTACCGCTGGAGGAACAGGCCGAACTGAACCGTCTGTCGGGCGACGCCGCCGCGATCAGCGACCGCCACCGGCAGCGCGCCATCGCCTTCATGCGCGCGGACCCCTGGCGCACGGTCCACTATGCCGCGCGCAAACTGGACGCCGCGTTCTCCTGGACCTTCAATCCGTATCGCGGCGCGCTGGCGCAGTGGGTCTACGCGGCGTCTTACATTCCCGTCGCGCTGCTCGGCATCACCGGCATGGTGCTGGCGCGGCGGCGGCCGGAGACGGCGTTGATTGCGATGCTCTATCTGGCCTTCATCGGCGTCAGCGCGGTGTTCTTCGCTCATACCAGCCACCGCAGCTATCTCGATATTTACTGGATCGTCTTCGCCGCGTCGGTGCTCGTCGGCGTTCGAGCAAGCGCCCGACGCTAACCGCGCGTAAGCCACGCGCCGATGCGCGCGACCGCCTCGTGCATGTCGGCTTCCGAGCGCGAATAGCAGAAACGCAGGTGGTGCCGGCCGTCGATCGGATCGAAATCGAGGCCCGGCGTCGCCGCGACATGCGCTTCGTTCAGCATGCGTTTGGCGAAATCGAGACTGTCGTCGGAGAAGCGCGAAATATCCGCATAAAGATAGAAGGCGCCGTCGACCGGCAAGAATTTATCGAGCCCCACTTTCGGCAGGCCTTCGGTGAGGATGCGCCGGTTCGCCTCGTAGCCGTGCTTGACCTCTTCCATCTCGGCGCGGCCGTCGAAGGCGGCTTCCGCCGCGATCTGCGACAGATGCGGCACCGAAATCGAGAAGTTCTGTTGCAGCCGCTCGACCGTGCGCACCAGCGGCTCCGGCACCACCATCCAGCCGACGCGCCAGCCGGTCATGCAGAAATATTTCGAGAATGAATTGATGATCAACGTGTCGTCCGACAGCTTGGCCGCGGTCTCGGCGGGAAACGCATAATCGAGCCCGTGATAGATCTCGTCGGAAATCACCTTGATGCCTTCGGCTTCCGCCGCCGCGATCAGCCGCGCCAAAGCCGGCGCCTCCATCATCGTGCCGGTCGGGTTGGCCGGGCTCGCCACCAGCAGCCCGGCGAGCGGCCTCTCCCGGTGCGCGGCGATCAGCGCCTCCGGCGACAGCGCCCAGCGCGTCGCCGCCGAAGTTTCGATCAGCACCGGTTCGCAGCCGAGCGCGGTCAGAATATGCCGGTACGGCGGATAGCCCGGATTGGCCAAAGCGACACGATCGCCCGGCTCGAACAGCGACAGAAACGCCAGGATGAAGCCGCTTGAGGAACCTGTCGTCACCACCACCCGCGCCGGGTCGAGGTCGAGGGCGTATAGGTCGCGGTAATGCCGGGCGATTCGCTTGCGCAAGGACGGCATGCCGAGCGCCTCGGTATAGCCGATGCGCTGGCCGAGTGCGGCCGCAGCCGCCGCCAGCGCCGTGGCCGGCGCCGGCCGGTCCGGCTGGCCGACTTCCATATGAACGATGTGATGGCCCTGCGCCTCCAGCGCCGCCACCGCCGCCATCACGTCCATGACGATAAACGGC
>JAUSBQ010000148.1 GCA_030651965.1 Pseudolabrys sp. | reverse complement strand
TTCTTCCGGCAGATGGAAGAGCTGATCAAGCGCGGCCACATCTACATCGCGCAGCCGCCGCTGTATAAGGTCAACCGCGGCAAGTCCGAGCAGTATCTCAAGGACGAGCGCGCCTTCGAGGACTATCTGATTTCGACCGGCGTCGAGGAAGCGGTGCTGCGGCTGGCCAGCGGCGAAGAACGCGCCGGCGAGGACTTGCAGAAACTGGTCGAAGAAGCGCGCAACATCCGCAATACGCTGAACGGATTGCACAGCCGCTATAACCGGCAGGTGGTCGAACAGGCCGCCATTCTCGGCATCCTCAATTCGGATATCTTCGGCGATCCGGCCAAGGCGAAGGCGGCGGCGCCGTTCATCGCCAAGCGCATGAACGTGCTGGCGGAGGAAACCGAGCGCGGCTGGGAAGGCTCGTTCAACGAGGAGACCGGCTTCATCTTCACGCGCACGGTGCGCGGCGTGCAGAGCGTCGCCATCATCGACCACGCGCTGCTCGGCTCCGCCGACGCGCGCAAGCTCGACGAATACGCGGTGTCGCTGCAGAAGGTCTACGAGAAGCCCGGCGCGCTGCGCCGCAAGGACGACACCTGGCCGATCCACGGCCCGATCGGCCTGTTCGAGGCCATCACCGGCGCCGGCCGCAAGGGCGTGTCGATGCAGCGTTACAAAGGGCTGGGCGAGATGAACCCGGAGCAGCTCTGGGAGACCACGCTCGACGTCAACGCCCGCTCGCTGCTGCAAGTGCGCATCAAGGAGGTCGACGAAGCCAACGTGCTGTTCGACCAGTTGATGGGCGATCTGGTCGAGCCGCGCCGGCAGTTCATCCAGGACAACGCCTTGAGCGCCAGCGTCGACGTTTAGGGCAACAGATTTGACGTCGGCTTCGCACCCCGGGGTGACCGGCTAAAACAGATCCAGATATTCTTTCTGTTCCCAGGCGGTGACGTTACCCTCGTCCGACTCATGCGAGTCTTTGGTGTAGCGCGCGAACTCGGCGTCCTTGATGTGGGCGTAGTAATCGACGAACGCGCCGCCGAAGCCTGAGCGAAAGGCATCGTCGGCGCGCAACGCGGTCACCGCCTCGCCGAGCGATTTCGGCAACAGCGCCGCCGCCATCTCATAGGGCGTATCGGCGGACGGCCCCGGCTCGCTGCGTTGCGCAATGCCATCGAGGCCGGCATGGATCTGCGACGCGATGTAGAGATAGGGATTGGCGGCCGGCTCGCCGACGCGGTTCTCTAGATGCGTCGCCGGGTCGCCCGGCTGACCCATGACGCGCATCATCACGCCGCGATTGTCGCGCCCCCAGATGGCGCGGTCGGGCGCCAGCGAGTAGGAGCGATAGCGCTTGTAGCCATTGATCGTCGGCGTGGTGAAGGCCGCCGCCGCGCGCGCATGATTGAGCAACCCGCCGAGATAATAGCGGCCGAGCGTCGACAGGCCATCGGGATCGACGAAGGCATTACGCTTCGACTTGGTCTCGATCAGCGACTGGTGCAGATGCCAGCCGCTCGACACCATGTTCGCCAGCGCGGGGCGGCACATGAAGCTCGCCAGATAGCCGTTGCGGCGCGCGATCTGCTTCACCGCCGAACGGAACAGGATCATCGTGTCGGCGGCGTCCAGTCCGATCTGCGGGCGGAAGGTGAACTCGACCTGGCTCGGGCCGATCTCGATTTCGACCGAGCGCAGCGGCAGACCCAGCGCCATCAGTCCGCGCCGCAATATCTCGATCGCCGGATCGATCATGTCGAAGCGCGACTCGGTGAGGTACTGATAGCCTTGCGTCAGCAGACTGACCTCCGGCGCTTCCGGCGGCCAGGTGGCGTCGGCCGGCGCCAGCCGCGCATTCTCCAGTCTGAACAGATGAAATTCGACTTCCAGCCCGGCCACGAAATCGAAGCCGGCATGGCTCAGCGTCGTCAGCGCGTTGCGGCAGATCGCCCGCGTCGAAAACGGCACCAGCCTGCCGTTGGCAAAGACGATGTCGCACAGCACCCAGCCGGTGTTGTTCGCCCACGGCAGAACGCGGAACGTCGCCGGATCGGCAACCATGACAAAGTCGGCCCCGCCCTGCATCTCCTCCATACCGAAGCCGCCGCCGGCGGTGAACACCGGAAACACGCTTTTGTGCGCGGTGTCCTTGGCCAAGAGCGTCGTCGTCATGGTCACGCCGTTGCGCAAGGCGCTGGCCACTTCCGAGGCCAGCAGCGTCTTGCCGCGCAGCACGCCGTGCTGATCGGCAAACGAGAAGCGCACCACTTCGAGCTTGTCGCGCTTGATCGCGCGTTCGATCTCGCCCGCCGCCTTCTCCTGAGCGGCGGTCCATAGATTGTGACGCTCGACGAAGCTGGCGGCGCTCTTGGACTTACGCGGCGGCATCAACTACCGCCCATTCTTCCAGCTCATCGTCTCGCGCTTCTTGGCTTCGGTCTTTTGCCAATAACCCTGCCAATCGGCGGTCGGGCCGATGCCGTCGATGGCGGCGGGGCCGGTGATGTGGGCTGCGCGCGCCTCATCGACGACGAGGATCGGTGTTTCGCCCTTGCCCGATTGCTCGATCGCCTGCCGCAGCAGCCGGCGATAGGCGGTGATCGCCTTGTCCGACGTGCCGAGATGTTCCTCGGTGCGATCCTGAATCGCGCCCATCGATTCGCAGGCCCACTGGTCGTGCACGTTGATGTCGGCGCCCATGCCGGTATAGGTGTCGTGCTCCTGCTCGTGCGGATCGAAACCGTAATCGTTGCTCTTGTTCTTGTTCGGGATGTAATCCGGCAATTGATAGAGTTCGAGACGCTGGTTGCGCATCTGCTCCTTGTTCACCGGCTCACCGAACGAGGTAAAGATCGCATACCAATAGTGCTTGTGGTCGTCGATCGGCACGTGCCACTGCGAGATCGTCATCTCGCGGCTCATCGGAATCATGAAGGCGTTGGGAAACACCAGATTGGTGACGCGCACATGGGTCGAGGCGTCGCTGATCTGCCGCAAGGTCACCAGCCGGAAACCGTAATCGGTGTCCTCGACCTCGATGCGCGGCCGCGTCACCTCGCGCATGATCTGCGTCATCGGCATGTCGGAGTCGCGCGTCGTGTCGCGGAACATTTTGCCGTAGGCCTGCGCCGGGTCCTCGTCCTGAAAGAAGCGATGCAGGAACGAGGTGTGCACCGGGTCGATGCCGACCTCGAGAGATTGCAGCCAGTTGCAATCGATCATGCCCTTGAACGCAAACGTGTGGCTGCTGGGTGCAACGAAGCAATCGAAATGCGGGAAGGCCGGCGGCACGCCGGACCCGAGATAGGCGAACAGGATGCCGCTCTTCTCCACCACCGGATAGGATTTCTGCTTGATGTTGGCGCACAGGTTGCTGCCGTCCGGCTCGGCCGGCGTCTGCAGGCATTTGCCGTTGACGTCGAACAGCCAGCCGTGGAAGGCGCAGCGCAGCCCGCCGTCTTCGAGGCGGCCATAAGCGAGATCGGTGCCGCGATGCGGGCAGCGGCGGCCGATCAGCCCGTAGCGGTCTTTGTCGTCCTTGAAGATGACGAGGTCTTCGCCGAACAGCCGCACTGGCTTGACCGGGCGATTGCCCGACAGTTCATCGACCAAAGCCGCCGGCTGCCAATACTGGCGCATCAGGCGGCCGGCCGGCGTGGCGGGTCCGGTGCGGGTGATGAGATCGTTCTGTTCTGCGCTCAACATGGCGTTCGCCCCGGCTGATCTGACCGGGCCGAATTATAGGATCATTCCAGGCTGAACGGCTATGCCTCGCGCGTCCGCAATAAAAAAGGCCGGCAAAGCTGCCGGCCCCGGACGTGTCAAATCGGATAGTGCAATCAGCCCATGCGCGCGGAGCCGCCCATATCGACGCGGCGGCGCCACGCCGTCTGGCGCAGTCCGGTCAGGCGGCTGGCCGCGGTCTTGGCTTCGGCGCGGCTGGCGGCGGCATAGGTGCGGTATTCGAGATCGCGGACATGCGACACCAGAGGCTGCTTGCCGAACAGCCGCGCGAGCGGGCTGATGCCGCCGTTGATTTTCAGATCGGTGATGGCGTTGGCGACATTGCGGGCATGGCCGAATGCAACGACGCGGCCGGTCGACGCGCTGCGCACTTCATAGACGCCGGGGCCGATCGGAGCTTCGACATGACCGCCGTCATAAGCGTCCGGATAGCGCTTCCAGCTACTCCAGGTCTGTACCATTTTAAACAATCCCTTACCCGGCGAATTCAACAGCGTGAACGCGACACCTAAGCATTGGTTCCGCGCGGTCAACTGTCACTGTTGATAAACCACCGGGAAGGGCGGGAAATTGATGCGCATCACAAATCACAAGTTTTTGAACGGCGGGAAACACCGGTAAAACAGGCGTTTAGCGCCCCGGCAACACCAGGACCTTCGGCTTGGCCGGCAACGTGGTCTTGGAAATCAGCGTCGACGGGATATCCGCGGTTTCGACATCCCACTCCTGCCGCGCACGCTGCAAAAAGCGGTCGAGCGTGAAGCTGCTGAAATAATGCATCGGAATCATCAGCGGCGCTTTCAGCGCACGCAGCACGTCGAACATGCCTTCGAGGTCGAGCGTCGCGCCGCCGTCGACCGGCACCATCACCACATCGACCTTGCCGACTTCGGCGAGTTGCTGCGGCGTCAAGGTGTGATGCAGATGGCCGAGATGCGCGATGCACATATTGGCCATCTCATAGATGAAAATGGAATTGCCGTGCCGTTCGGTGTCGCCGCCGAAGGTGCGGATATTGGTCGGCACGTTGCGCACACGCACGTCCTTGAATTGCAGATCGATGCGCGCCGGCTTTTCGTCGGCAGCCCAGCCACGCAGCACATGCTTGATGCCCGGATCGGGACGGTCGGTGTAATGGCTGGAGTGGGCGTGGTTCATCGTCACGATGTCGGGCAAAATCTGCGGCCGCACCCAGTCATTGTAGTCGGTGGCGACGCGCACGAGTTGCGGGCTCTCGAGCAGGAAGGTCGAGTGGCCGGCATAGGTAATGCGCGCCTGATCGGCAGCGAGCGCCACCGGGATGATGGCGGGCCGCCGCATCGAGATCAGCCCCGGGCAGCTATCCGCCACGTCCGGATACGCCGTCCTGGGCGCGGCGCCTTGCGCCAAGGCCTGTGCCGAAGCGGCCACGACAAACAGACAGCTTGCGAAGACTTTTAGGAAAACGCCGCTCATACCATCACCCGCGTCATTCCGGCGGGGCAAATCTGGCATGGATTGGCGGGGGCCGCTATGGGCAGCCCCGTCATTCCGGGGCGCGGCGAACAGCCGCGAGCCCGGAATCCATAACCCCGGCGCTGCGGAGTATGGATTCCGGGCCCGCGCTTTCAGCGCGTCCCGGAATGACCGGGTTAGATTCTATTCGAAGTAACGTCTGTCCCGCATCGAGACGATGATGCCCTTCGGCGTCTTCACCACCCAGCGGCCTTCCAGCCGCTTGATTGACTCGACGGGGCCCAGGCCCGGCAAGGCCGCGCCGGGAACGATCTGATAAATGTCGCCGCGGCTCTCAACGTAGAGGTAGCCGCCGCGCGCGTCGTGGATCGACCAACCCGGCACCACCGGCGTGCGTGTCAGATGGCTCTCGGCCGAAGCAATGCGCGGCGCTTGAGTGAGACTGGGGCGCGGTGTCGGCATCGGCACCGCCGCGGAAGCTGCCGGCGGCACGGCTGCGGCAATTGTCTGCGGCGCGGAGATCGAGCCGGTGACTTCCTCGGCATCTTTCTTCAGGCGCTCGTCGAGCTTTGCAACGATCCGGGTGTCGATCTTGGAATCGATCTTGGTGTCTATTTTGGCGACCTGGGCGCGCGTCGCCTTGTTCGCTTCCTCGAGATTCGCCCGCAGCGTGGTCACTTCCTTGGCCAGCTTGGCGACAGTTTGCTGCATCGCCTTGTTGTCGTCCTGCGCCGCGACATTAACGGGCGGCGCCGACGGCCCGCCGGTGGCCAGCGCGCCGATGACGCCGCCGAGCGCGGCAGCGATCGCGACCGACGCGGCCAGCAAGGCATAACGTTTGTGGCGCGGACGCAGCAGCTTGCGCTTCGGCTCGAGCGGCAGCGGCGTGAATTCGATGGTCGAGAATGTCGCGGTTTCCGGCGCCGGCGCCTCGGCGGTCAGTTCCGGGATCGGCTTGCTCGCCGGTTCCAGATCGCTGTCGGCGGTCTTGACCAGTTCGACCGGCGAAATCGACGGCGATTCGACGACCGGCAAATCCAAGTTGCTCTTGTCGCTTGTCGCGGCCGCGACGGGTGGCGTCTCGGTCGCGATTATTGGTGCAATTGCTGGCGTTTCGGGGGTGGTCTGCGCCTCCGGGGTCGCACTGCTACCGGTCGCGTCGGCATCTTTGGGCTTGTCCATGGACCGTGCTCCGAAAGGATTTGTTCACCAATCGGTAACCACGTTCGGTTACCAATTGGTTACCAAATACCTTGGGGAACCCGGCCGCGCCTTAAAGCGCCAGTCCATTCTCCGCCGCCAGGGCTTTCAGCGACACCGCCGGCCGCGCGCCGATATGCTGGATCACTTCCGCCGCCGCCAGCGCGCCGAGACGGGCCGCGGTGCGATGGTCCTTGCCGTGCGAATGGCCGACCAGGAAGCCGGCGGCGAACAGATCGCCGGCGCCGGTGACGTCCACCACCTTGTCGATCGGCATGGCCTGCACCGCTTCGATGCCGTCGCGCGAAACCACCACGCAGCCTTTTTCGCTGCGGGTGACGACGGCAAGTTTGGCGTCGCCACGCAGCGCCTTGGCCGCCGTATCGAAGTCGGCGGTCTCGTACAGACTTTTGAGTTCGTGCTCGTTGGCGAACAGAATATCGACGGTACCCTTGCGGATCAGGTCGAGGAATTCGCCGCGGTAGCGATCGACGCAGAATGAATCCGACAGAGTCAGCGCCACCTTGCGATTGTTGCGGTGCGCGATCTCGGCGGCCTTGACGAAAGCCGCCTTGGCCTTCGGCGGGTCCCACAAATAGCCTTCGAGATAGATTACGGCGGCGGCGGCCACCGCCGCCTCGTCGATATCGGACGGCTGCAAGTCCTGCGCCGCGCCGAGATAGGTGTTCATCGTGCGCTCGCCGTCCGGCGTCACCATGATGTAGCAGCGCGCGGTCGAAGGACCGTCGCTCGCCGGCTTGGTGTCGAAGGTGACGCGGGCGGCGCGAATGTCGTGCGCGAAGGCCGTGCCGAGCACGTCGTCCTTGATCTTGCCGACGAAGGCGGCGCGGCCGCCGAACGAGGCAACGCCGACAATGGTGTTGGCCGCGGAGCCGCCGGAGCTTTCGGTCGCCGGCCCCATCGCGTCATACATAGCGGCGGCGCGCGCCTCGTCGATCAGCGCCATGCCGC